>NZ_JBXWTH010000031.1:0-93895 GCF_059613825.1 Ruegeria sp. SATB027
GCTGACGACCCAGCTCAGACCGGATCGAGCCAAAAAGCTCAGGATCGCGGTCCGACAAGGACTGGGTGAAAAATCCGGTGTCACGAAGATTGGCGTTCATTGGCGCTCCACATGGCTGGGTATAAATCTTGCGGATTTCCTATCGGAAACGCCACATTCGCAAAAGGCTTAAAGCGACGATTTGGCCTGCTGCGGCGTCAAGACTGGCCTATTGGGGAAAGGTATGTTTGTTTCGGAACCAAATGTGCAACACCGGAAACCACAAAACATGAAAAAGAGAATCGCCTTTCTCGCCAGTGAGGTCAAAGTGGCGCAAACAGCGCGCGACATCCTGGTGGCCAAATATGGTAACGTGGCACCTCGGGACGCAGATGTAGTGGTTGCATTGGGCGGCGACGGCTTCATGTTGCACACTTTGTACAATGTGCAGCATCTCGATACTCCGGTTTACGGGATGAATCGCGGCACGATCGGCTTTCTGATGAATGAGTATCACGAAGACGATCTGATGGCGCGGCTGGAGGATGCCGAGGAAGAGGTTATCAACCCGTTGGCCATGCAAGCGATGGACCAATCTGGAAAACTGCACGAGGCGCTGGCGATCAACGAAGTGTCATTGCTACGCGCCGGTCCTCAGGCAGCAAGGCTCAAGATCAGCGTAGACGGCCGGGTACGCATGGCCGAACTGGTCTGTGACGGGGCATTGCTTGCCACGCCTGCGGGATCGACCGCCTATAACTATTCCGCGCATGGGCCGATTGTTCCGATTGGTGCTGACGTTCTGGCCCTGACACCCATCGCAGCGTTTCGCCCACGGCGGTGGCGTGGTGCCTTGTTGCCGAAAATGGCGAAAGTCAGGTTCGATGTGGTCGAAGCTGACAAGCGCCCGGTCATCGTGGCCGCCGATTCCGTTTCTTTCCCGGATATCGACTGGGTTGAGATCAGGTCGGAACCAGCCATTGCGCACCGTATCCTTTTCGACCCCGGCCATGGGTTGGAAGAACGTCTAATATCCGAACAATTCACGTAAAATAGGCCATCCCCAAATTTTTCTCACGCCTGTGTGAAGCAGTTCACAGGAATTCCCTTAATGATTGGCTAATGTGAACTTGTCCGGAGAACACGCCAAGGTGGGAGTGAGTGGCCACCTAAACGGTGTTTTCGAATGGTTGCGCAGATTTTGCGCTGGCGAGGGTGGGTGGTGCTACGCTCGTCATCAGAAATCCGGGCTTATTTTAGCAGCTGGACCCCGGGCACAATGACCCGGGGTCTATTTTTTGTTACATGTGATCCCAAAGCGGGAAACACATCTGTCCCACGCGAGCTTCTATCGCGGCGGCGGCATCCACGGCCAAATCCTCGCGCCAGCGCTGTGCCGCGATCTGTACATTGATAGGTTGAGGCCCTTTGGGAAGGTTGGCCAATCGTGACGGAACGCAGGCTGCAGGCAGTCCCAGAAAGTTCATCGCATAGGAATAGACAGCGCATCCCAGAACATCATGCACGCCTTCCGCGCCTTCGGTGTCCCGGTCGGGTTTGAAAAATGGCTGTGGCAGGAAAGGGGACAAGACCAGCGGGTAGTCCTGCATAAACAGGGACCATTCACGGGCATAATAGCTGCGCTTGGCCAGCATCCGAACCAATTCTGTTTCAACGATGGGCGGGAATTCCTGAAAGTAGACGTCAAAGATGTCGCGGATGGTTTTGGAACCAGCGGCCTCAATGTCAGATTTCATCAGGGTCAACACTTCGCCCATCAAGGTCCGATACCCGATCCGGCCACATTCAAAGACATCGGGTGGATCGACCTCTTCAACGTCGTACCCTGCATCGACCAGCGCATCGCGCGCAGTGTCGAGGGCTTTTTCGACCTCGGGGTGCAGCGCATAGCCGAAGGTGTTCTTGGTGAATGCCACCTTGATCGGCTGGTCAAAACGCTCGCCGCGCCAGGGCATTGGTACGTGGAACGGATCCCGCGCATCGGTGGCGATCAGGCTGGGCATGGACAGGTGTAGATCCGCAGCCGACCGAGTGATCAGGCCCTGAACCGACATTGATTGCGCCAGCAATCCGCGTTCGGCCTTCTGACTTGGGTTCCACGCGGGAACGCGTCCCAACCCCGGTTTCACCGTAACCGCTCCGATGGCGGCTGCCGGAAAGCGCAGGCTGCCGCCAATATCGTTGCCATGGGCCAGCGCACCGACACCTGCCATCACGGCGGCAGCAGCGCCACCGGATGATCCCCCGGGTGAAATGTGCCGTCCCCATGGGTTGAACGTGCGCCCATGCAGGGGGTTGTCGGTGTCGGCCCTGAAGGAAAACTCGGGTGTATTCGTTCGCCCGATCACAATGGCCCCCGCTTTTTGCAAGTTGCTGACCACCGGCGCGTCATCCGGTGCGATTACGTCCTTCAGCGCAATGACACCGTTGGTGGTGGCGTGGCCTTTCTGATCGACATTCACCTTGATTGTTACAGGAACACCATGCAGCGGGCCGGTCGGCTGACCACTCCGCCGTGCAGCATCTAGCGACTGCGCGCGTTCCAGGGCCTCGGTGCGCAAGTCTTCGACGACCGCGTTCAGCGCGGGGTTCACCGCGTCCATGCGATCAATCGAGGCCTGTACCGCCTCGGTCGCGCTCAGATCGCCGCGTCGGGTTAAGGTGGTCAGCTCTGTGGCGCTGAGACGCCAGATATCGGTATGTGTCATGGGCCCTCACTGTCTTACAGCGACAGTAGGGGCCCAGATTCAGGTTGCAAGGGCGGACATGACATGGGCGGCCTGTGCCGCCCGATGGTTACTTAGCGTAACCAATTGTCTGCAATGCTTCCTTGATCTCATCAAGGATGGCAGGATCGTCAATTGTTGCAGGCATTTTGTAGTCCTGACCGTCTGCAATCGACACCATCGTACCACGCAGGATCTTACCGGAACGGGTCTTGGGTAACCTGTCGACGACAACAGCCAGTTTGAAGGCGGCCACCGGCCCGATTTTCTCCCGAACCATTTTGACGACTTCCTGAACCACATCGCCATGATCCCGTGTGGCACCAGCATTCAGGCACAGGAAGCCGACCGGCATCTGCCCCTTCAGCTGGTCCGAAACACCGATCACCGCGCATTCTGCCACATCGGGGTGGGCGGCCAGCACTTCTTCCATCCCACCTGTCGACAAGCGATGGCCGGCAACGTTGATGACGTCATCGGTGCGCGCCATGATGTAGAGGTACCCGTCTTCGTCAATCATCCCGGCATCGCCGGTCTCGTAATATCCGGGGAAGTGTTCAAGATAAGATTTCTTGAATCGTGCTTCGGCATTCCACAGTGTTGGCAAGGTGCCTGGGGGCAGGGGCAGTTTGACCGCGATGGCACCCAGTTCACCGGCCTTCATCGGGTGACCGCCTTCATCCAGAATTTGCACGTCATAACCCGGCATCGGTTTTGCGGGCGAACCCAGCTTGACCGGAAGCTCTTCGATACCCAGCGGGTTTCCGGCTATGGCCCAGCCGGTTTCGGTTTGCCACCAATGGTCGATCACCGGAACCTTCAGCGCGTTTTGTGCCCAGATAATTGTGTCAGGGTCGGCGCGTTCGCCTGCCAGATAGAGGGCCTGTAAATGAGACAGATCGTATTTGCCGATCAATTCGCCCTTGGGGTCTTCTCGTTTGACGGCGCGGATGGCCGTAGGTGCGGTGAAGAAGCTTTTGACCTTATGTTCCGAGATCACGCGCCAGAAGGTGCCTGCGTCCGGGGTGCCGACCGGCTTGCCTTCGAACACAATTGTGGTGTTTCCGTGGATCAGGGGCGCGTAGCAGATATAGGAGTGCCCCACGACCCAGCCCACATCGGAGGCTGCCCAGAACACGTCACCCGGATCGACGTTATAGACATTCTTCATCGTCCAGTTCAGTGCCACAAGGTGTCCGGCAGTGGGGCGCACGACCCCTTTGGGTGCACCCGTAGTGCCAGAGGTGTACAGGATATAAGCCGGGTCATTGCCATCGACCGGTACGCATTCAGCTGGTTCGACACCGTATTGGAAACCATGCCAGTTGAAATCGCGCCCTTCAATCAACTGGGCGACCTCTTGTTCCCGCTGGAAGATCACACAAAAATCAGGTTTGTGGTTGGCCAGTTCGATCGCACCGTCAAGCAGGGGCTTATAGTGAACCACGCGACCGGGTTCCATCCCACAGGACGCGGCGATGATTGCTTTGGGTTTGGCGTCGTCGATGCGCACGGCCAGTTCGTTGCTGGCAAACCCGCCGAACACGACCGAATGCACGGCGCCGAGGCGGGCACAGGCCAGCATCGCCTCAAGCGCTTCGGGGATCATCGGCATGTAGATAATGACACGGTCGCCTTTCTCGACACCCTTTGCGCGCAGCGCGCCGGCCAGAGTGGCCACGCGGTTGCGAAGCTCGACATAGGATATCTCGCGCTTGGTGTGGGTAATGGGGCTGTCATAGATGATGGCGGTTTGTTCACCGCGCCCGTTTTCCACATGACGGTCTACGGCATTCCAACAGGTATTGACCTGCGCGTCGCTGAACCATTCGTACAAGGGCGCATTGTCGTCGAACAGTGCTTTGCTGGGGGCCTTGACCCAATCGATCCCTTTTGCAGCGTTCATCCAGAACGCTTCGGGGTCAGTCTTCCAGCTGTCATAAACGTCCTGATACGCCATCTTGTCCTCCTCACAACGGCTTGGACATTGTGTTAGGTCGCTGAAAACATCCGGGCAAGCGTGACGCATGACGACGCGTCAGTTTATCGCAAAAAATTTGCAGATCAGCGGAGTATGACTTGCAAATTTTTGCAAAATTATAGTTCTAGCAGAGTTTTTGCCGCTACAGTGGAGATATTTGCAAAATAGCAAACTTTCGTGTGCAAATTTTGCGCCCCTTCGGGAATCAGCTCAACCAGCCGTTTTGGCGTAACGTGGCAGCTTGTCCTGAAGGTTCAGCCAGGGCAGGTGGTCGGCGTGGAACACGTGAAACTGTGGCGGCAGGGTCTCCGGGTTGTCCAGCGTTGCGGTGTAAAGATGAATGTTCACCGTATCGCGCGCTGTGCGATAGGCCATCTGGGTTCCGCATTTGCCGCAAAACAGACGTTCAACCCCTTCCGATGAGCGATAGATCTTTGGTGCCTGACCCAACCATCTGACCGCCTCATGCGGCAGCCCGAAAAAAGCCGTGACCGGCGCGGCGCAGTTTCGCCTGCAATCTGAACAGTGGCAATAACAGCTCCACGCGGCTTGGGCATCGCTTTCCCAATGCACGGCGTTGCAGTGGCAATGTCCTTTCATGCGCTTCCCCCCCCTGTTGGCGGGGGCGCCAGCAGCTGCCCCCGGTTAACCGTAATGCGCCACGGGTGTTCCTGCAATCGCCGCCATGTTCAGCAGACCGCGCGCGGTGATGGATGGAGTAACAATATGGGCCTTATTGCCCATGCCCATCAGGATCGGGCCAACTTCAATCCCGTCCGCCTTCATCTTCAGAATATTGCGTACGCCACTGGCAGCATCTGCGTGGGCGAATATCAGAACGTTGGCGGCCCCCTCTAGTCGCGACGCTGGGAAGATACGCGCCCGCAGGTCTGCATCCAAAGCCGCATCCAGATTCATTTCGCCTTCGTAGACAAAATCGCGCGGCTGCCGATCAAGGATTTCCAGCGCCGCCCGCAGCCGTTTGCCTGATCCTTCAGCCTGATTGCCGAATTGCGACTGCGAACAGAAGGCAATCTTGGGTTCGATCCCGAACCGGCGAACATGTCGCGCGGCGCCAATGGTGGTTTCGGCCAATTCTTCCGGCGATGGCAATTGCCGGACATGCGTATCGGCAATGAACAGGGGGCCATCTTCCAGGATCATCAGGGACAAGGCACCATGCGGGCGCAGTTTGCTGTCGTCCAACACCTGTTCGACATAGTTCAGGTGCCAGCGGAATTCACCAAATGTGCCGCAGATCATGCTGTCCGCTTCGCCACGATGCACCATGATCGCACCAATGGCCGTTGTGTTGGTGCGCATGATCGCCTTGGCCAGATCCGGCGTCACACCGCGGCGCTGCATGATCTGGTGGTAGGAAGTCCAGTAATCGTAATAGCGCGGGTCGTTCTCCGGGTTAACGATCTGACAGTCCTTGCCCGGACGAATGGTCAGCCCCAGCTTTTCACATCTGGTTTCGATCACATCGGGTCGCCCGATCAGAATTGGTGTTTCCGTCGTCTCTTCGAGAATGGCCTGCGCGGCCCTCAAAACCCTTTCATCTTCACCCTCGGCAAAAACGATGCGACGGGATGCGACGGCCGCGGCCTCGAACACAGGACGCATCAGAAGGGCTGATTTGAAGACCGACTGGTTGAGCTTTTCCTTATAGGCTTCAAGGTCCTCGATAGGGCGTTTTGCAACACCGCTTTCCATGGCGGCCTTGGCGACCGCCGAGGACACCACGCCCACAAGACGTGGGTCAAATGGTTTTGGGATCAGGTATTCGGGGCCAAAGGTCAGTTGCTCGCCCTTATAGGCAGCCGCCGCCTCGGCGCTTGTGGTCGCGCGCGCCATCTCAGCAATACCATCCACGCAGGCAATCTGCATCGCGTCGTTGATCTCGGTCGCGCCGACATCCAGAGCACCCCGGAAGATAAACGGAAAGCACAATACGTTGTTGACCTGATTGGGAAAATCGCTGCGCCCCGTGGCGATGATTGCGTCTGGTGCTACTGCACGCGCGTCCTCTGGCAGAATTTCCGGCGTCGGGTTGGCCAGGGCGAAGATGATCGGGCGGCTGGCCATTTTCCGGACCATATCAGGCTTCAGAACATTTGGGCCGCTGAGACCCAGAAACAGGTCGGCCCTACCAATCACATCGTCCAGCGTCCGCAAATCCGACTTCTGCTCGAACTGTGACTTGTGCGGGTTCATATCCTCGGCCCGTCCTTCGTAGACAAGCCCGTGAATGTCGCATAGCCATATGTTTTCGCGCTTCACACCCAGCTTGACCAGCATGGTCAGGCACGCGATCCCGGCAGCCCCGCCGCCGGTCGACACGACTTTGATGTCCTCAAATGACTTTCCGGCCACATGCAGCGCATTCTTGGCCGCAGCACCGACCACAATAGCGGTTCCATGCTGGTCGTCATGGAAAACCGGGATGTTCATACGCTCCCGGCAGAGCTTTTCGACGATGAAGCAATCAGGGGCCTTGATGTCTTCAAGGTTAATGGCGCCAAATGTTGGTTCAAGGGCACAGACGATATCCGCAAGCTTTTCGGGATCGGGCTGATCGACCTCGATATCAAAACAGTCAATACCTGCGAATTTCTTGAAAAGGACGGCCTTGCCTTCCATAACCGGCTTCGAAGCGAGTGCTCCGATATTCCCCAGGCCAAGCACCGCGGTGCCGTTTGAAACCACGGCGACAAGATTGCCGCGCGCCGTGTAACGTTCCGCATTGGCTGCATCGGCCTTGATTTCAAGGCTGGCCTCGGCCACGCCGGGCGAATAGGCGCGGGCCAGATCGCGCCCGTTGGCCATCGGTTTGGTAGCCTTGATCTCAAGCTTTCCGGGTTTGGGAAATTCATGATATTCGAGCGCAGCTTGTCGCAGGCTGGGGGTGTCAGACATCGGCGATTCAGCTCCCATTGAGAATTTGATTTAGCCTTAAACTATTTTTTTGGACTTGGCTACGCTACGTAACTCTGCCGTGATGTCGCAACCGTGAATTCGGATTGATATTGTCTGAGTTCATTTTCGCCTTTTCACATTGTGACGACCAAGATCACTCTGGCAAGGCCGTTGTGACATTCAGAACTGATGACCCGGCTGGTAACGAACGAGGGATCATTAGGTTGGATGTTGGTTGCAGCGGTGTTGGGCGGTTGTCGTCACCCAGATTTGGTCGAGTTCATCACGCTGAACGGCGGAGTTTTACCTGTGATTATTGAAATGCGCTTCTTCGTTATGGAAGAAATGCCGGAGATGTTCTTTTCGATTGGCATTTTGACCTCTGTTCTGATCGGATGGCCAAAGTTGCAATTCGAAGAGAATACTGATGACCAAGACATCCGATCTGGCGAAAACGCACGCTGAGATTCGCCTGCCCACACAGGAAATTCGCGACGACATCCCTTTTTACACAAAAAAACTGGGGATGAAGATGGACATGATTTATCCCGCTGACGATCCGCGCGTCGCGGTGTTTTCGGGGCATGGCGTGCGGTTGCGCATTGAAAAAGACGCACCGGAAAGTCCGGGAACATTGCGTATCCTGACGGATGATCCGTCTGATTTCGCGGGTGGTGAACGCGTTCTTGTAGCCCCGAATGGCACCCGAATCGAAATTGAAGAACGAAATCCGCCACTGGTGATGCCAGAGACCGTGCATTCCTTTGTCGTGCGCAGGCTCAAGGACCAGGCCCCCTGGATCATTGGCCGGGCCGGGATGCACTATCGCGATCTGGTCCCGGATCGGCTGGGCGGGTCGATTATTGCCAGCCATATCCGCATTCCCGATGGTGGACCGGTTCCGGACATGGTGCATTTTCACAAGGTCGGGTTTCAGCTGATCTTTTGCATCCATGGCTGGGTGGATGTGGTCTATGAGGATCAGGGCGAGAAAATGCGTCTGACAGCGGGGGACTGCTTTATTCAACCTCCGGAAATCCGGCACCGCGTTCTCGAAGCATCTGATAATGTTCAGGTCATTGAGATCGGAGTGCCGGCTGAGCATGTCACAGAGATCGACCATGACATGACACTTCCCACTCCGCACATCCGCCCGGACCGCGAATGGCAGGGGCAACGCTTTGTCTATAATCAGGCCAAGGGTGCCGAGTGGATGCCCTTCCGCCTGCCGGGGTACATCTGCCGCGACACCACGATTGCCGAGAACACCAAGGGTGTCGCTGGGGTGCAGGTTGTGCGCAAAGGATCGGGTGATCCGGAATGGGCCAGCCATGACACCGACATTCACTTTACCTTTGTGATGGACGGCGAGGTCACCCTGGAAGGAGAGGGGCGCGATCCCTACCGGCTGGAGCAAGGGGATGCTTTTGTCATTCCACCTGGGATGCGCACACGGCTGTCCGACCCAACAGACAATATCGAATTGTTGGAAGTCACCTTACCCGGTACCTTCAACACAACGCTGGGTTAAGCGAAAAACATGGGGCAGGGGCTTCAAATTCCCCGCCTTAATACGTTAGCGTGCAAATTTCTGACCAGATGATCAAAAATGAGGAATCGCCATGTCGCTGAAAGACGCTGCCTTGTCTGTCCGGGAAAACGCCTACGCGCCATATTCGAACTTCAAAGTTGGCGCAGCGCTTCGGTCTTCTTCGGGTCATGTCTTTTCCGGGTGCAACGTCGAGAATGTGGCCTATCCCGAGGGGACCTGCGCGGAAGCAGGTGCAATTGCCGCAATGGTGGCCGCGGGCGAGCAGGAACTGACCGAGGTCTACGTGGTTGCCTCCAGCCCTCAGCCTGTGCCGCCTTGCGGTGGATGCCGTCAGAAGCTGGCCGAGATTGGCAAGCGCGATGTAAAGGTTACTCTGGCAACCGTCGATGGTGCGGAGTTTGAGACAACCATCGAAGATTTGCTGCCGGGTGCGTTCGACGCGTCGCACATGGAGGATGTCTGAACGCATGGACGCCCGTTCAATCATAGCCAAACTGCGCAGGCACGAAGTCCCAGGCCGCGACGAACTGATCTGGTTCGCGCAAGGGTTGGCAGACGGCAGCGTCAGCGATGCGCAGGCCGGGGCGTTTGCCATGGCCGTCTGTATGGGCGGGCTGGGTCCTCAGGGGCGTGCGGACTTGACGATTGCGATGCGCGATAGCGGCGATGTTCTCGGTTGGGATGTGGACGGGCCGGTGATCGACAAGCACTCGACCGGTGGGGTCGGGGACTGCGTCAGCCTTGTGCTGGCTCCGGCGCTGGCGGAATGTGGTGCGTATGTGCCGATGATCTCGGGTCGGGGTTTGGGGCACACGGGTGGAACATTGGACAAGCTCGAGGCGATTCCGGGTGTCAGCACTCAGATCAGTCAGGACCGACTTGCGCAGATATTGCGCGAAACGGGTGCGGCTATCGTCGGCGCGACGGGCCAGATTGCACCGGCGGACAAGCGGCTTTATGCGGTGCGGGACGTGACGTCGACGGTCGAAAGTCTGGATCTGATCACAGCGTCGATCCTGTCCAAAAAGCTGGCGGCCAGCCCGGATGCGTTGGTTCTTGACGTCAAGGTTGGCAGCGGTGCCTTTATGAAAACAATTGAGGATGCCCGCAAGCTGGCCACAGCATTGACCGAGACTGCGAACGCGGCTGGGTGCCGGACTTCGGCGGTGATCACGGACATGAACCAGCCTTTGGCCCCGGCGCTGGGCAATGCACTGGAGGTCGCCGAAGTGATGAAGGTTCTGACCGGTCCTGGCGCTTCGCCACTGGTGGACATTTCTGCCGAGTTGGGCGGCGTCCTGCTGGCCGATGCAGGCATGTGCATCTCGGTCGAGGAGGGGCGTGAGCAGATCGCCAAGATCATCCGTGACGGTCGCGCCGCCGAACGGTTTGGCCGCATGATGGCAGCGGTTGGTGGTCCTGTGAAATTCGTCGATACCTGGACCCGTTTCCTACCTGAGGCGAGCGTTATTCAGGAGGTTCCTGCCCTCGAAGACGGTTACATCTCCGCCATCGACGGAGAGGCGCTGGGCCTTGCGGTCGTCGCGCTGGGTGGCGGCCGCCAGGTCGAAAGTGATGAGATCGATCCTGCAGTAGGAATATCCAACATCCTCAGGCTGGGGGATCGTGTTTCAAAAGGTTCACCCATTGCCGTGGTCCACGCTGCACGGGAAGACGCTGCACGGCGGGCAGCGGAAACTGTTCTGAGCGCGATGACAATCAGCGATACAGTTCCAAAGCTGCCCGATCTGATCCACGAAAGGATCAGCGTATGAGCCGAGCGTTTCTTGTCGTCATGGATTCCGTCGGAATAGGCGGGGCACCTGATGCAGACCGGTTTTTCAACGGTGATGTTCCGGATGCCGGGGCAAACACGCTGGCCCATATCGCCCAAGCCTGCGCGGAAGGCCGCGCAGAAGACGGGCGCACCGGCCCGTTGCACCTGCCCAACCTGGACGCGCTGGGTCTGGGCGCGGCTGTGCGGCTGGCGTCTGGAGACGCCACTCCGGGCCTCGATGCCAAACCTGCTGGACTATGGGGCTGCGCGCGTGAGCATTCGCCGGGTAAGGACACGCCCTCAGGCCACTGGGAACTGGCGGGCCTGCCGGTGCCTTGGGATTGGAATTACTTTCCAAACACGGTTCCGGCTTTTCCAGCGGAACTGAGTCGCGCGGCAGCCGAAGCTGCTGGGACCGAAGGCATTCTTGGTGACTGCCACGCGTCCGGGACAGCGATCATAGCCGAACTGGGTGCCGAACATATGCGCACCGGTTGGCCGATCTGCTACACATCCGCTGACAGTGTGTTTCAGATCGCGGCCCATGAGGAAAGCTTTGGGCTTGAGCGGTTGTTGGACATGTGCCGCGCGCTTGCTCCGCGATTGCACCAGATGAGAGTGGGGCGTGTCATCGCGCGCCCCTTTGTCGGAACGCCTGAGACGGGGTTCGAACGGACGACCAATCGCAAGGATTTCGCCATTCTGCCCCCGGCACCGGTGCTGACCAACTGGGTGCAGGATGCAGGGCGACGGGTTCATGCAGTGGGCAAGATCGGCGACATCTTCTCGATGCAGGGGATCGACACGCTGCGCAAAGGGTCGGATGCCCAGCTGATGCAGCACCTGTCTGATCTTGTGGGCGAGGCGGAAGAGGGCAGTCTGACCTTCGCCAACTTTGTCGAATTTGACAGCCTTTATGGGCATCGCCGCGACATCAGCGGCTATGCCCGAGCGTTGGAATGGTTTGACCGCGAGATCGGGGGTATCCTGAAGAAACTTCGACCAGGCGATCTGTTGCTGTTAACAGCTGATCATGGCAATGATCCAAGCTGGACCGGAACGGATCACACCCGTGAACAGGTTCCGGTTCTGATTGCGGGGCAGGGTGCGGGACAGATCTGGCAAGTGGATTTTGCCGATATTGCGGCCAGCATTGCCCACCATCTGAACATTCCGGCGCAAGGGCCGGGAAGGAACTTTTTATGAGCGTTGCAGACCTGCCCAAATTTGAACTGCATCTTCACCACGAAGGCGCGGCACCTCCGGCTTTCATCCGCCAGCTTGCCCACGAAAAACGCGTTGACCTGAGCGGTATCTTCAAGCCAGACGGATCTTATGATTTTCGTGATTTCGCGCATTTCCTGAGTGTGTACGAAACCGCTTGCGAAGTTCTGAAAACGCCCGAAGACTTCCGGAGGCTGACATTGGCCATTCTTGAGGAAAGCGCTGAAAATGGCGTGGTTTATTCCGAGACCTTCCTCAGCCCTGATTTTTGCGGCGGTGGCGACCTGCATGCGTGGCGGGATTATCTGAACGCTATTCAGGATGCGGCAGACGAAGCCGAGCGTAAATTCGATATCACCTTGCGCGGTGTCGTTACCTGTGTCCGCCATTTTGGTCCCGAACAAGCCAGGCGGAGTGCCCATTGTGCGGCCGAGACCGCCGGAAACTGGATCACCGGTTTCGGCATGGGCGGCAACGAAGCCATTGGCACGCAGGGCGACTTCAAATGGTCTTTCGATTGCGCCCGCGAAGCCGGGCTGCGCCTGACCACGCATGCAGGTGAGTTTGGCGGCCCTGACAGTGTGCGCGACGCTGTGCGCGATCTGGGGGTTGAGCGTATCGGGCACGGCGTCCGCGCCATCGAAGACTTTGATCTTGTTCGTGAACTGGTTGACCGGGAAATCACGCTTGAGGTGTGTCCGGGTTCGAATGTGGTTCTGGGTCTTTTCCCTGATTTTGCTGCCCACCCCATCGCGAAACTGCGCGATGCGGGCGTAAAGGTTACGATTTCCACCGACGATCCTCCGTTTTTTCACACGACCATGCGGCGGGAATATGAGATGTTGAACGCGGCGTTCGGCTGGGAGGCCGGGGATTTTGCGGCATTGAATGAGACGGCCCTGAACGCGGCCTTCTGTGATGATGACACCCGCGCGCGGGTCAAGAAAAGATTGGAGAACACATGAGCGAACACCTGACCGTCGTTGATCACCCGCTGGTGCAACACAAGCTGACGCTCATGCGGGACAAGGGCACCTCGACCGCCGGATTCCGGCAGTTGTTGCGTGAAATCACATTGCTGCTGGCCTACGAGGTCACGCGCGACATTCCCCTTACCACGCGCAATATCGAAACGCCGATGGAAGAAATGGACGCCCCCATACTGGCAGGTAAGAAAATGGCGCTGGTGTCGATCCTTCGCGCCGGAAACGGGATGCTGGACGGGGTGCTTGAACTTGTACCTTCAGCACGCGTCGGTTTCGTGGGGCTGTATCGCGACGAAGAAACGCTGAAACCCGTACAGTATTATTTCAAGGCACCAGAGAGCCTGAAGGACCGTTTGGTCATTGCGGTGGATCCGATGCTGGCGACCGGCAACAGCTCGGCCGCGGCCATTGACCTGCTGAAACAGGCCGGGGCGACGGATATTCGCTTTCTTTGCCTGTTGGCGGCACCCGAAGGTGTCGCGCGGATGAAGGAAGCACACCCTGACGTGCGTATTGTCACGGCAGCGCTGGACCGCGAGTTGAACTCGAAAGGTTACATCATGCCCGGTCTGGGGGATGCCGGTGACCGGATGTTCGGAACCAAGTGATCCGGTTTATTCGCCGCAAATATTCTGTAGCCGGACCCAGTCACGGTCCGGCAGCACCTGTTCCAGTACCCTTCCCGCCATCGGATCCGCTTCGATCAGGCCAAGAACGGTTTCGCCGGTCACATCACGGGCATAGGCGTAGGGGGTTGAGGGAAGCGCGCTTTGCGAGAACATCGCCAGCAAGTCGTCGTCAGAAATGGCCGGACGAGGCTGTGACAGGACCTGCTCGGTATATGTGTCGATAATCTCGGGCGTCAGCCCACCGGTTGTCAGCAGCCTAAAGGCCGAGGTCGCGCCGGTTCTGTCCAGAAGGTCATCCAGCGGGTCCCAATGCGCGGCCCGCGCCCGTTCCGCAATCACATAGCCCGCTGCAACGGCAGGATCTTCGTAATCTTCTACCAAAGCACGGCTTAGCAGGACCGTGCCGCCAGGCAGGCTGAGGCTGTCCTGAACGCCTGCTGGCAGAATGATGATCTGCCGTACGCCCGTGCGCCGGGCCAATTGTTCCAGTGAATCCCGTGCATCCCGCGACGTACAGGCCTGGCCCGAGACGCGCTCGATCCGATGCAGGATCATATCGCCGATCTCTTGCCGCTTGACCTGGGGCACGACCGAGACAACGTGGTTTTGCAGTGCACCCGGCAGCCAGAACAGCAACAGGGCCAGCACGGCGGCCACGACGCCTCCGACACTCAGCCAGCGCAAACGCCCCGGGTGGGGGCGGGACCGATCAATAGCGCGCTGCAATCGGTCGATCGCTTCAAGCATCGTGGTTTCGGATTCGGCCAGCTCAAGCGTTTCATCCGGGTCACCGTCCGGGTTGAATATGGCCGGAAAGGAACCGGGGTTCTGGCGTTCAAGTGCCGCCAGCGACCAATGGGTCAGCGCCCTGTCATTGAAATCGGAAATGGTCAGGGTGGCTTCACCGATAGACACCACAACCTCGCGCCGCTGTTCATCGGGCGAGGGGCGCCACAGACCGGTGGCTTCGATCCGCTGGTACTGTTTCAGGGCCGTCATCTGGGTGGGTCTGCTCGAATTTGTTTTGCTGAAGCTTAGCATGGTGAAATCGCAGGGCGCAAACCTGTTGCGCAGTCATTACGAATTGTGCTGGATACCCGAAAGGATCGAGACTGTCGGTCCACGATCACAATCAGGACACGACTTCATGCAGGCGCATTCTTCGTCGTCTGCTGTGCTGGCTTCGGCCCTGATGGTCAGTGCGATGGCAATTATCGGCGTTATCGACAATGTTGTGATCCTTTTGGCTGAAACCGTCGGGCTGTGGCAGTTCCATCTGACCCGTGCGCTTTTGATGCTGCCGCTGATCGTCGGCCTGTCGTTTCTGGGGCTGGGCAGGTTGAGGCCCGTGCGGTGGGGCCCTGTCATCTTGCGCAGCGTTTTGATTACCATGGCAATGTTGTTCTATTTTGCATCCCTTGCCATGATGCCAATTGCACAGGCGCTGGCAGGGTTGTTCACCTCACCGATTTTCGTGCTGCTGATCTCCGCTCTGGTGCTCAGGCAACCAATAGGGCCGTGGCGCATACTGGCCGTGCTGATTGGATTTACCGGCATCCTTCTGGTGTTGCAGCCAAACCCCAGCGATTTCGACCTGCGCACACTGGTGCCCGTGGCCGCGGGGTTTTTCTATGCCCTCAGTTCGATTCTCACGCGTACGCATTGTTCTCAGGAAAGCACTGTGGCCATGCTGGCCGTCATGGTCATTACGCTGGGTTTGGCAGGTGCGATGGGGCTCACGTTCCTGACAATCGCGCCGGTTGTTACGGCAGACGGTGCCGAGGGGTTTGTTACGCGTGGGTGGGTCTGGGATATGGGGCCTGCCATACCGTGGTTGGTTACTCAGGCTGTCGGTTCAACAATCGCGGTTTTCATGCTGATCAAGGCGTATCAGGTAGGCGAGCCGTCTTATGTGGCGGTGTTCGAGTATTCTGTCATGATCTTCGGCCCGCTCTTCGCTTTTGTGGCCTTTGGGCAAACCATTGGCGCCTTTCAGATTTCGGGCATCCTTATGATTGCGGCAGCGGGTCTGTTGCTGGGGTGGCGCGCCAGCCGATCCTCTGAACAGCAAAAAGTCGCCTGACGCTATTGGGTCGTATGCACGCCTAAGCCACACCGTTTCGTTACTTCCGTATCCGGTGAAACGCCGTGGATTCGGTGGATCGACAAAAGGCATTCGTTTCAGAAATGGCAAAAATGTCGGATGAGAGTCCTGGAGTGTCCACGAAAACCATCGGCAATTACGCGGAGTTGGTCAAAATTGGGCGCAAATATGTCTGAAATGTGACGGGCTGGATTTTTGGTGTTAGCTCATTGGCATAAATGTTTTGTGCCAAAAGGGGGTAAGGCACGTGTCCGAAGTAACAAGTATTTCTGTTTATCTGGATCAGCTGCCAGAAGTTGATCGAACCAACAAAAAACAGGCGGTAAATGCGCGCCGTGGCGGGTTTTTGCACGGCACCAAGATCGCCACGACTGCCGGGTGGAAGCCGGTCGAACGGATCACGGTAGGTGATCTGGTTCGAACCCTCGATCACGGGTTCAAAGAGGTGCGGCGCATCTCGATAAGCGTTGTCGTCATTCCGGCCGATGAACGCCGGGTCGAATTCCTGCCGGTCCTCGTGCCTGCCCGCGCCGTATATAACGGGCGACCTGTCTGGTTGATGCCCGAACAGGGCATGGCGCTGAACCTGTCCCGGATCAATGTCACGGCCGATGCGCCTTCGGTGGTGCCCGCGCGTTTGCTGAACGGTGCCGGTCGCCTGACGTCACAGGCACCGGGGTCGTCTTTTGAAGTGTTTTCCCTGTTTTTTGATGATGATCAGGTGATCTTTGTCGAAGGCGGATTGCAGGCTTATTGCGCGTCCGGTCGCTTCAATATGCGCGGCGCAACGACAGGAACACGGTATGAAGTCGCGACCGAAGAGGTCGCCTCCGACCTGATCCATACACTTATAAGCAGGGGTGATATGTCGGCCCTTGCCAACCCATTGGGTGCGCTGCCTGCACTCATTCCCCAGGAACCGATATTTCCGATCCGCCCGCCATTTGGGGTCAGGCGACCGGGTCGACCGGGACGCCCAAGCGCGCCGGTTCTGTTCCTGCGGCCCGAATGGCAGATCTAACCAAACACTGACAAGAACGATGCGGGCGCATGGTGACATGCGCCCGCATCATTGGATTAAGCGGCCTTTGCTTCGGGGTTGAAGCGACCGTAGAAGCTCTGACCTTTTTCTGCCATCTCGCGCAGCAGTGGCGGGCAGGCAAAGCGTTCACCGTATGTCTCGGCCAATTGATCACAACGCTCGGCCGCATAGGGTGTGCCGATGATGTCCAGCCAGCTGAACGGACCACCCGACCACGGGGCAAAGCCCCAGCCCAGAATTGCACCGACATCGCCCTCGCGGATGTCTTCCAGAACACCCTCTTCCAGTGCGCGGACGGCTTCCAGAACCTGAGCAAACATCAGACGTTCCTGCACTTCGATCAGGTCAGGCTGGTCATCGGCAAGCGGATACTTCTCTTGCAGGCCCTTCCAGTATTCGACGCGCTTGCCCTTCTCGTCATAGTCGAAGAATCCGGCATTTGCCTTGCGACCCAGACGGCCCTGTTCCTCCATCCAGAAGATCAGATCGTCCGAGGGGCTTTCCGGATAGGCATCGCCCATCGCCGCCTTTGTCGCGCGGGCGATCTTGGCACCCAGATCAATCGAGGTTTCGTCGGTCAGCTGGATCGGGCCGACCGGGAAACCCAATTGCCGCGCGGCATTGTCGATCAAAATGGGGCTGACGCCTTCAGTGACCATGCGCGCACCTTCGTTAATGTATGGAATGATGCAGCGGTTTGCGTAGAAGAAACGCGCATCGTTGACCACGATCGGGGTCTTGCGGATCTGACGCACATAGTCCAGCGCCTTGGCCACTGCACGATCCCCGGTTTCCTTGCCCTTGATGATCTCGACCAGGAACATCTTTTCGACCGGTGAGAAGAAGTGGATGCCGATGAACTGGTCAGCCCGTACCGAGGCTTTGGCCAGATCGCTGATCGGCAAGGTCGAGGTATTCGACGCAAAGATACAGTCTTCGGGGATGATCGCCTCGACCTTCTTGGTCATCTCAGCCTTGACGCCCATGTCTTCAAAGACCGCTTCGATGATCAGATCGCAGCCTTTGAGGTTGTCCAAATCCGGCGTCGCTGTGATGCGACCCAGCATAGACTCTTTTTTCTCAGCCGTGACCTTGCCGCGCTTCATGCCTTTGTCCAGGTAGGTCTCGGTATAGGCTTTGCCTTTGTCGGCAGCCTCCTGATCGCGGTCGATCAGAACCACTTCCATACCGGCCTGCGCCGATACCAGAGCGATACCAGCCCCCATCATGCCTGCGCCCAGAACGCCGATCTTCTTGACGGACTGATCCGGAACACCGGCGGGGCGCACGGCACCTTTTTCCAGTGCTTCCTTGTTCAGGAACAGCGATCGGATCATCGCACCAGACGACGGGTTCATCAGCACGGACGTGAACCAGCGCGCTTCGATTTTCAGCGCGGTGTCGAAATCGACCAGAGCGCCTTCGTAAACTGCGCTCAGCAGAGCCTTGGCTGCCGGGAAGGCCCCTTGGGTCTTGCCATTCACCATCGCCGACGCGCCAACGAAGTTCATGAAGCCTGCGGGATGATAGGGGGCGCCACCAGGCATTTTATAACCCTTCGCGTCCCAAGGCTTGACCAGATCGGCGTCCTTGGCGCTCAGCACCCATTCCCTGGCTGCTGCCATTGGATCGGCTGCGATTTCGTCGATATAGCCTGCGCCTTTGGCTTTCTTGACGTCCAGCATTTTGCCTTCCAGCAACAGCGGAGCCGCCGCAATGGCGCCAACTTTGCGGACCATACGGGTGGTGCCGCCCGCGCCAGGGAAGATGCCGACCATGATCTCGGGCAGGCCGTACTTTGCCTTTGGGTTTTCGGCCGCAAAGATACGATGGGTAGACAGGGGCAGTTCCATACCGATGCCCGCAGCGGTCCCGGGCAGAACGGTAGCAATCGGCTTGCCGCCTTTCTTGGTCTTGGGGTCCATACCCGCCAGTTCGATCTTGCGCAGCAGGGCGTGCATTTTCATCGTGCCCTCGAACAGACCCTTGGCCGGATTGTCGCCCGCCTGTTCTTTCATCACCGCCAGCAGGTTCAGGTCCATGCCGCCTGCAAATGACCCTTCTTTGCCCGAAGTAACAATGATGCCTTTCACCTCATCGTCGGCCAGCGCCTGATCGATGCAATCGCTCAATTCTGCCAGCCCGTCAAAGGACATCACGTTCATGGTCTTCCCGGGCACGTCCCAGGTGATCGTGGCGACGCCGTCTGCGTCTTTGCTCAGAGTGAAATCAGTCATTGTCATCTCCAATCTGGTCAGCCGTCAGCGGGCTGCCATCCTTGCGGGTGAAGGAGAATCCGTTCTCATCAACCTTCACCATCATGTCCATGTCGCTGTAATAGCCGGTCTCGGTCGGGGTCCGTGTGCCCACCACCAGAAAGGTCATGGGCGCATCGGTGTTGTTCACAAGGTGATGGCCGTTGGCCTCACCTGCGGGCCAGGCGGCGCAATCGCCGGGCTGCATCTCGTGCTCGCCATCATCATCAACCAGCGTGCACGAGCCGCTGAGGATGATGGCAAACTCGTCCTGCTTCATGTGGTAATGGCGCAGCGATGACAGGCCCTGCGGATCCAGCCGCACGATGTTGACCCCGTATTGGGTCAGCCCGCCCGCATCGCCCACGCGCTGCGCAAAGCGACCTGTGGTCGCTTCGGCCAGCTTGCCGGGATAGGCCGAGCCGCCCTGAAACGGGATCTGAGAAAGATCCAGCTTAGGCATCAGACACGCTCGATAATGGTAGCCGCACCCATGCCGGATGCAATGCAAAGCGTGGCCAGACCGGTTTCCTTGTCCTGACGCTCAAGTTCATCCAGCAGCGTACCGATAATCATCGCACCCGTGGCACCCAGCGGGTGACCCATCGCGATCGAGCCGCCGTTGACGTTGACCAGTGCGGGATCGACATCAAATGCCTGCTGGAACCGCAGCACGACCGAGGCGAAAGCTTCGTTCACTTCAAACAGGTCCAGATCGCTGATCTTCATGCCATTGTCGGCCAAAATCTTCTCGGTCACCGGAACCGGGCCAGTCAGCATGATGGTCGGATCAGTGCCAATCTTGGCGGTTGCTTTGATGCGGGCACGCGGCTTGAGGCCGTATTTCTCGCCAAATTCCTTGTTGCCGATCAGAACAGCAGCGGCTCCGTCCACGATGCCCGAGCTGTTGCCGGCATGGTGGATGTGGTTCACGCGCTCAAGATGGGGGTATTTCAGCATCGCAACCTTGTCGAAGCCAGGCATCTGCTCGCCCATTATAGCGAATGACGGGTTCAAAGCGCCGAGGCTTTGCATATCGGTGCCCGGACGCATGTATTCATCGCGGTCCAGAATGGTCAGACCGTTCTGATCCTTGACGGTGATCACGGATTTCTCGAACCGGTTGTCGGCCCAGGCTTCCGCAGCACGTCTTTGCGATTCAACCGCCAGCGCATCCGCGTCATCACGGGTAAAGCCATACTCGGTCGCGATGATGTCGGCCGAGATGCCCTGAGGCACGAAATAGGTCTCCATCGCCAGCGAGGGGTCAACAGCGATTGCTGCACCGTCGCTGCCCATGGCCACGCGACCCATCATCTCGACACCGCCCGCAATATAGGCATCGCCCGCGCCGCCTTTCACTTGGTTTGCGGCCAGGTTTACGGCCTCCATGCCCGAGGCGCAGAAACGGTTGATCGCGAGACCCGGGATCGACTGGTCGAGGTCGGATGCCAGAACGGCCGAGCGCGCAAGACAGCCGCCTTGCTCCATCACTTGCGTGACGTTTCCCCAGATCACGTCTTCGACGGCGTGACCTTCCAGGTTGTTGCGCTCTTTCATCGCGTTCAGGGTCAGGGCGGACAGGCGCACCGAGGTTACCTCGTGCAGGCTGCCATCCTTGCGGCCCTTGCCGCGCGGCGTGCGCAGGGCGTCATAGATATAGGCTTCGGTCATGGGTCTTCTCCTCAAGCTCGATCCGACGGGTTGCCGGGCATCAGGTCATAGGGGTGTTTCCAGCCGGGCTGTTCGGACAAGCGGGTCAGCCAGGCGTCGATATGGGGCCAGTCGGCAAGGTCAAAGCCAAATGGTTCAGGGTAATACAGATAACCACAGCAGCTAAGGTCGGCGTTGGTCACACCATCACCAACGATCCAGTCGCGACCATCCAGGTGGTTGTTCAGGATTTCATAAGCCGCCTTCAAACGTCCTTTATTGAATGCAATGACATCAGGGTTGCGGTGCTGCTCGGGTAGGAAATTGATCAGGAACCGCGTCAAACCTGCCATTGAGCTGAGTTTGTGATTGTCCCACAAAACCCAACGCAGAATATCGTAGTCTTCTTCCCGGTCCTTGCCACCGAACTTGCCGGATTTCTCCGTGACATAGGCCTGAATCGCACCGGATTGGCTGGTGTGAAAATCTCCATCGACCAGAACTGGTGCTTCACCCAACTCGTTTACGTCAGCACGATATTCCGGCGTGCGGGTTACACCTTTGAAGAAATCGACAAAGACCGGTTCCCACTCCAAACCGGACATTTCCAGAGCCAAAGCAGCCTTGTAGCTGTTTCCACTTTCTCCGAAGCAATGAAGTTTGATGGTCATGTGCTCGCCCCTCCCAAGGCGCATGTGGCTAGGCCGGATTTGAGTATTTTTGAAAAGATGAAGGGCAGTAGGTAACGTTTCATCAACCATCTTCGTATTCAGTGGTCGTGCGGTACAGGCTGGAGAGCCGATGACCGCAAAAGGTGAAGTCGTTCCTGTCCTGATGGCGAGTGTGCCCGGTGGCAGGGACGCATCGCCGCTTCATCTTTTCACAAATACTCCCGCCGGAGGCGTCCGGCATTTAAATTAAAGTCGCCGTTGAGTTTTCTCCGCAGCAGTTCACCTCTTCCGTGCCTCAAGTTCGGAATTGAAGATGCGCAGGCGGTGGGTCAGGTTCTCCTCATCAATCACGCTGTTGAAATTCTCGAACAAGAAAGACAGCGCCTCACCTTCGTCCAGACCGGCATCACGCGCGAACGCCTTGAGTTTGCGATACCCATCTTCAGTCATCGCAACCGGAAAGCGGCGGGTCAGGCGAAAACGTTTTGGCATTTGGTCTCCTCCGGTAAGCTGGGTCCGGGCGGTGTTGCCCGGACCCAGACTGAGATCAGAAGTTCGCCGCGTCCAGTGCCATTACCGTGTCCGCGCCGGTCTGGATTCGCGCCAGATGCATCGATGTCGCGGGAAGGCGGCGGGCCATGTAGAAACGGCCGGTGGTAATCTTGGTCTCGTAGAATTCTTTGTCCGAGGCTCCACCATCCAGCGCTTCCTGAGCCGCTTTCGCCATTTGCGCCCACATCAGGCCCAGGCAAACATGGCCGAACATGTGCATAAAGTCATAGGAACCGGACAATGCGTTATTCGGGTTCTTCATGCCTTCCTGCATGAAATACATGCCAGCGGCCTGCAAATCCTTGGATGCGGCTTTCAGCGGTTCGATGAACGCCTTGTCGTATGCTTCGTTCTGGCCCGCGTTTTCCTTGCAGAAGGTTTTGACCATCTCGAAGAACGCCATGACGTGCTTGCCGCCATCCTGCGCCAGCTTGCGACCCACAAGGTCAAGCGCCTGAACGCCATTTGCACCTTCGTAGATCATCGCGATGCGGGCGTCGCGGGTATATTGCGACATGCCCCATTCTTCGATGTAGCCGTGGCCGCCATAAACCTGCTGCGCCTGAACGGTCATGTCGTAGCCTTCGTCGGTCAGAAACCCTTTGATGACCGGGGTCAGCAGCGAGATCAGCCCGTCCGCATCCTTGTCTCCCGCGCGGTGCGCCTTGTCGATCATGGTCGCGCCCCAAAGGATGAACGCGCGCGCGCCTTCGGTAAAGCTTTTCTGATCCATCAGGTTGCGACGGATATCAGGATGCACGATCAGAGGATCGGCCGGACCATCCGGGTTCTTGACACCGGTCACATCGCGACCCTGCAAACGGTCCTTGGCGTATTCCAGAGCATTCTGATAGGCCGCTTCGGCTTGCGACAGGCCCTGCATGCCCACACCCAGACGCGCTTCGTTCATCATGGTGAACATGGCGCGCATGCCCTTGTGCTCTTCGCCCAGCAGCCAGCCGGTGGCTTCGTCATAGTTCATGACGCAGGTCGAGTTGCCGTGGATGCCCATTTTCTCTTCGATCTTGCCGACCGATACGCCGTTGCGCTCGCCCAGGCTGCCGTCTTCGTTCACAATGAACTTGGGCACAATGAACAGCGACACGCCTTTGATGCCCTCGGGGCCACCTGGGATCTTGGCCAGCACCAGGTGGACGATGTTGTTTGCCATGTCGTGGTCGCCAGCCGAGATAAAGATCTTCTGGCCGGAGATCTTGTAGCTTCCGTCACCCTGCGGTTCTGCTTTGGTGCGCATCAGGCCCAGATCGGTGCCACAATGCGGTTCGGTCAGGTTCATGGTACCGGTCCATTCGCAGCTGACCATGTTGGGCAGGTACTTGTTCTTCTGCTCGTCTGTCCCGTGCGCCAGAATGGCCGAGGCCGCGCCGTGGGTCAGGCCCTGATACATTGTGAAAGCCTGGTTGGAGCCCGAGAACATCTCACCCACGGCTGTGCCGATCACGTAAGGCATGTTCTGGCCACCATACTCTTCCGGCATGTCAAGGCCAGTCCAGCCACCTTCCTTCATCTGCTCGAAGGCGTCCTTGAACCCGGTAGGGGTGTACACAATACCGTTTTCCAACCGGCACCCTTCGGTGTCGCCAACAACGTTCAAAGGATGCAGGACGTTGGTGGCAACCTTGCCTGCTTCTTCCAGAACTGCGCCGGTGAATTCGGCCTCCAGTTCGTCATAGCCGGGGATGTCCGACTGCGAGACTTTCAGAACATCGTGCAGAATGAACTGCATGTCTTTGGTTGGCGCGTTGTAAACGGGCATGTGAAGCTCCCTTAATTCATATGTCCGGAAGGCAGGGCGAGGTTACTCGGCCGCCTTCTTTTCCTGTTTCATCGAGGCGATGACTTTCTCGCCCCAGCGCAACTGCTCTTTCAGATCGTCGATGGCCTGCGTCAGCTCTTCACGGCGCGATTCCATGTCAGCCAGACGCTCGCACGCGATTTCATAAGTGCGATTCATCTGGGTGACCTGTTGATCGCCCACATGGTAGAGATCCAGCAGCTGTCGAATTTCCTCGAGGCTGAACCCGAATCTTTTGCCGCGCAGGATCAGCTTCAGCCGCGCCCGGTCACGTTTGGTGAACAGACGTTTTTGGCCTTCGCGGATCGGGAACAGTAGTTCCTTTGCCTCATAGAACCGCAAGGTGCGTGGTGTGACATCATAAGTCTCGCACATCTCGCGGATGGTCATCACATCTTCGGTCATTCGTCATACTCTCGTCACTGGCGTCATGAGACATGAGTTGCGCAGTTGGTGGGTGCTTTACAACATGTGAGTGACGTTTACGTAATCCAGACGCTGCGTCACTTTGAAGTTGACGTAACATCCGTGCACGTAAGGGGCTTTCGGCGTAATTTTGTTACCGTTACGTCAACTGATTTTCGGCATGAATAAACGGGTACCTTGAAGGGGATGCGCACCGGTTTTGACAGGTTCTGCCACCTGCAATGCTTGGTTATGAAATATCGGAAAAGGTTATTTCAGCGACTTGGCCGTTTGGTCGCGCAGGCTTTTGAGTTCGTCCATTGCCTCATCCAGCTGCTGTCTCTGCTGCTGAAGCTCACTCATCTGGCGGTCCGCCATTTCGACAAAGGTGGCCATCTGGGCCTCGTTTCCCTGATCTTCATAGATCAGTAGCCATTGGCGAATCTCTTCTAGAGGAAAACCAAACTTTCGGCCGCGCATGATCAGTTTCATCCGCGCGCATTCCCGGGCCCCGTAAAAGCGCGAACGCCCTTCGCGGTCCGGTTGCAAAAGCTCGATATATTCGTAGTAGCGCAGGGTGCGCGGCGTTACGTCAAACTCGGCGCACATTTCTTTGAATGACAAACGGTTGTTGGACATTCCCGGTCTCCTCGTCAGCAACCTAGGCGGTCCCGATCCCAAGCGCAACAGGTAGGCTTGCTCTTTACCGGAACACCGGCTCATAAAGGCGGTGCAGAGAACAGGACGCATACTTATGGTCGATAAGACAGTTTTAGCCCGCCAGTTTATCGAGGCGATCCCCCATGCGCGGGCATTGAACCTTACGCTCACGCAGATCGGCGAGGGTGAGGCAGAGATAACTCTGCCCTACAACAAAGACCTGATCGGGGATCCGCGTACAGGGGTGATTCATGGGGGAGCGATATCCACGATTCTGGACACCTGTTGTGGCGCTGCGGTGATGAGCCACCCATCGGCCCCCGGAGGAACCGCAACAATCGATCTGCGGATAGACTATATGCGCGCGGCGACGCCAGGTCAGACGATTACTGCACATGCCATCTGTCACCATATCACGCGAAACGTTGCCTTCGTGCGGGCCACCGCAATGGACAACGACACGGACCTGCCGGTGGCGACAGCCTCAGGGTCCTTTACGGTTGAAGGGAAGTAATATGCCAAGACCTCGTCCCGAGCCGATGCAAGTGGTCAAGCAGCGCCGCGATGCAGCCCTGCGTGCGCTTGTCGACGGCGTACCGTATATACGTTTCCTGAACATCAGTTTTGACAGGCGCGGGGATGAGCTGACCGGCGTTTTGAATTTCGATGACAAGCTGATCGGCAATCCATTTCTGCCTGCAATTCATGGCGGCGTGACCGCTGCTTTTTTGGAGGTGACGGCCGTTATCACGCTGAGCTGGGAACACATGTTCCCAAGTATTGAAAGCGGAAAGATCGATGCAGAGGCCATCGTGTCAGACGAAAGCATCCGGTTTCCCAAGACGATCGACTTTACCGTCGACTATCTGCGTTCGGGCTTGCCGCGAGACGCCTATGCGCGGGCATTTATCAGCCGGTCGGGGCGGCGTTACGCCTCGGTACGGGTTGAAGCCTGGCAGGACAATCATGCGAAACTGTTTGCGCAGGCCTCCGGGCATTTCCTGATGCCACAACCGCCTCGGGGCAAGAGCTGACCATGCAGGATGCCTCGGCGCCCATCACGCATCGACGGGTGCTGAAGATCGCTGTGCCGATTGTCTTGTCGAACGCCACCGTTCCGATTTTGGGGGCAGTTGATACCGGCGTTGTCGGCCAGTTGGGGCAGGCTGCGCCTATTGGTGCGGTCGGGATCGGTGCAGTGATCCTGTCAACGATCTACTGGATCTTCGGTTTCTTGCGGATGGGAACCACCGGGATGGCGGCGCAGGCACGCGGGGCAGGTGACGCTGTTGAAACCCGGGCATTGCTGATGCGCGGCCTGATGCTTGGCGGCGCGGCTGGGCTGTTCTTTATCCTTACACAAGTGGCCGTGTTTGCGGGTGCGTTCGCTTTATCTCCGGCAAGCCCCGAGGTCGAAACGCTGGCCCACGCCTATCTTGAGATTCGAATTTGGGGCGCGCCTGCCACTATCGCGCTTTATGCGGTTACCGGATGGTTGATTGCGGTTGAACGCACGCGCGGGGTTTTTGTTCTTCAGGTCTGGATGAACGGATTGAACATCGTTCTGGATCTATGGTTCGTGCTTGGTCTCGGCTGGGGTGTCGAAGGGGTTGCCATTGCCACTTTGATTGCGGAATGGACAGGTCTGGCGCTGGGCATTTGGCTGTGTCGGGATGGGTTCGAAGACGGAATCTGGCGCGACTGGGCCCGCATATTTGATGCCGCTCGGCTGCAACGGATGTTGCAGGTCAACGGCGATATCATGATCCGGTCGGTTTTGCTGACCGGATCCTTCACGACTTTTCTTTTCGTCGGTTCGGATCTGGGTGATGTCAATCTGGCGGCCAATCAGGTCTTGCTTCAGTTTCTAGAAGTCACAGCTTTCGCGCTGGACGGGTTCGCCTTTTCCGCCGAGGCTCTGGTCGGAAGCGCGGTGGGTGCCAGAGACAGGTATCAGGTGCGCCGCGCGTCTGTCATGACCTCGCAATGGGGTGTCGGGGGTGCCCTGTTACTGGGTGCGGTTTTCTTCGTCGCCGGACCCGCGTTGATCGACGTCATGTCGACCTCACCGCGGGTGCGTGAGGCGGGGCGCGAGTTTCTCGTATGGGCCGCGTTGGCACCCGTTATTGGCGTGGCAAGCTGGATGTTTGACGGAATCTACATAGGCGCCACCTGGACCCGGGCAATGCGCAGCGCGATGCTCCAATCGGTCACTATCTATCTGGTTGCGCTGTTTATTCTGGTGCCAAGCTTCGGAAATCACGGCCTGTGGGCCGCGTTGATGGTGCTTAATATCGCGCGCGGCGTGACTTTAGGATGGCGCTATCCCAAGCTCGAGGCGCAGGTGGCCTAGAGCAGCGCAAGAAGGTTTTCCGGTGGACGACCGATGGCGGCCTTATCCCCCGTAATGGCAAGCGGACGCTCAATCAGGATCGGATTGTCGGCCATGGCCTGGATCAGGGCGTCGTCTGGCGAAGCCTTTGTCAGCCTCAGTTCCTTGAACCGGGATTCTCCGGTACGCATCATCTCAACGGGCGAAAGCCCCAAGGCGGATTGTGCCGCTCGCAGCTCATCGATTGATGGTGCATCCTCAAGATATTTGCGCACCGTGACCCGTGCGCCATTCTCTTCCAGCAACGCAAGACCGGCGCGGGATTTTGAACAGCGCGGGTTGTGCCAATATTCGATCATAGCCAGTCCTCTCGTTTGCTGCCGACGGCTTGGGCTACATTCTCAATGCCGTCGCGGGCCAGCAGTTCATCGAGCCCGTTCGCAATGTCAGCCGCCAGAGAAATGCCGCCATACACCATCGCCGTATAGAACTGCACAGCAGATGCCCCGGCGCAGATCTTGGCATAGGCCTGTTCCGCATTGCTGATGCCACCCACGCCGATCAGGGGAATGTCACCCCAGGTCAACTGGCTGAGCCGCGCCAGAACACGTGTTGATTTCTCGAACAGCGGTGCGCCGGACAGTCCGCCGGTTTCACCTTTGTGCGAACTGCGCAACCCGTCACGCGACAGGGTGGTGTTGGTGGCGATCACGGCATCCACACGGGTCTCGCGCGCAACATCGGCAATGTCCTGCAACTCGGCATCGGTCAGGTCCGGCGCGATTTTCAGGAAGATGGGCAGTGGGCGAGGCAGCGCATCACGGGTTTCAATCACACCGTTCAAAAGCGCGCTTAGCGCAGCCTTGCCCTGCAAATCCCGCAGCTTTTCCGTATTCGGGGATGACACGTTGACCGTGGCAAAATCCAGATGCGCGGCACAATGCGCCAGCACCTTTACGAAATCACCCGCGCGATCCTCGCTGTCCTTGTTGGCGCCCAGATTCAGGCCGATCACCGCATTTTGGGGGCGATCAGCAAGCCGTTTTGCCATCACCTCCATGCCTTCGTTGTTAAAGCCAAAACGGTTGATCGCCGCCTTGTCCTCGGTCAGGCGAAACAGGCGTGGTTTGGGGTTTCCCGGTTGCGGGCGCGGTGTGACGGCCCCGACTTCGATGAAACCGAACCCTGCGCGCGACAGCGGTGTCAGAACTTCTCCGTTCTTGTCGAAGCCCGCGGCCAATCCTACCGGGTTAGGCAGGTCCAACCCGGCAAGGCTTGTTTTCAGGCGCGGCGTTGTCACCGGCCCCGGCGCAGGCGCAAGCCCCGCCTTCAAAGCCCTGATCGACATCCCGTGGGCGGTTTCGGGATCCATGCAGTGCAGGGCTGCAAGCCCGAATTTCTCGGTCAGTTTCATCCGAACGCTTTCCCGCTTTTGCTTGATCCGCACCGGATCAGGCGCGAGGTCTCTACCGCAGCCTGCCGATGGACCACCGCCGCCCGGTAGGCCGGGTCAGTCACCATTTCAAGAAACGCATATGCAGTCGGATAGCGCGCGATAAAGACGGCATCCCATACCTCATCAGCCGGTCCGATCAGTGTCGTTTCAAAGACACCCCGCCATAGGATGCTTGCCCCGATACGGCCAATGATTGGGGCGGTTTCAGTCCCGTATTTCTGATAGGCCTGCGCCCCGGTCAACCCTGCGCCCGCCAATTCATGTGATTTGGGATACTGCGCCTCGGCGCGGAACTTCACCAGATTGAGCATTTCGATCGGCTGGTCGCGGTCCAGGGCCTTGAACGCCTCGAATTGGGCGCGATCCGGATCGACATAAGATATCATACCATGTCCTCGGGGAACTGATGTGCCGTACCGTCAAAAGGCAGGGGTCGCGCCCAGACAACGTCGCTTAACCTGATCTGACGATACAGATGTGGAAACAGGGCGTCTCCTCGCGACACTTCCCATTTCAGGTCATCGCCCATGGCGTCGGCATCACAGGCCAACAGCGTAAGCCCTTCAACGCCCGCAAAATGCTTGGCAGCGGTTTCAGCAGCTTGTTCAGCGGTAGAAAAGTGAACAAACCCGTCTGACACGTCAATGGGTGCTCCGTCTGTGGCGCCCAGACTTTGCAGTTCAGCCCATTCGACGGCTCGGAAAATCTTGTAGATCAGCATGATGACCTGATGCCCCGCACGGCGCTTGGAATCAAGCTGGATTTCTCCTTTGACTCTCGGTCGACATAAGCGCACGATCCCCGGCAATAATAACAGGGAGTTCCAAGATGTTGACCCGATTTTTAACTTCGGTCGCGGTGGTGGGCCTGACGGCGGGTGCCGCAGCAGCCGATTACAAGCTGACAATTCTGCACACCAACGATTTCCATTCGCGCTTTGAGCCGATCAACAAATACGACAGCGGTTGCGGTGAGGAAGACAATGCAGAAGGCAAATGCTTTGGCGGATCGGCGCGCCTAGTAACGGCAGTTTCCGACGCGCGCGCACGGGCAGAAAATTCGATTCTGGTGGATGGGGGTGACCAGTTCCAGGGGTCCCTTTTCTATACCTATTACAAGGGCAAGGTCGCAGCCGAGTTCATGAACAAGCTGGGCTATAATGCCATGACCGTCGGCAACCACGAGTTTGATGACGGCCCCGAAGTGTTGCGGGGGTTCATCGACTCGGTCGACTTCCCGGTCCTGATGTCCAACGCCGATATTCACGACGAAGAGCTTTTGACCGACAGGATCAAGAAATCGACCGTTATCGAAGTAGGCGGCGAGAAGATCGGCTTGATCGGCCTGACCCCAATCGACACGGATGAGCTTGCCTCGCCCGGCCCCAATGTCACGTTCTCGGACCCGGTACCAGCTGTGCAGGCCGAAGTCGATAAACTGACAGGTGAGGGTGTCAACAAGATCATCGTTCTCAGCCATTCCGGCTATGGCGTCGATCAGCGTGTCGCGCAAGAGACGACTGGTGTTGACGTGATCGTCGGCGGGCATTCGAACACGTATCTTTCGAATGTGTCGGATAAGGCGGCAGGTCCGTACCCAACAGTGGTAAACGGCGTACAGATCGTTCAGGCCTATGCCTATGGCAAGTTTCTGGGCGAATTGAACGTCACTTTTGATGACGATGGCAAAGTGGTCGAGGCAGCTGGCGAGCCTTTGATCATGGACAACGCAGTGACCGAGGATCAGGCCGCGCTGGACCGGATTGCGGAACTAGCGGTGCCTTTGGATGAAATCCGCAACAAGGTTGTTGCAAGCGCTGCAGAAGCCATTGAAGGGGATCGCTCAATTTGCCGCGTGCAGGAATGCCAGATGGGTAACCTGGTTGCCGATGCGATGCTGGCGCGTGTGGCGGATCAGGGCGTTCAGATTGCCATTGCCAACTCGGGTGGGTTGCGGGCTTCTATCGATCCCGGTGATGTGACCATGGGCGAGGTTCTGACGGTGTTGCCTTTCCAGAATACACTGTCGACCTTTGAAATCAGCGGACAGGGTGTCATTGACGCACTCGAAAATGGCGTAAGTCAGGTGGAAGAAGTGAAAGGCCGTTTTCCGCAAGTCGCCGGTCTTAGCTTTACCTGGGACCCAAGCGTGGCACCGAACGAGGGGCGCGTCAGCGAGGTGATGATTGTCGAGGGTGACGGTTTTATTCCGATCGACCCGAACAAGACCTACCTGGTCGTCACCAACAACTACGTCCGCAACGGCGGTGACGGGTACAAGATGTTCGAAGGCGATGACAAGAACGCCTATGACTTCGGCCCGGACCTTGCGGATGTCACCGCGGAATACCTGGCGGAAAATGCGCCCTATCAGCCCTATGTAGACGGGCGTATCAAACAGAAGTAACTCGGTTTACGACAAAGACAAAAGCCGCATCCCTGTGATGCGGCTTTTTTGTTTGGGAACGGATCAGCTGAAATCATATTCCGGCCAGAGTTTCGGATCGAACCCGTCCAGCATCGGTTTGATGTGCTCAGCAACCCCGCGCCAGCCGCCGATAGACTTGGTCGAGATCTTGTTGCGCACCTGATCGATGCTTGCCGTACGTACCTGTTTGGTGTTTTTCTCGGGGTGCATCATCGTTTCGGTCCACTCCAAATCGCAGAACGCAGCGACCTGCTGGCTGTAGGTTTTCGGGTCGGCCACCAGTTCTTCGTAAGGTACCGTCAGAATACGATTTCCGAACACGGTATCCCAATGCGCCATATAACGACGATACATATTTGCCGAATGGGCGATGGCTTGCATATTCGAGGCATAGCGCATTCCGCCCGCAGGAAAACATCTGATCCATTTGGACAATCCAACATCACGCGGATCGCGCAGCATGTTGATAATCTTTGCCTTTGGGAAGGCAGACAGCAGGAATCCAATACGTTGATAATTGTGCGGCATCTTGTCGACAAAGGCGACAGAGTCGCCCGGAATGGGCGGCATCAATTCGAGGAATTCCCGCGCAAGCTCGGACGCTTTGACAGCGTCATACTTCTGGCCTTTTTTCTCATGCTCACGCGACAGATCGGCCCCCAAAGTCAGTTCGCCGCAACCGGAAATTCCGGGGGCTGAACTCAGCATCATCTCCATCAATGTCGTGCCCGAGCGGGGTTGACCCAGTACAAAGATCGGTGTTGGCCCTTCGGCAAAGCCAGACTCTGGTGCATCGGAATCGACAGGGAACAAGCTGGTGATCCGGAACAGTTTTTCCTCTTCATCCGCCGGGACATAGGGGTTGCCTTGGTGCTGAATTTCATTGGCCCGCGCATAATGCGGCATGGCGGCATTCAACCCGTCTAACTTTGAAATCAAATGCGCCTTGGCGAACTGGAGTTCCAGCTTATCATCTCCCTTTTCGGAGATGGCTTTATTAACGGCTTCCAGCAGCTCCGGAGCTTCTTCTGTGGTTGCAATTGCCGATAATTGCAGCAAAGCCGACATATGTTCGGGTTCGTTTTGAAGAACGCGCCTCAGTATTGCTTTGGACTCGTTCTTTTCACCCGTTTGGTGAAGGTTTACAGACTTAATAAGGGCAATCTTTGTGTTCTCGGGGTCCAACTCGTAGGCGCGGGCGACATCCCGCGAGTTTTCATCGTCAAAGCCGATATTGGCGTAAGCTCTGGCACGTTTTGCAAGAAGGTCCACATTGTCTGGATCGCTCTCCAGCTTCTTGCTCGCATGTTCGATCATCATGCGCCAATTGGTGCCTTTGAGGTGAATTTCATCCAGCACGCGGTTCAATTCCTGGTTGTTGGGGAATTGCTCCAGCTTTTGTTCGGTATAGTCCAGGGCTTTGGGAATTTGCCCGGTCTGCATCAACGCATTCGCCAGGTTTTCGACAAACTGCAGGTCGTCCGGTTTCATCCGCGAGGCTTCAACAAAATGCGGAATTGATTTCTTGTATTGCTTCATCTCGGTCAAAACAAAGCCGGCGATGGCATGATAATCCGAGTCTTTTGGGAATTTCTTGACACCCAGCTGGGCCTTTTTCAAAGCTTGCGGCAGCTTGCCTGCTTCCAGAAGCGCCAGTGCTTTGCTCTTGAGGGATTGCGTTGTCTGGTATTCCATGTGATCCCGTGAGATCCTGTGCCTGTATCAAGAATGTATCGGTGGTTCACTACCCATGTGCGGACGGTTTGCAATAACTCTTCCCAACGACGCAATGGCGCAGCTGTTTTCAGCGCGCCCGGCAAATGCGCTACCTGTGGTGCCGAATTTCAATGTTTGTCCGACAAATCAGGTACATGTCGTGCGTAGCGGCGAAACAGGCCGCCATCTGGATGCGCTGCGCTGGGGATTTCTGCCACATTGGTACAAGACCGAAACGGCGGGGCCGTTGCTGATCAACGCCCGGGCCGAGACCCTGGCGGACAAGCCCGCCTTTCGCGATGCCTGCCGGACGCGCCGCTGCCTGATCATAGCGACTGGGTTCTATGAATGGACAAAAACCAAACAGGGAACGCGCCTGCCTTGGTATATCCACCGTCAGGACAAAGCTCCTATTGCCTTTGCCGGGGTCTGGCAGGACTGGGGCCCTGAAAGCGAACGGCAGGGCACCTGTGCTATCGTGACGACGGCTGCCAACAAATGGCTTGAGGTCATCCATCAGCGAATGCCCTTGATCGTAGAACCCAATGACTGGCCATTGTGGTTGGGTGAAGCCGGAAAAGGGGCCGCGCGGCTGATGCAGCCGGGGAACGAGGATGTGTTGACCTTCCACCGGGTCGGGCCTGCGGTGAACTCGAACCGGGCCAGCGGGCCAGAGCTGATCGAACCTTGTGACGCGTGACCTTTTCTTTGGAAACGCGGCAAGCTAGACCTTCGGCATGGCTCTGAAATTTCCTGACCTGACCCAACTTTACGCGCACGGCTATGATACCGTGATCGACGTTCGCAGCCCTGCCGAGTTTGCCGAAGATCATCTGCCGGGTGCAATAAACCTGCCTGTGCTGAACAACGAGGAACGCGCCCGGGTCGGAACCATTTACGTACAGGAAAGCCCCTTTCTGGCGCGCAAGCTGGGTGCTGCTTTGGTGTTCCGCAATGCAGCCAATCACATCGAACATCACCTCAGCCATCATGACGGAGCGTGGCGCCCCTTGGTCTATTGTTGGCGCGGTGGACAGCGTTCCGGATCATTCACTTGGATGTTACAGCAAATTGGCTGGCGCGCCGAAGTGGTCGATGGCGGCTATCGTACCTACCGTCGATTGGTGAACGCTTATTTGTACGATGATCCTTTGCCACATCGGCTAATCGCGCTGGATGGTTACACGGGCACCGCAAAGACCGATCTTTTGGCTTTGTTGCAGGCACGAGGCGTACAGGTTCTGGACCTTGAAGCGCTGGCCAACCATCGCGGGTCCTTGCTGGGCGAAAGGCCGGGGGGGCAGCCCAGTCAGAAGGGGTTTGAATCTGCCCTGTCCGCTGCGCTGTGTTCAATGGATCCGGCGCGTCCAGTCGTGGTCGAAGCGGAATCATCCAAAATTGGCAGCTTGATCCTGCCGCCCAGCCTTTGGAACGCGTTGTGCAAGGCTCCGCGTGTGAACATTACGGCTTCAATTGAAGCCCGTTCTGCCTATCTGGTTCGGGCTTATGACGACATTCTGTCTGACAGTGACCGATTGCGGGACCGGTTGTCACCGCTGCGGTTCCATCGCGGGCATGAGGTCGTGGACGGATGGCTGCGATTGATTGATGCGGGTCAAAAACAGGCGCTGACACGGGCCTTGATGGAACAGCATTATGATCCCGCATACACCAAATCCCGGCAATCCCGCCCGGTGCAGGTATTGGCCAGTCTTGATGTGGAAACTTTGGACAACACGGGGCTGAGCAACGCGGCCGCGCAAATTGAAAGCCTGCTGGATCAGCTTTGAAGGCGCAAACCCGGTGTGTCGGTCAGCTGGCCAATGATCATTGCCGGATAATCCGCGTCCAGAAGATCTTGCAGAAGGGTTTCGGCGTCCTTCGCATTCACGGCGGCCAGCAAACCCCCGGCTGTTTGCGGGTCAAAAAGCAGCGCCGCCTTGCCCCCGGACGGAAGATCGGGCGCAATCGCGTTGTTGTCGGCAAAAATCGTTGACCGGACCCCCTGATCCGTCAGCGCAAGCGCGCCGTCCATCACCTTTACCGCGTCCAGATCAAGCGTAGCGCCGCAAAGCGATGCGTCGCAGATGCCTTGCAGATGCCCGGCCAGACCAAACCCGGTCACGTCGGTCATCGCATGGGCGTTGGCCAAAATGCGGGCTGCATCGCCCTGGGGCTGTGTCATATGTTTGTAGGCTGCCGCGACCCAGGCCCCTTCGGCAAGACCAGCCATTTCCGCCGCCATCAGAACACCGCTTCCCAAGGGCTTGGTCAGGATCAGGCGATCCCCCGGCTGACCACCCGCCAATGTAATCGGGATAGCCTTGCACAGGCCAGTCAGCGTGAAACCGACAGTCATCTCATCGCCCATTGAGCTGTGCCCGCCCACGATTTCCGCGCCCGCAGCCCGCATGACGTCACTCGCGACTGACATGATTTCGGACATTGTGCGGCTTTGCAGGGCGGCAGACATGCGCGGCAGGATGATTGTTGCCGTGGCCGCCTGAGGTGCGGCCCCCATGGCCCAGATATCCCCCAGGGCGTGAACGGCAGCGATCCGCGTCATAAGTGCGGGATCGTAGGTGAAAGCCCGCAGGTGGTCAGACGTCATGACTTGCTGCGCCCCGCCTGTTTGCAAAAGCGCGGCATCGTCGCCGGGTAGGGCGGTGATGTCGGTACGAGTAGGGGCTGGGAGGGATTTAAGGGCGAGTTGCAATGCGTCGCGCCCGACCTTTGCTCCACATCCGCCGCACATGGGCTTTTCACCCAAAACCTCATCAAGCCCGGCTGCCCGGTCGCGTGGCAGGGCGGGCGGTGTCATTTGCGGCAGGTCGCGAAACTTGTTCATAAAGGTCTGGTCGATATGGTTCTTCCATGTCCACATCAATGGGCCACTGAACGATGTTCCCAAACGCTCGGCCAGTGCTGACTTGCCACCCAGTGAGATCAGTTTGAGATAATCTTTTTGCGGTGTGTATTTTCGCATCTGTCCCGCGCCGAGCGCTGCGCGAAGATTATCGTACAAAACCGGCGCTTCGCGCACCGCATAGACACCAGCCTTCGGTCTGGGGTTGTCCGTAAGATGGGCGCAATCCCCGGCGGCAAACACAGCCGGATCACTGGATTGCAGGTAGCCGTTCACGCGGATGTATCCGTCCTGAAGGTCAAGCCCTGTGTTTGCGATCCAGTCATAGGCACGGGCTCCGGCGGCACCGGTCACGAAACTAGCCGGAATTGTGCGCCCGTCCTTTAGTTCCACGTGATCCTGCCCGATCCGGGTGATCACCGCGTTTTCGATCACTTCCACACCAAGGTTATGCATTGCAATCCGGATTGTTGCTGCCGCCTTGGGTTTGGTTGCAGTCAGGGCCGAGGCACTATCGATCAGGGTAATCTGTGCCGCCCGCCCCCTGGCCTTCAACGCGTGCGCCATCGCCATGACCAGTTCGACGCCCGCGACGCCGCCACCGATCACAGCGACCGAGGCCGGGCCTTGTCCATTTAGATACTCGGCCCATTTCGCAGCAAAAGGTCCCAGCGGCTTGGCTGGCACTGCATGTTCCGCAAAGCCCGGCAGGGCGGGCATGTCCGACGTGATCCCCACATTGACCGATGCCACGTCGAAGCCTACCGGAGGATGCCCAGGGACGTGCACTTCGTGTGTTGCGGTCTCGATGCCATTGACCGTGCCCAAGATCACCCGCGCGCCTGCGAAACGGGCCAGTCTGACAAGATCGATATCCAGCTCCCACCGGTCGTAATGTCCGGCGACATATCCGGGTAACATCCCGGAATAGGGGGCGGTGGGGCCGGGGTTGATCACGGTTACCCGCGCGCCGGGCAAAGGGCTCATTCCCCATTTGCGCAGCAGCAGAGCATGGGTGTGGCCGCCGCCAATTAAAACCAGATCACGGGTCAGGGGCAGCGGAGATGTGTGCATTTGTGTTAATTCGCGCTGTGGTCCGGAACATCCTCGACCTGCTCGACCGCGTGGGTGGCCCAAAGCTCATCCTCGCCAGCATCGGGCAGGTCGCTGGGCAGTTCATGACGATGAATGTGCCATTTTGCAATGAACAGGGCCGTGATCGGAGCCGTTAGGAATAAAAACAGCGTGATCAGAAGCTCGTGCAGCGACAGTTTGCCTTCCAGCAGAACGGAATGGGTGATCGAAGCCAGCAACACCCCACCCACGCCTAAAGTTGTCGCCTTGGTCGGCGCGTGAAGGCGGGACATTGGATCATTTAGCTTGATCATGCCGAAGGACCCGACAAACCCAAAGATACCCGAGACTATCAGGAAAACGGCGATCAGCAGCTCTGCAATGAATGTCATATCGCCCTCATTCGATGATGTTGCCGCGCAGCATGAAGCGCGCATATGCCACGGTCGAGACGAAACCCAGCATCGCGATGATCATGGCCGCTTCAAAGAAAATCTCGGTCCCTTTCGATAGGCCATAAAGGATCATTAGGGCAATCGTATTGATGACCATCGTATCCAGAGCCAGAACCCGGGTCCCAACGCCGTCTGCGGTGATGATCCGCCACAGACACATCATGATCGCCGCGCCGAAACAGGCAAATGCAAAGTAGATTGCGTATTCGATCATTCGAAAATCTCCTTCAGGCGACGTTCATAGCGCTGCTTGATTTCGTCGCGCACCTGATCTGGGTTCGGCGCGTCCAGGCAATGAACCAGCAGATTGTGCCCCTGTGCCGACAGGTCGCAACTGACGGTGCCGGGCGTCATCGTGATGGTCCCGGCCAGCACGGTTATGGCTTCGGGTGTCCGAAGCTCCAGCGGAATGCTAATCCAGTTGGGCCGCCGGTCTTCATTGCGTTTGAACAGAACGATCCGGGCCACCGTAATATTTGCAACGACAATATCCCATAGCACGACGATCACGTATTCCGCGACCATTGGCCAGTTGCGCAGCTTGGGCCGGTCGGGCCAGTAAGGTTGTGTGACAAAGGGAATGATGATCCCGAGGATCAGGCCAAAGACCAGAGAATTCAGTGACGGCTTGTTCGCCAGCAGGATCCAGACGATCGTCAACAGAATGGTCAGGTGTGGGTGCGGAAATATCCGGTGCAGCAGTTTCATCACTCGGCCCCTCCCAATACAGCAGAGATGTAGTTTTCAGGCGTAAACAGCTGCTCTGCGGTTTGGCTTGTATATTCCAGCGCTGGGCCCGCGAACAATGTCAGCAGGATCAGGCCGGCTACGGCGCCAAACACGGCAGTAAAGGCCAGACCGGGTTGTGGTTCAGGTGCGACCGGTGCGGGGGCAGCTTCATTTTCCGCTGGTTCAGCTATCGGAACAGCCTGAGTGTCATAGCTTTTCCAGAAAATCAAAGTTCCGGCTCGGGCCAAGCCAATTATTGTGACGAATGAGCTGATCAGAATCACGGCCCAGACCGTCGTGGCATCCGAAGCATCGCGCGAGGCGTCCAGCACAAGCAGCTTGCCTATAAAGCCGGACAAGGGCGGCATTCCCGCCATCGCAATCGCCCCCACGAAGAACAGTGCAGACACCAGCCCGCTTTGCGGCATGGGTGGCGTTGGTGCGATGGCCCCGCCGCGCCGCGCCATCACCAGATCGGCAACCAGGAACAGCAGGGCTGTCGCCAGCGTCGAATGAAAGACATAGTACAGCGCCGCAGCTGTCGCATCAGGCGTGAATTGCGAGATCGCAATCAACAGGGTGCCCATGGATGCAATCGCGCAGAACGCCACCATGCGGGCGATATGTTTTGACCCCAGAATGCCGATAGCCCCGACAGCCAATGTGACAAGTGCAGCAGGTTGCAACCACTCACCCACCAGACCTTCTGTCGCTGCGACATCGGGGCCAAAGGCCAATGTGAACATCCGCAGAATCGAGTAAGCCCCGACCTTGGTCATGATTGCAAACAGGGCCGCGACGGGCATTGGCGCATTGGCATAGCTGGCAGGTAGCCAGAAATGCAGGGGCAGAACGGCGGCCTTGATGCAAAAGACCAGCAACAAAAGGACTGCGCCAACCCGCAACAATGCCGTATCCTCGGTCGGGATTTCGGCAACCCTTATGGCGATATCCGCCATGTTCAGTGTCCCGGTCACGCCATAGATCGTGCCCAACGCAAACAGGAACAAAGTCGATCCCAACAGGTTGTAAGCCACATATTGCACACCCGCCTTCAATCGCACCGCACCGCCACCATGGGTCATCAGGCCATAAGAGGCGATCAGCAGAACTTCGAAAAACACGAAAAGGTTAAAGGCATCTCCGGTCAGGAATGCGCCGCAGACACCCATAAGCTGAAAATGGAACAGGGCGTGGAAGTGTTTGCCCCGATCATCCCAGCCTGTTGCAATGGCATAAAGCACAATCGGCAAGGCAAGCAGAGCTGTCAGCAAAACCATCATAGCTGACATTCGATCCAGTACCATGACAATGCCAAACGGGGCGGGCCAGTTTCCAAGCTCGTAAACCTGAATATCTCCGCCCGAAGCCTGCGCCGTGATTGTCAGCGCAATTCCAAGCAAGGCCACAACACCGGCGACCGAAAAGATGCGCTGCAGATCCAGATGGTATCGCAGGACCATGATGCTAAACGGAGCCAGGATCGCGGGCAGGACGATCGGCGCAACGATCCAGTGGTTCATGCGTCTTCTCCTGCTGCGTCCACGCTGTCCTGCGCTGTCATGTCGATATGGTCATCCTTGGAGGACAGGTACGCGCTGAGCGAGATCATCACGATCACCGCGGTCATTCCAAAGGAAATCACAATTGCGGTCAGCACCAGCGCCTGTGGCAGAGGATCGGTGTAAGCGACGTCCTTGTATTTGTTCAGAACCGGGGGGGCGTTCAGCGCAAGACGCCCGGTCGCGAACAGGAACACGTTGACCGCGTAAGTGATCAGCGACAGGCCCAGAATGACAGGGAACGTCCGGCGGCGCAGGATCAGGAATATTCCGGCAGCGGTCAATATACCGACGGCAGAGGCTACGAGCGCTTCCATCAGGCCTGCTCCTTCTCTTGTTCTTGTTCCGGTGGAGAGTCCCGCAGGGGATTGATATCCATCGGGAATTCCTGTGCCATTCCGGGCTGCCACGCAAAGCGGGACAGGCTGTCGAGTGCCAGCATGACCGCACCCAGAACCGCAAGGAACACGCCCGTGTCAAACAGCATGGCGGTGGCCCATTCGAATTCCTCAAGCGGGGGCCAGTGGAGATAGCCAAAATCACTGGTCAGGAAGGGGCGTTCATTGAACCAGGCCCCCAGACCCGTGGCCGCAGCGATCAGCACGCCCCAGCCAATGGTGCCGTGGTAATAAAACCGCTGCCGCTCAATCGCCCAAGTATAGCCGCTGGCCATGTATTGCATCAGATAGGCGATGGCGACGATCAGCCCGGCGATAAATCCGCCGCCAGGCTGGTTGTGCCCACGGAAGAAAATATAGGCTCCGACCATCAGCGCAATCGGCATCATCACGCGGGTCGCCACAACCATCATCAGCGGGTGTGAATCACCGGACTGTGGCCAGTGCGGTTTGCGATTCAGCAGGTAACTGCGGACATTGGTGCTTAGCACGGATTCCGTCAGCGCAAAGATAATCAGCGCGGCAATGCCCAGCACGATGATCTCGCCAAACGTATCAAAACCCCGGAAGTCGACCAGGATCACGTTGACCACATTGGTGCCGCCACCGCCCTTATAGGAATTGGCCAGATGGAATTCTGAAATCGTTGGAAATGCAAAATCGCGCATCATCATCGCGTAGACCAGCGCGCCTGTGCCAAGACCGGCAACGACGGAAATCGCGGCATCCCGCCATCGTCGCGCTGCGCTGCTGTCCCATGGCGTCTCGGTCGGCAGGAAGTTCAGCGACAGCAGCAACAAGATCATCGTTACCACCTCGACTGAGATTTGCGTCAGGGCAAGGTCCGGAGCGGAAAGATAGTTGAACGCGATGGAAACGATCAGGCCCACGACGCCGATCAACACCAGCGACAACAGGCGGTTCCGGTGGAACCACATGATACCAAGCGTTGCGCCCACCAGACAAATCCAGCCGATGATCGGAATGATCTGCGCTGGCAGCGGAACGCGGGTTTCCACGCCGATGGTTCCTGTCGAATAGGCGTAATAACCAAGGCCCACGGTGAAAGCGACGAAGATGATCGCATAGCGGCTGAGAACACCGTTATGCATCTCATCGGTTATCCAGCGGCTTAATCTGGTCAGCGCGTCGATGATAGCCTCAAAGATTACCTTGGCCTCGGGCCGGGGCAGGGCATTCCAGACCTGCTCGCCGCGTTTGTGCAGCGCCAGCAGGAAAAGGCCGCCCAATGTCGCAACAACCGACATGTAAAGTGCGGGCGTGAAGCCATGCCACAGTTTGAGCGAGTAATACGGCAGCTTCTCGCCGCCTATAACCGCGCTGGAAACCACGGCGATCAGGGGGCCAACGATCGCGGCGGAATTCAGGCCGATCAGGACGACCAGTACAACCAGCAGTGCGGGTGCCAGCCACAGCCCGACAGGCGGGTCATGCGGATGGCTGGGATAGTCTTCTCGCTTGGGTCCAAGGAAAACATGGCTGACGAAGCGGAAAGAATAAGCGGCCGAGAACAGCGCTGCTAAAAGTGCCAGCCCCGGAACCAGATAATGTGAATGCAACCAAGTGGTGTGAACGGTCTCTTCCAGCATCATCTCTTTCGACAAAAAGCCGTTCAGCGGCGGCAGACCCGCCATGGACAGGGCTGCGATGGTGCCGATGGTGAAGGTGATCGGCATCAGGTGACGCAGACCACCCAGCCGTTTCAGGTTCCGCGTTCCAGTTTCGTGATCCACGATCCCGGCGGTCATGAACAGGGCAGCCTTGAAGGTCGCATGGTTGATGATGTGGAAAATGGCGGCCACGGCGGCAATTTTGGTGCCAAAGCCCAGCAGCATGGTGATCAGGCCCAGATGGGATACGGTCGAAAAGGCCAGCAGCGCCTTTAGATCATCCTTGAACAGCGCGATGACCGCACCCAGCAGCATGGTGATCAGACCAGTCGTGGCCACGATGTAGAACCACGCATCTGTTCCTGCCAGAACAGGCCACATCCGCGCCATCAGGAACAGACCGGCCTTCACCATGGTGGCCGAGTGCAGATAGGCGGACACCGGCGTCGGCGCGGCCATGGCATGGGGCAGCCAGAAGTGAAACGGGAACTGTGCCGACTTGGTGAAGGCACCCAGCAGGATCAGGATCAATGCCGGCAGGTAGTAGGGGGACGCCTGGATCAGCTCCTTGTTCTGCAAAATGACACTCAGGTCATAGGATCCAACGATATTGCCGAGGATCAGCATCCCGGCGATCATCGCCAACCCGCCCGAGCCGGTGACGGCCAAAGCCATGCGCGCGCCCTGACGGCCATCGGGCAGGTGTTTCCAATAGCCGATCAGCAAGAATGAGCTGAGCGATGTAAGTTCCCAGAAAACAATCAAAAGTAGGATATTGTCGGACAGGACAATACCAACCATCGCCCCCTGAAACAGCAGCAGATAGGTATAGAACTGCCCCATCGGATCTTCGCGCGACAGGTAGAACCGTGCGTAGAGGATGATGAGCAATCCAATGCCAAGGATCAGCAAGGCGAAAAGAAATCCCAGCCCGTCCAGCATGAAATTCGCGTTCAGGCCCAACCTTGGTATCCAGTCAAACCGGGCAGTCACGACGTCTCCGCGCATGACCGAAGGGATGTGGATCAGCAGCCCCATCAGGGCCAGAAATGTGGTCAACCCGGCTGCGGATGCGGCGGCATTTCGGCCCGCGCGGATCAGCAGTGCGGGAAATACAGCACCAAGGAAGGGAAGGGCCGCAATAAGGAATAGGGACAAGTGCGATACTCCGGTCTGGGCGGTCAGGGTGAGGTCAATTTTGTAAGGATATTTTGCCGACTGTCCAGAGATGGCAACGTTTTTGCGGGGCTCCAACGGATCACCAAGGCGTTGGCGGCGCTGCGCATTAATGACGCGATCTTGATCTGCGAGCTGTGTTTCACCGCGCAACTTGCTGTCTGGTTGTGCTAGAACCAGCATCAGCGAACAGGAGGCTGAGGCGTGGCCGAAAAAACGAACCGATCCCGACGGTGGCTATTGATTGGTGGCGGTGCCGCGATTGCTGCGGGGTTTGCGATCAGGCAATACAGACTGATCCCTGAAGATCACAGCGGTGGCCGGATCAGTGTGGCCGACGCCCATGAGCAGGCCGCGGACGGGCGCGTTCTGCTGGTTGATATCCGCACACCGCGCGAGTGGCGCGCCTCAGGAATAGGCGAGGGCGCGGTACCGCTGGACATGCGCCGCGAGGATTTCGTCGACGTTCTGACACAAATGACCGGCGGTGATCAGGCTGCGCCCGTGGCGCTGATCTGCGCCCGAGGGGTGCGGTCCGCGCGCCTCAGCAATCGTTTGATTGAAGCCGGATTCACAAATATCATCGACGTACCCGAGGGTATGTTGGGCTCGGCGGCCGGGCCGGGATGGGTAAGGACCGGTTTACCGGTCCGTAAATACAGTGAGGATGCAGGATGATCAGGGAAATCAGCCTGGCAACAGTATTTGCCTTCAGCGCGCAGTTGGCCTTGGCGGATTGTGCTGATCAAGGGGAAATTTGCGAAACATCCTTGGGCGCGTATCATATCGAATTGCCCGATGCGGAAAACCCGCCATTGGTGGTGTTTCTGCACGGGTATGGCGGCAGTGGATCGGGCACGATGCGAAATCGCGGGATGGTCGAACCTCTGCTGGCGCGGGGGTATGCTGTGATGGCACCGGAAGGTTCGGAAAGGCCCAACCGGGGCGGCAGAAAAAGCTGGAACTTTATTCCTGGATTTGGCGAACGGGATGAAACCGCCTTTCTGTCCGAAGTGGTTCAGGACGCGGAAAACCGGTTTGGAATCAATGCGGACCGGGTCATGCTGGGCGGGTTTTCGGCTGGTGGCTTTATGGTCAACTATCTCGCCTGCAAGGCGCCCGAGACATTTTCGGCATATGTTCCGGTGTCCGGAGGATTCTGGCGGCCACACCCGGAAACTTGCAAGGGTCCGATCCGGATGTTTCATACCCATGGCTGGACGGACAACGTGGTACCGCTTGAGGGGCGCGTACTGGGCGGTGGCCGGTTTCAGCAGGGCGATATCTATGCCGGGTTCGAAATCTGGCGCGAGGCAAATGGCTGCGTCGATCACAAACCGGCCGGCTTTAGCACAACGGGGAATTTCATGCGCCGCCGCTGGACCACCTGTGCCAAAGGCAGCGCGCTGGAGTTTGCCTTGTTCCCGGGCGGTCATACAGTTCCAGCCGGTTGGGCTGATATGGTCGTGGATTGGTACGAAGGGCTTCCCGGCAGCTGATCACTCTGCCGGGGTCATCTTGATCTTGCCTTCAACCAATTGCTTCAGCTCGGCCCGGTAACGCCGGGCCGACCGGGTGATGGCAGGTTCGCGGAAATCCTCGCGCATTCCGACCATCCGGCGTGCGGCACCGGCCGAAACACCGCTGAGTGCCGATAGCGGAATGGCAAGGGCGAGACTGATGGCAATCGGAGCCAGCCAGATCGAGACCAGCCCGGACAGGATACCAACACTCAAGGCTATGCCACTGACGGTTTCCAATGCGTGACACAGGATCAGCGTGCGCAATCCGTAACTGCCACCGTCGCGTGCTTGCGGCGACCAGCCCCGCTGAATGCCAAGCGCTGTCCGGAAAACGGCGATCATCTGTTGCACCATCAGGATCGGTGCATACAGGATCGACAGAATGACCTCGGCCAGAAACGAGGTCAGGAACTTGAGGCCGCCTCCGAACTCGGAATAACGCACACCGCTTAGCGGCAAAGCCAGAACTCCCAGCACCTTGGGTGCCAGCAGCATTGCATACATCACGAGAATGATCAGAACGTGCCGGGTTTCCGACATTTCCGGCCATTGCGGGAACAGCGGATTATCGGGGCTGAAGTAATGCAGGACAGAGGCGTCTTTGCCCTGACCGATCAGTGCCCACATCAACAGTAGCGCAAACCACAACGGTGACATCAGGTATCCTACGGCACCGTGGAACATGTGAAAACGCGAGACGGCCCGGAATCCAGTCGAGCCCAGCAGTTTCAGGTGTTGCAGGTTGCCCTGGCACCAACGCCGATCCCGCATCGCATGATCAATCAGTGTGGGGGGCGTTTCCTCGTAAGATCCCCGAATGCGCGGCAGGAACCGCACCGCCCATCCGGCACGGCGCAGCAATCCAGCCTCGACGAAATCATGGCTCATGATCAGCTTGTCCTGACCGTTGAACGCACGCAGCTTGGGCAGTCCGGCACTGGTGGCGAAAGCCTTGGTGCGGATTATGGCGTTGTGGCCCCAATAATTGCCCTCTTGCCCGCACCAGCGCGCCAACCCTTCGGCAAAGGCGATGCCATAGACCCCATTGGCGAATTGTTGCATCCGGGCAAATACCGATTGCGCGCCGATCAGTTGCGGATAGCTCTGGATCAGCCCGGCACCGGGATCACGCGCCAGCGCATCGGTTAGCCGATGTATGGCGCGACCGGTCATAAGGCTGTCCGCATCCAGAACCAGCATCGCGTCCCAGTCTGCGCCCCAGCGACTGACCCAGTCGGCGATGTTACCCACCTTGCGGTCGGTGTTCTGCTCGCGGCGGCGGTAATACAACTCCAGCCCCGGGGCGAGCGTGGTGCGCAGGGCTTCGACGCTGGCTTGTTCCTGTGCCGCGATTTCAGGGTCGCGAGTGTCGGACAGGATGAACATGGCATAGTGATGCTGCCCACCGCGTGCCTGCAAATCTTCAAGCATGGTGCGGGCGTTGCCCAGCACGTTCCATGGCACTTCGTTGTATACCGGTGTCAAAAGGGCCACGCGCAGGGGCTGTGCTGTGCGCTTGCGCTGCGGACGATCCTGTCGCGACAGCGAAACCATACCCAGCAGAACGGTGCAGACCGTGAACGAAATCCAGAAGAAGTTGAACGAGATTAGCGCCAACAGGATGCCCTCGATCAGATTGATCCCCTGGGCGCTGAACCAGTCGCTCATAATCCACAGCAGGCCCAATGTCGCCACCATCGCCGGTGAAAACGCAAGCGCGCGCCAAAATCCAGTCGCGCCCGTGTCTGTGCCCGACGGGGCATCGGCATCGTGGAATCCCACGCTGAAATTCTGCGCGGGCATCGCCAGAGGTGCTTCAGGCGGCATGATATGCAGATCGCGGTTCATATGGTCCATCGGTAAAGCCACACCTCAGAGGCGGGCTGTTTGTCTTTCAGCAGTTGCGCGCGCAATTCGACATGATCGCGCCCATCAGGCTGGAACGAAAACGCCAGACGCAATCCACCCGTATCCGGGTTGCGTTGCAGAACACCGTCCGAGGTTTCGGCATGAGGGGAATCCACGAAGACACTGATCGCCTCGATATCATCGAACAAATCGCTGCCTTCGAAATCGATGACGGCCAAACGCCCCTCACCGAAGGTGTTTTCGCCCATGGCGGTGTTGGTCACCCGTGGCATCGGAGTGCGCTGAGGCTCCTCACCCCAGATCAGACGATAGGACAGGTCAACCCGACTGCCTGCCGCATAGGGCTCTGCCGGACGCCAATAGGCGACGATGTTGTCATAGATTTCCTGATCGGCCGGTATCTCGACCAGTGTAACGGTGCCATTGCCCCAGTCATCCCGAGGCTCGACCCACAGGCCCGGGCGCTTGTGATAATTCGCCTCAAGGTCGGCATAGTCCGAAAACTCGCGCTTGCGCTGCATCAGCCCGAAGCCGCGCGGGTTCTCGTCAACGAAAGACGATATTTGCAGGCGGGCCGGGTTTGCCAGTGGACGCCACAACACCTCGCCCGCGCCATTGCGGATCAACAGCCCGTCGCTGTCATGGACGGCCGGACGGAAATCGTCGAACCGGCTGTGGTTGGTCTGGTCGAACAGAAACATCGAGGTGCCCGGCGCGATACCTACATGAGGTAGGTCTTCGCGGGGAAACAGCGTGGCCTCGACGTCGATAATGCAATCCGCCCCCGCCGTGACATTGAAGCGATAGGCACCAGTCACGCTGGGACTGTCCATCAGCGCATGTACGACCATATTCCGATGGCCGGGCTTGGGGCGCTCCAGCCAGAAACGGATGAACTCAGGAAATTCCTCGCCATCCGGGTCGCCTGTTTTCAGGGCGAGACCGCGTGCCGACAGACCGTAGACCTCGTCCAGACCAATAGCGCGGAAATAGCTGGCACCCTGCCAGACGCAGAACTCATCCGTCTTGCCAGGGCGGTGCATCTCGGTCCGCAGCCGCAGGCCTGAAAAGCCCAGTGTCTCGTCGATGGGCAATTGCGGCACATCTTCGGATTTGTCGAACATCCCCAGATCGAAATCGACTGGTGTTGTCATGCCATTTTCGACCGTTTCCACCTTGACGGTCCGGGGGAAATACAGGCCCGGTGTGAAGAAATCGACGTTGAATGGCGTTTCGGTTTCGTACCACAACGCCCGGTCCAGTCGAAAACGGATCGAGCGATATTGTTCGTAAGTCAGATCCTGCCATTCTTGGGGAACCATTTCGCGTTCCGCATAGGGGCGGCTGGCCAGTTCGCGGGCCAGTTCGATCACGTGGTCGCGGTCAAAGGGGACTGCGCCCCCGGTCGCATAGGCCGATGGGGCAAAGGCCAAGGCAGTCGTCGAGACTAGGAATGCGCGACGGGTGAAATTCATCTCTTCAATTTCCAGGGTTGAGACTTGAACCAAGCTGCCAGATAGGCCACGCCGATGATCATGGCAAAGCCAATTATGTTGGCGACAAAGACGGTGGCAACATCCCGCCCAGCTTGATCGAGGGCAACGCCGATAAGTCGTGCTGCTGCCATGGAAAATACAAACACCGCAAGGGATTGCTGACCGACTTTGGTGATGACCGTCAGCAGGAATTGCCAGACGCGCGCGCCTATTCCGTGACCCGTCGCTATCAGGCGGTGACCATGTTCGCCTGCCGCGACCCAGCCCAGATAGGCCAGTGACAGAAAATGGACATATCGCAGCGCACCAAACTCGGTCTTGTCGCGCAATTCGTCGGTCAGTGGCCAGATCTTTCGGATCGCAGCGCCCAACTCAGGCGCAGCGCTGTTAACCCAGAGGAAGACCTTCCAAGATCCAAACGGAGCTGACAGGATCAGGAACAAGGCAGCCGCCCAGACCAGGGTTTTCGATACCGGTGGGGCGGGAATCCAGCCGCGCATCAAGGCAAATCCGGTGAAGAACAGCAATTGCCAGCCAAACGGGTTGAAAAACCATTGCCGATCCGACCAAGGCTCGGCCGGAAGGGCCAGCGCGCCGGTCTGAGTGATGCACCAGATGGTCACAGATGCAGCCGCCATCAGCCAGAAACTGACACGGTACAGCGCGATGTAGAGCGGCATCAGCGCCAGTACCACCAGATACATCGGAAGGATGTCAAAGTAGTTCGGTACATAAGTCAGGGTAAAGATCCCCACCATCTGCGGGGCGGGATCATTGAAGAAATGCTGAAGGTTCAGGGACGAGACATAGGTTTTCCCGAACGCGCCGGTCAGGTCCAGCGCTGCCATTGTCATGGCGACAAAGAAGAACAGGGCAATATGGGCCCAATAAACCTGCCAGATGCGATAGGCCACTCGGGCCGTGCCCATCCACCAGCCTTTGTGCAGGAACGCCCCGCCGAAGGCGATGGCCGAGGCCATGCCCGAACAGAACACGAAAATCTCGGTTGCGTCCGAATACCCAAAGCGCGCCGGGATCCAATTCGCCCAAGGATCATTGGGAATGTGGGCGATCAGGATGATGAACATCGCGATGCCGCGATAGAAATCCAGTCGCGGGTCACGCGTGCGAGCGGGGGCCGCAGCCGGGGCTGCGACGGGTGCAAAATCAGCAGCGGGCGATATGGTCGCCATACGGTCTCTGTCCTTCTTGGTCGTCTTGTTATTCGGCGGGGACGCTTTGCATGTCTCCGCCGTCGCGTGCCGCATCAATCAGGGCGCGGCGCGCGATGGCATAATTGTCTTCACCCCCGGCGCGCTTGGCGCGACGGTCATCCAGAATGCGTTCAACCGCATCAAGACGACCGGCCCGAAGCCCGGAATCGATGGTAATGCGTTCAAATACATCACGTTGCGCGTGACTGCCACCAGCCAGTTGCATTGAACCGCGCGCCGCCAACAGGTGATCAAATGCCGTGCCATAATGGCCGTCACCAAAGGCTTCAAGGCCCATGGCGGCCGCGACACCGGGATCAGCCATACGGCGGGTGGTGTCGTCATTGGCACGCGCTGCATCCTTGCTCATGCGGTTCAGCATTTTGGCTGTGGCGTCGACGCGATTGTCGCCTGTCAGCGCTAAAAGGTAATGCAGATCGGCGAAAATCAGGCAGCCGTCTTCGGTGCGCGCGGCACTCAGGTCAGCCAGTTCTTCCCAGCGATTTCCGACATTTACGCCTTCAAGTTCAAGCCGCATCAGAAGCGAAGTTCCGTTCGAGATGTCGCGGTAATCGTCGGTTTTGTCCTTGCGGACGTGGTTGTCATACAGGTCCATCACCTGATCGACCTGACCCAGATCCAGATGCATCAGGGCCTTGTGCCACCAGACGTGATAGCGGAAGTTGTTGCAATGGGCCCAGGCCGCCTCGCGCCCGGCCAGCCAGTCAAGGCCCAGCTGCGCGTTGCCGGTCATTTCATGGACATGGGCCACCGCGTGCAGACCCCAGGCATCGTCGGACACCATCCAAAGCGCCTGACGTCCCGCAATCTCGGCCTTTTCGTAGGCTCCGGTTTCTTCCAGCGCGAAGGAATGGCAGCCCAGCAGATAGCCCCGACCGGGGTGATCGGGTTCATAAGCAGGCATCACCCGTTCGATCGAGCGGCGCATTCCATCCGGATCCCCCAGAACGAAACGGGTCGCATGACTGAGTTTCATCGCCAACGTATCCTGCGGATGGTCGCGCAGGACCGCTTCGAACTTTTGCACCGCCTGTGTCAGTTGGCCCGCCAGATACAGCCCCAATGCATCGACAAACAGCCGCTCGCGCGTCGAGACGGGCTGCCGTTTCATCGCAGTATTGGCAGCCGCCAAAGCCTCGACCGCAACCGCCATCATCTCTCGTCGACCGAGAAGGGCCATGAACAGGCCTTTGACGGCATGGCCCAAAGCAAAATCGGGCTCAAGCTCCAACACTTTGCCCAGATGTTGGGGCGTAACCGCGGCATGTGCCATGAACCCAAGCAGAACACCATTCCAGGCTTCGACAGCTTCCGGCTGCGCCAAGGTGTTCATCTGTCCAAAAACGTCTTGTTTCATACTTGGGTCCAATCTGATTGCGGTATTTGACACTGTTTGATGTAACAGAGTGTGCGAGAGCGGCGTATCAGTATCGACCCCGCTCTCGAATTGGTGAAATGTCGTGTGTGAAAAAGTCGAAAAAATCCGCCGATTCAAAGGCATGTTTCAGCAACTTGCCGCCTAGTTGTGCAAGTGTTTCAATCGTCGAACGGGTTTTCAGCGTTTAATACCCAGTCAGTGTCCGCCCCGCAGGTGGGTGGCGCGCTGCGATATGTTACAGGCGTACGTGACAGGTTCAGGGGATTCCCGATCAGGTTCACCACACCGGGCTGGGCCTGCATCGAAATCTGCATATTTCGTGCTGCCACCTGTTCCGTATCAAAAACCTGATCCAGCGTCTGGACCGGACCTACGGGCACTTTCACGGCTTCAAGCCCGGAAATCACGGATCGCGTATCCAGACCTTGAACAGCGGGCCGTAGAATGGCGTTCAGCGCATCACGGTGTTCCAGTCGCGTCGGGTTGTTCGCGAATCTGGGGTCGTCGGAAAGTTCGGGTTGTCCCAGGAAACCGCAGAGCTTTCTGAACTGGCCATCATTTCCAACCGCCAGAATGACATGCCCATCGGATGTCTCGTAAACGTCATAAGGAACGATGTTGGGGTGCCCGTTTCCACGGCGTTGCGGAACGTCGCCTGAAGTCAGGTAATTGACGCCCTCGTTGATCAGCCATGCGATCTGAGAATCAACAAGTGCCAGATCGACCTGCTGGCCTTCACCGGTCAGGTCGCGGTGGCGCAGCGCGGCCAGAATGCCAACGCTTGCATACATTCCGCACATCACATCAGCGATGCCGACCCCCACTTTCATCGGCGCGCCCTCCTGGTCGCCGGTCAGGGACATGATCCCACCATAACCTTGCGCCATCAGGTCATAGCCGGGTTTGCTGGCGTTCGGCCCGGTTTGGCCGTAACCCGAAATCGAGCAGTAAACGAGGCTGGGGAACTCCTGCGACAGGGTGGCATAGTCCAGCCCGTATTTCGCCAGACCGCCGGGTTTGAAATTCTCAATCAGAATATCCGCGTGTGAGGCCAGCCGTCGGATTTCCGCCTGACCTTTCTCAGTCGCGATATCCAGCGCCACGGATTTCTTGTTTCGGTTCGCTGACATGAAATAGGCGCTCAGGTCCGAGCGGTTGCCGTCGGCATCGGTGACATAGGGCGGACCCCATTGCCGCGTGTCGTCGCCCCCGGTGGCAGGGTTTTCGATCTTGATGACGCTTGCGCCCAGATCACCCAGCAACTGCGTGCAGGTCGGCCCGGCCAGAATACGGCTGAGGTCCAGAACCTTGACGCCCTTCAGCGGGCCCTCAGATGCGGCCATCGTATCCTCCACGGTCGATTTCAGCGGCGATGACGGTAAATGTCTCGGCCTTTACAGCAGCTTCAAGTGCTGCACGCAACTCTGCCCGGTTGCGGACAGTGTGGCCGTTCCCACCAAATGCACGGCCCATGGCCGCGAAGTCATGGTGGCCGAAATCCACGCCATTCTTACCCATCTGCCGCTGCCGCTGTTTCAACTCGATAAGGGCAAGGCTGGCATCTACGAAGACAAGAAAGATCGGATTGCCGCCCATTTCAGCCGCCGTCGACAATTCCCCGGCGACCATCAGAAACCCGGCATCACCCGAAAAGCTGATCACCGGGCGGTCGGGCTCGGCCAGTTTCAGACCAATGGCCATTGGGACAGCACAGCCCATGGTGCAGAGCGCCGAGGATTGGATCAGCCCACGTTCCTCGCTGCAGTCCCACATCTGGCTCAGCAGAATGCGATGCGCGCCGCTGTCGGCGGTTGCGAGTGTTTCGGGGGGCATGGTAGCCCGCGTTTCGGCGATGACCGCTGCGGGTCCCCAGTCCTCATCGGTGGGAAAGGCCTGTGCCAGTGCGGTTTTGACCTGCGCGGGCTCACCACCCGGCCACGTTGCGCGGGCAGGGTTTCCCTTGGCAATGGCCTCAAGCGTCTCGCCCGTGTCGGCCACCAGATTAAGACCCGCCTGATGCATGTAGTGGTCATTGATCACCGCGGATATGTCGATGACGCGCTTTTCTTCGGGGTCCCAGATTTCGCGCCAGCCGGGGCGCATTTCGATCGGGTCATACCCCAGACACAGCACCAGATCGGCGTGTTCGACCAATGGGACAAGGTGCTTGTCTGCCAAAGGCGACAGGCCCGCGCCGCCCAAACACAAAGGGTGATCTTCGGGAACAACACCCTTGGCCTTGTAGGTGGTCACAAATGGAATTCCGAAATGTTCCAAAAACGCCTGCACCACACTGCGCGAGTCGTCATAGAGGACATCGAGACCGATAATGGCGATGGGGCGCTCGGCCTCAGCCACCCAGCGCCTGGCTTTTTCCAGGCATTCGCCATTGGGGCTGACAGGCGCGACCTTGGCCAGACGGCGGCGTTTCACACCCGTCACCGGCGTATCGGCGACCGAGATCGGAACATCGATATGGACCGGGCCCGGTCGCGGTTGCGTGGCCAGTGACACCGCCTTGTCTGCGATGATATCCGCGCCATTGGCCGTCAGTGTAAATGTGCCCTTGGTGATGGAACGGTAAACCTGGCTGTGGTCCATAACCTGATGGGTATAGGTCAGTGCTTCGTCCGCATCGACGCAACCGGTCAGAACGATCATCGGAACACGGTCCTGCAACGCATTGGCCACCACATTGATGCCGTTCATCGCGCCCGGACCCAAAGTGGCGACCAGAATCGCAGGCGCGCCGTCGCGGTGATGCACGGCCTCGGCCATGAATCCGGCCGAGTTTTCGTGCTTTGTCAGATGAAAGGCAATGCCCGCCTTTTCAAGCGCATCCACCAGTGTCAGCACCTCACCCCCCGGCATTCCAAAGGCGTGGCGGCACCCCGCTTCGTACAGGCGTTGGGCCAGAAGATCGGCGGCGCGCGGCGTGGGGTCCTGCATCAGTCATGCTCCGAGATAACCGTTTCGAAGCAGATTGCGGAGGACGCCACCAGACGCAAGGCGGATCACGTCAGTGTGACTATTTGACTGCGTCTTCAGCGACGGATTGAAAAGTTTTATCCAGTTCCGCGGCAATGTCCTGCAAGACTTGCCCGCCTTCCGCCATGTAAGGGTCAAACACGAAACTGGGGGTCTTGTAAGACAGGGTTGCGGTTCCGTCCTCGTTCTCGGTGACATAGAAACGGATCGGTGCTTCGATCATCGCATTGGTAGAGGTTTCCAGCACCCTTACGGCGTAATCGTTGTTGAACGCGCCAATCACCAGATTGCCCGGAATGGTGATCCCTCGTGCCGCAGCTGCCTTGGTGGGTCCAGCCTGCGTCACCACTATCAATCCGTTGTCCTTGATCGCAGCCTTGGTTGCATCGACCAGTTCCGAGTAGGTCTTGTCCGCAGGAAACACAGCCCATCCGGCCGGAACGTCCTGCGCCCAAGCGGGTAAAGCGATCAGGCAGAGCAAGGGAATGAGGGCTTTCATTGTTACGTCTCCTGTATTGAGGTGCACCCTGTGTGCCAGACCTGACCGACCCGCGACATCACAAACCCGTGTTTATGTGCCCGTGCGTTATTTCTGTCGCGCCTTCAACAGGTAGATATCCATGATCCAGCCATGTTCGGCGCGGGCTTTCGCCCGGGTCTCAAGGATATTCTGCGCAACCTCATCCAGCGGGCCACTGATCAGAACCTCTTCTTTCATACCCACATAGGCGCCCCACCAAATGTCATAACTTGCCAAATCAAGGGTTTGGAACGAGCATTCGCCGTCCAGCATCACAGCGACGTTCGAGGCCGCATCAGGCCAGCCTTCATCCCGGATACGACGACCGGTTGTGACAACGTAGGGCGCGCCCAGATCATTGATCGGGATCGCATGGGCGGCGGTCAGCGCCTGCAAGGCGGTGATGCCGGGGATAACCTTGGTATTGGGTTGCGGGTTCAACCGGGCAGCGATGCGCAGTGAGCTGTCATAGAGGGACGGATCCCCCCAAATCAGCAGCGCGACATGCTGCGCCTCTGGATGCGCGGCAATGGCCGCTTGCCAGCGCAGGGCGATGGTGTCGTGCCATTCATCGACACCGCGCAGGTAGCCATCGTCGGCCCGGCGCTGGGGAATATCGAAATAGGCGATCTGTGGCGGCGTTTCGGCGACACGCTCGATGATCGCTTCACGCAGCCCGGCCAGATCAGCCTTGTTTTCCCCCTTGCGTGGAATCAGGATCAAATCCGCCGCCCGGATCGCCTGCGCGCCTTGAAACGTTACATGATCCGGATTGCCGGTGCCGATACCGATCAAGCTCAGATCATTCATCGTCGAACTCCGCCAGCGGACCATAAAGGATCAGCGCCGGTGCTTTGCCAATCTCGGTTTTCAGCTGCTCTGCCAGCGCGCCAATCGTGGCGCGTTGCAGCTTTTGGTCGGGGGTCGAGACGGATTCGGCCATAAGCGCCGGAGTATCCAACGGCAATCCTTGCGTGTGCAGGGCTTCGACCAGCAGGGGAAAGGTGCGCTTGCCCATGAAAACGACGGTCGTGGCCTGCGGATCAGCCAGCGCTTTCAGGTTCAGGTCGTCGGGTAATTCACCACTGACGTCATGGCCGGTCACGAACTGGACCCGCCGGGCCGTGAGCCTGCGCGTCAACGGAATGCCTGCGGCCGCTGCCGCTGCCACTGCTGAGGGGACGCCGGGAATGATCTCATAGGCGATTCCGGCTGCGCGCAGGGCGACAAGCTCTTCCTCTAGCCGTCCGAACATACCGCCGTCGCCGGACTTCAGGCGCACTACATGCTGACCGGATTGCGCATAATCCACCAGCAACCGGCTGACATGGTCCTGCTTGGGGGACGGACGACCGGCCCGCTTTCCGACGCCAACCAGATCCGCATCGTCGCGCGCATGGCTCAGGATGGGGCCGCTGCTGAGATCGTCGAACAGGATCGCATCGGCCTTTTGCATCCGGTCCACCGCCTTGAGTGTCAGCAGTTCCGGATCACCGGGGCCAGAGCCGATGAAAGAAACAAAACCGCTCATGCCGACGCCTCCGCAATCAGGTGAAAGAACGTGCCAGTGACATTGCCACGCAGTGATCCGGTTTGCGGACCTTCTTCCCCTTCGGCGTCAAACACGCGTGCCAATGGGGCGTCCGGTTGATCCACGATCGAGGAATAGTGGAACTCGTGCCCGCGCAAGGCTGCGCCTTTGGCAAAGCCGGGCATGGGGGCCAACAACTCGGCTTTTCTGTAGCCAAGATTGAACTTGCGCTTCTGGTAGGATGTGACGAGGCCCAGCAATCCGGCCATTTCATGTTGCACGCCGTCCTTGTCGATCAGCGCCTGACCAAGTGCCATGTAGCCGCCGCATTCTCCGTGCACCGGTTTTGTTTCCGCATGTTTACGCAAACCACTCATGAAGGTGGTCGCCGCTGCCAAGGTTCCGGCGTGCAATTCGGGGTACCCGCCGGGCAGCCAGACCAGATCGGCATCCGCCACCGGAGGTTCGTTCGCCAAGGGGGAAAAAGGCAAGATCTCGGCACCCGCATCGTGCCACCCCTGCAAAAGGTGGGGGTAGGTAAAGGAAAAGGCGGCATCACGGGCCAGGGCGATCCGCTGGGCGGGGGGGCGCGGCAGCGCGGCTGACGAAGGCCCGCCGGGGCCTGAGGAAGCCGCCCACTTGATTGCGTCAAGGTCCACATGTTCTCGCAAGAACGCGGCATAACCTACAATGGCGCTTTCCAGATCGGGGTGTTCGACCGCCTGAATAAGTCCCAGATGCCGCTCGGGCAGGGTCAAATCACCACGCCGGGGCAGGACGCCCAGAACAGGCAGGCCCGCGCGCTCCATCCCCAGACGGGTCAGGCGTTCATGGCGGGGGCTGGCGCATCGGTTCAGGATCACTCCGGCAAAGGGCAGGTCAGGATTGTACATCCTGAACCCCAGCGCCGTTGCCGCCGCTGATTGTGCCTGCCCGCCCACATCCAACACAAGTACAACGGGCCAGCCCATGCGCAGGGCGGTCTCGGCGCTTGAACCGTGCCCATCTTCGCCGGGCTTTGCGACACCGTCGAACAAACCCATCGAGCCCTCGGCCACCACAATGTCAGCGCCTTCAGCCTGAGCGGAAATAGCGCTGAACAGGGGATCCGTCATTGCCCAGCTGTCCAGATTGAACGAAGCCCGCCCGGCAGCCGCCCGGTGAAAGGCGGGATCGATATAATCCGGCCCGCTTTTAAAGGGTTGCACGGTCAGGCCATCTTCGGCCAGCGCGCGCAAAAGGCCCAGCATGACCGTCGTCTTGCCGGTACCCGAAGAGGGAGCTGAAATCAAAATACCCGGAGGGTTAGTCATCACCATGGCTCCAGCTTGACCAAGGGCTATCGGCACTTTGCGGGCGATAGCGGCGGTCGTAATCTCTGGAATAAAGACAGCTTTCGTCAAAACCCTCACCGGCCAGCGCGGGGCCTACCATGATCAAAGCCGTGCGCGAGATGCTTTCGTCCAGCGACCCTTTCAGGGTTTCCAGCGTTGCGCGGATGATCTTTTCATCCGGCCAGCTTGCGCGATACACAACGGCCACCGGACAATCGGCGCCATAAGCCGGGGTCAGGTCTGCGATAACCTTGTCCAGATTGCCGATTGACAGATGAATAGCCAAAGTCGCGCCGGTACGGGCAAAATTCACCAGCGTTTCACCTTCGGGCATGGATGACGCGCGCCCCGGCGTCCGGGTCAGAACCACTGATTGCGCCAGTCCCGGCAGGGTCAGTTCGGTGCCCAGGGCCGCTGCGGCGGCGGCAAAGGATGGTACGCCAGGGGTCACACTGACCGGAATGCCCATTTCTTTAAGGCGGCGGATCTGTTCGCCCATCGCCGACCAGACTGACAAATCGCCCGAATGCAGCCGCGCCACATCCTGACCCGCTTTATGCGCGACTTCGATCTCGGCCATGATCTGGTCCAGATCCATGGGCGCAGTGTTGATGATTTTTGCGTCTTTGGGGCAGTGGCTCAGAATTTCCTCGGGCACCAGTGATCCGGCATATAGGCACACAGGGCACGAGGCGATGATGTCGCGCCCACGCAATGTCAACAGGTCTGCAGCGCCCGGTCCGGCGCCGATGAAATGAACGGTCATGTTTGTCCTCCGATGGCGATGGCGCAGGTGGCCAGCCGGTCGTCCGAAATGTGTCTGGGTGAAAGCAGCCGCGCGCCGGACCCGGCGGCGGCAAGGGCGGATGCTTCGGCTACGCTGCCGGTGCCATAAGCGGCACGGCTGCGGTTAGAGCATGTCAGGGTGCGTTGTCCGGCCAAATCGGCAGCCGCCACGAAATGCAGCGGAAGGGCAAGGCTTTCCGCAAAGGCCGCCAGCGCAGAGTGGCCGCTTTTGTCGGCAACCGTCGCCAGAGCTTGGACATCATGGCTGGCCGCTGCCGCGTCATAGGCGGCGCGCAAACTGTCTGCCGTCGCGTCTGATGAAAAGCCCAAGCCTGCCACGATCATAAGGTCACGCTCCACTGCACGACCGGATAGGCAGCCTTCCAGCCGCGCCGCGGTCCGAGCGGTGCAGAATGTGCCAGTTCGATCCGCAACAGGTCTCCGCCCAGGTCTTGGTGCCATCGCGCCAACAGGGCTTCGCTTTCCAACGTTACCGCATTGGCGACCAACCGGGTGCCAGCGGGCAGGGCGTCGCGAAGCCACGCCAGCAGGCTGGGGCTGAGCCCACCGCCGATGAAAACCACGTCCGGCAGGGGCAAACCGGCCAGCGCTTCGGGCGCGGTACCGTGGACAACCTGTAACCGATCCTGCCCCAGCGCGTCGGCATTGCGACGAATGCGTTCGGCCCTGTCTGCGCGGGGTTCGATACTGGTGGCGGTCAGGGTCGGGTCACACATCAGCCATTCGATGCTGATCGAACCAGTGCCACCGCCGATATCCCACAGATGCTCGCCCCGCTGCGGGGCCAGTGCGGACAGGGTCAGTGCCCGGATCGGGCGTTTGGTGATCTGACCGTCGGTTTCAAAAAGATCATCTGGCTTGCCCGAGGCCTTGGACAGTCCCCGCCCAGTGCCGGTCACTTCCAACCCGACGCAGACGGGATGATCGAAGGTTCCCAGCAAAGCTTCGGTCAGGCTCACTGTCTGGACGCTTTCACGCGGGCCGCCGAGGGCCTGCATCACATGCAACGCGCTGTCGGCAAATCCGGTTTCGCTAAGATATGTCGCCAGTTCAGCAACTGCCTTGCCGTCACGCAATAGCGCAATGGCATGAAGTCCCGGGGCCAGATGCGGTCGCAATCGGGTCAAAGGCGCAGCGTGCAGGCCAAAGGTCAGCGTGCTTTCCAAAGGCCAGCCCAGCCGCGCAGCGGCCAGCGAAAATGTAGACTGGCCGGGCAGGGCGGTCCACTCTTTGGCATCAAAGTTACGCGCGATGACGGACCCCGCGCCAAACCAGAACGGATCACCTGACGCCAGAACCACCGTCTGCCGTCCGCGCAGGCCTTTCAGGATCGGCAATCCGTCCGAGAACGGCACCGGCCATTCGACCCGCTCAGCCTCGTTTTCCGGCAGCAGCGACAGGTGACGAGGCGGCCCCATGATCACTTCGGCCCGGTCCAGCACTTGACGGCTTGCAGGCGACAGGCCATCAAGCCCATCTTCGCCCAATCCCAAAACGGTCAGCCACGGAGATTCAGACATGCCCAACCTCCTGATTCTTGGCGGCACGACCGAGGCCAACGCTCTGGCCAAAGCTGTTGCGGAACAGGGGATTGCGGCTGTGTATTCTTATGCGGGACGGGTGGAAACCCCGCGTCCGCAGCCGTTGCCGGTGCGAGTTGGCGGGTTTGGCGGCCCGGAAGGTCTGGCCCACTACATCCGTGAAAACGCGATCACCCATGTCGTGGATGCGACCCATCCATTTGCGGCGCAGATGAGCCGGAACGCGATTGAGGCGTGTCACACAACTCAGGTTCCACTGGCCGCGTTGACCCGCGCGGTGTGGAAGCCGCAACCCGGCGATGTCTGGCACCGCGTGCCCGATATCACTGCCGCCGTCGATGCGCTTGCAGGTGATCCGCAGCGTGTGTTCCTGGCTGTCGGGCGTATGCATCTTGAAGACTTTGCAGCCCAGCCCCAGCATCACTACCTGCTGCGTCTGGTGGACGAGCCTGACAGCGTGCCTTTGCCTTTGGCGCAGGTTGTCGTGGCCCGAGGTCCTTTTGCAGAAGCCGATGACCGCGCATTGATGCAGCAACACAGGACGCAGCTTGTGGTGTCCAAGAACGCGGGCGGCTTGGGTGCGCGCGCCAAGCTGGACGCAGCGCGGGCGCTGGGCCTGCCAGTGCTTATGATCGAGCGCCCTGTTCTGCCTAAGCGGACCGAGCTTTCGGCTGTCACACAGGTTCTGGACTGGGTGTCTCATCCCTGATCCTCGACCGGGGTGAAGCGTGGCGTATAGACGATCGGCGTGCCTTTGCGTTCGATGACTCGGGTGCGCGACGAACCGACAATAACCACGGTCTGCATATCCGCCATCTCGGGCGTGGCCTCGGCCAGGGTAGAAACCCGGATCACCTCATCCGCTCGTGACACGGCGCGCGCAAACAGGATCACCCGCTCGGGCTCGCATTCTTCGCGTAGGATTTCCAGTGTCTTTACAAAGCCTTCCGGGCGAGACTTCGAGCGGGGGTTGTAGAATGCCATCGAAAAATCGGCCTGCGCAGCCAAGCGCAGGCGTTTTTCGATCAGTGCCCAAGGCTTTAGGTTGTCGCTAAGGTTGATGGCGCAGAAATCATGCCCCATCGGAGCGCCCGCGCGGGCAGATGCGGCCAGCATCGCGGTGATCCCCGGCAGCACATCTACCTGAATGTCACGCCATTCTGTTGGGCCATTCTCCAACGCTTCGAACACAGCGGCAGCCATTGCAAACACACCGGGATCGCCCGAGGACACAACAACCACCCGCCTGCCTTCGACGGCCATTTGCAGCGCGTGTTGCGAGCGGTCGATTTCAACCCGGTTATCACTGGCGTGCAGGGTCAGGCCGGGTCGGTCGGCCACGCGGGCTACATAAGGGATGTAGCCCACCACATCGGTGGCGTCGGCCAAAGCCGCTGAAACTTCGGGGGTGACCAGCGCCTCGTCCCCCGGACCAAGGCCTGCGATCTTGACCCAGCCGCTCATGGTCGGCGCCCCTGACCATGAACAACGATGATCGAGAAATATGGGGTGATCTTCTCGCAGGCCTCAGACAATTTTGTCACCGTCTGGTTCGGCATCTGCGCGTATTCGACAATCCATGCGCGGTCATACAGACCAGAGGTTTTCAACGCGCGTTTCACCTTGTCGATGTTCCGCCCGATTTTCATCACGACCAAGGCATCTGTCTGCGCCATACGTTCAGCCAAAACCTCCTCGGGCAGAGTACCAACCAGCACGGTCAGCACATCATCGCCCCATGTGATCGGATCGCCCGTGGCCGTCCACGCACCGGACATACCCGTGATGGCTGGCACAACCTCAACCGGAGCTTCGTCACGCAACCGGTTGTAAAGATGCATGAACGAGCCGTAGAAAAACGGATCACCCTCGCACAGGACCACCACATCCTCGCCCTGTGCCGACAGCGTCTTCAGGTGTGCTGTGCACTCTTCATAAAACGCGGCCAGCAATTCATTATAACGCGGATCGGTGACCGGAATCTCGGTGGTCACAGGGTATTCCATCGGAAATTCAATCGCGCCTTCGGGGATCATCCCGTTGACGATTTTGCGGGCCTGACCGCTGCGACCTGGTTTGCGAAAGAATGCCACGTGCTTGGCGTTGCGCAGAAGGCGATCGGCCCGGACACTCATCAGATCCGGGTCACCGGGGCCAAGGCCCACACCGTATATGGTACCCATCTTCATTCTGCCCGGCTTGCAATGGCATTAATGGCTGCCACCGTGATGGCGCTGCCGCCCAGACGACCTTTTACAATGCAGGACGGAACGGGTTGCGCCTGCCACAACGCGTCTTTGGACTCCATCGCTCCGACAAATCCGACCGGGCAGCCGATGATCGCAGCAGGGCGCGGGCAATCGGGGTTTTCCAGCATGTTCAGCAAGTGAAACAGCGCGGTGGGCGCGTTTCCGATGGCGACCAGAGCACCTTCCAGATACGGGCGCCAGAGTTCCAGCGCAGCGGCCGAACGGGTGTTGCTCATCTCGGCGGCCAGAGGGCGCACGCGTTCGTCATGTAGGGTGCAGATCACCTGGTTGTCTGCAGGCAGACGGAAGCGGGTCACACCCTCGCTGACCATGCGCGCGTCACACAGGATCGCCGCGCCGTTTTCCAGCGCCGTGCGTGCGGTCTGCACAAATCCAGGTGAGAAATGTACAAACTCCTCCAGCCCGACCATGCCAGCGGCGTGGATCATCCGAACGGCGACCTGCTCTTCATCGGCATCAAAGCGGGTCAGATCAGCCTCGGACCGGATGGTGGCAAAGCTTTCCTTGTAGATCGCCGCGCCATCAGTTTCGTAAGTGTAGGGCATCAGGTGAAGTCCATGGTCATGAGTGTTTCGGGGGCGAGCCCGCATTGGCAGGGCTCATCCCCTGCGCGGCCCTGTTTGACAAGATCAAATCGCCCGTTGTTTCCGACCACTGTGATGTCGGCCGGGCCCATATGGGCGCATCCTTTGGCGCAGCCCGAGACATGCAGGCGACCGGGAATACGCCGGGCCAATGCACGGGCGATGTCGCGGGTTTCCACTTGCGCTTGCGGGCAGAACGGCGCGCCGGGGCAGGCGTCGGTTGTCATCATCGGATCGGCTCCGTCCGTGACAAAATCCGGGGCGGGTATCGCCGCCCCGCCTTCCAGCAGGATCAGTCGCCACGGGGTGACACGCAGGGCTGAAGCGCCGCTGGCTTCAATCAGTTCACAAAGCTTGCGCGCAGGCAGCGAGCCGAACGCCGCGCCATAGAGAGTACCCAGTTCACAGGGGCCGGGTTGCAGTTTTTCACCGACAGGACCGGGGGAAAATCCCTGCCATTCCTGTGGCAACGCGTGAGTGACCCGCGCCATGCGACGTGTCTCGGCCGTATAGGTCCGGGCAAACCATCGGGCCAGCGCGATCACGTGGTCAATGGCGTCATCCTCGGTCACACACCGCCCGGTTTTGCAGCCGTCGGCGCGCAGGATCAGACCGTCGGCACCCAGTTCCAGACGAATATCTGCGGAATCCGAGGCTAACAGGCGCTTCGGGCCTGTATCTATGGCAAATCCAAACTTAGCGGGCAGAGCAGGCAATTCGGCCAGTCGATCAATCAACTCCTGTGTCAGCCGCGCGGTCAAATCGCCCGCCTGATAGAGCGGTGTAACCAGAATATTGCGGCGCACTTCGATGCCGGGTTCCGCATCAAGCAAGTTCAACGCTGCAAGTTCCACAAGCAACGGCTGGTGGTCGCGCTCATCCACGCCGCGCAGTTGCAGGTTGGCACGATTGGTCAGGTCGATGGTGCCATTGCCGAACCGTTCAGCCAGTTCGCACAAACCAATAGCCTGCCTGGCATTCAGTCGCGCCAGACGCGGACGGACCCGCACGACCAGCCCGTCGCCTGACATCATCGGACGATGCGCGCCGGGACACCATCCTTGAACGATAGGTGCACTCATCCCAAACCCTCCAAATCGGCCCGGATCGAATTCCGGCGTGTGTTCCAAAGCCCCGCTTCCAGCAATGCACGGAACCTGTCTTGCATGGCCTGATGGGCCTTCGGGTTGGCCTCTTGCAGAAAGGCATCAACGGCCTCATTGCCCAATGTGGCTTCGTGGTAGAGATCAAACAGATGCGGAGCGACAGTGCCCGACAGATGTGCGAATGAGGCCATGTGATCCAGCGTCGCCGCGATCTCGGCGGCGCCGCGAAACCCATGGCGCTGCATCCCGGAAATCCAGCCGGGGTTGGCAGCGCGGGCATGAACGACGCGGCTGATTTCTTCCGGCAGAGTCCGGGCGCGCGGATTATCGGGGTTGGTGTTGTCCAGATGGTAAAGCTGAGCGGTGCCACCAGTGATGTTTTTGGCGGCGGCAAAACCGGCCTCATGCGTGGCATAATCGTTGGCCAGCAGCAGGTCAGTTTCTGTCAGATCCTGGAGGTGAACAAAACTGTCGGCCTTGGCGACACGATCCGTGATCCCCGCTTTGTCCTGCGCGATGTGTTCACCTTCCAGCGCGTACGAACTGGCCTCAAGCCATGCCTCCCCGGCTTGGGCGCGCGCCTCGTCCGTATAGGTCTCGGACAGATGGGTCATGTTCAGGCCGTAACTGCCGGGTGCCGGGCCAAACACCCGCGCAGCCGGGGCGTGACCGGCATAGGGATTCCAGTCGGTCGCTTCGTCACGCTCTGACAATGCCCGAACCGCCTGACCATAAAGGGCTGACAACGTGGGGAACACATCGCGAAACAAGCCCGAAACCCGCAAGGTGAGGTCCAGGCGCGGGCGGCTCAGGTCGGTGATGGGCAGCACTTCGATACCCGAAACCCGCTCGGATCCCTTATCCCAAACCGGCTTTACACCCAGCAGGTGCAGGGCCATGGCGAATTCTTCGCCCGCCGTGCGCATGGTGGCCGATCCCCACAGATCGACAATCAACCCTTTCGGGTAATCGCCTTCCTCCTGCAAGTGCCGCCGTACCAGTTCCTCGGCCAGTTTCACGCCTTGCGTGTAGGCTGCGCGGGTGGGCACGGACCGCGGGTCGGTGGTGAACAGGTTTCGCCCGGTCGGCAGCACGTCAGAGCGGCCCCGATAGGGCGAGCCGGACGGGCCAGCCTCGATCCGCTTGCCAGCCAACGCATTGATCAGGGCCTTGCGTTCGGCATGGGCGGATGGGGCTGGGTCGAAACTGCCGGTCACATCCGGAACACGCCCATAGACGTGCAGCCCGTCGCCAAACTGGCTTTCTTTGATATCGCAGACAAAGCGGTCGATGCGCGTGATTGCTTCCGCGGTGCTGGTGGCCTGGTTCAGGCCCAGATCGTGCTCCAGCCCAATGGCTTGCGCCTCATCCCGGATATCTTCCTGCAACCGGTCACGGCGTCTGGGGTCAAGGCCGTCCGCGTTTGAGAACTCGTCCAGCAGGGCTTCCAGCCGCACCATCCGGTCAGGCGTTCCGCTTTCTTTCATGGGGGGCGGGATGTGGCCCAGGGTCACGGCGCCGATCCGGCGTTTGGCTTGCGCGGCCTCGCCCGGGTCGTTGACTATAAACGGGTAGATCACCGGCAGGTCACGGATCAGCGCCTCGGGCCAGCAGTCTGCTGATAGGGCGACCGATTTGCCGGGCAGCCATTCCAGTGTGCCATGCGCACCGATATGGATCAGCGCATCCGCGCCAAGACCTTTGCGCAGCCACAAATAGAAGGCGACATAGCTATGGCGCGGGGTACGCGAAAGGTCGTGATAGTCGTCATCACGCAGTTCGGGTGTTCCGCGCTCTGGTTGCAGTGCGACCAGCGCCTTGCCGCGTCGCAAAGCCGTGAAGTGAAACGCGCCCTGAGTGAAAGTTGGGTCTTGCTCGGGATTGCCCCATACGGCGTGCAGATCGGTGCGCAGGGTCTGGGGCAATTCAGCGAGCGCACTCAGATAATCCTCAAGCGGCCACGATATCCGGGCGTCCAAGAGTGCGTCGGCAACCGGATCGCCAGCCGCGATGTTGTAGCCTTCACTGCAAAGATCAGACAGCATCGCCTCAGCCGAGGCCAGCGCGTCGAGACCAACCGCATGGGCCATTTGCCAGTCTTTGCCGGGATATGTGGACAGTACCAACGCAGGAACCTGATCTGCCTTGGGTTTGTCATTCAGGGCAAGCCAACCCGATACCCGGTCGATGATCGCCTCGATCCGGTCCGGCTCGGCCCGATGCGCAAAACGCGAGTATTCCAAATGCGGATCGCGCTTGCCCGGTTCTTTGAAAGAGACAACGCCTGCCGATATTCGCCCGTCCACTTCGGGCAATACCACATGCATGGCGAGGTCGGCGGGTGACAGGCCGCGTTCGGCCTCGGCCCAGGCCTTGCGTCGCGAGGTGGCGAGAGCGACCTGAAACACCGGCACATCCGCTGCGTCCAGAGGCGACGTGCCGGACGCGCCCTTGCCCGAGAATGAAGTGGCGTTGATGATCGCCGACGGTCGCAAGGCAACGACCTGTTCCCTGAGCCAGTCGGCAGCGGCTGGGGTCTTGAGCGACGGGGCAAACAGACCCACCGCCGGAAGCCCGCGGGCGCGCAGGCTGCGGATCAGGGCCGCGACCGGGGCGGTGTCTGCGGATGTCAGATACGCGCGATAAAAGGTGACAAGGATGCGTTTCGTATCGTTCTGGAATGCGGAACCCACCGGGACGACACCCTGATCTGGACACCACGCACCGCATTCGGGCAGGGTTTTCGCGCCCATCACTGGCCCGGCATAAAGCCCTGCTGCCAAGGCCATCTGGGCCAATGCGGCCTGCGCGGCGACTTCGCCGCCGGTGTCACACAAATGTGCGAGCCGCCGCAGGGTCGAGAGGGGCAGGGTCGAATACTCATCCAACCGAGTGTCTTCGCGCCCATCCGCCGGTAAAACGGCCAGCGCGATGCCTTTGGCCTGCGCCAGTGCCAGAACCTGTTGCAACCCGTAAGACCAATAGGGCACGCCACCTATCAGACGGATCAGGATGCCCTTTGCGCCCTCAAGTGTCTGTTCGACATAGGTATCGACGGACAGAGGGTGCTTCAGCGCCGCAAGATTGGCCAGCCGCATCGTGGGCATCCGCCCCTCAGGCCCGCCGCCGCGATGCCAGCCCGCCGCGAAAGCGCCCAGGTCACTGTCGGAAAAGGACAGCACAACCAGATCACCCGGGCTTTGGCCCAGATCGGTTGGGGTCTCGGTTTCCTCGAGCCCGTGGCTTTCGCGAAAGACGACGTGCATGACTTACTCGGCAACCTCGGTCACACCCACGAGGATATCACGGATTTCGGCTTCTTTGATGTCGTCATGCTCGGCAATCACGACCAGGCGCGAGCGGCGCTCTTCACCGGGCTCCCACGGGCGGTCGTATTGGTGACGAACCCGCGCGCCGACAGCCTGAACCAGCAGGCGCATCGGTTTGCCAGCGACGGCGGCATAGCCTTTGACGCGCAGGATATTCAGCTCAGTCGCAAGACGTTCGATTCTGGCTACCAGTTCCGCAGGGTCGGTCTGTTCCGGCAACTCGACGATGATGCTTTCGAAATCGTCATGCTCATGATCGTGATGGCCATCGTGATGTGACGGGCGGGCGTCCATATCATCTTCGGCGGCAGCCTCAAGGCCAAGCACGACACGTACGTCGACGACACCCTCGGCGACCTCGACAACGGGAAGCGGCCGCGGTGCCTCGGCGGCGATGATCTGTTTGGCTTTCGCGATGCCTTCCGGACCTGCCAAATCGGGCTTGGTCAGCAGGATGATATCCGCGCACGAGATTTGATCTTCGAATACCTCGGACAAGGGTGTTTCATGATCAATCGAGTCATCAGCGAGCCGTTGGGCATCCACCGCTTCAACGTTCGGAGCAAAGCGACCGGCGGCCACGGCCTCGGCATCGGCCAGCGCGATCACGCCATCAACGGTAATTTTCGAACGAATATCAGGCCAATCAAACGCTTTCAGCAGCGGTTTTGGCAGTGCAAGGCCGGATGTTTCGATCAGGATGTGATCCGGGCGCGGTTCCAGCGCCATCAGCGCCTCGATGGTCGGGATGAAATCATCAGCCACGGTGCAGCAAATGCAGCCGTTTGCCAGTTCCACGATGTTTTCCGCAGGGCAATCCGGTATCGCGCAGGATTTTAGAATGTCACCATCAACACCCACATCGCCAAACTCGTTAACAACAATCGCAAGACGCTTTCCCTGCGGGTTCTGCATCAGATGGCGCACCAGCGTGGTTTTGCCCGAGCCCAGAAAGCCGGTGATCACGGTGACGGGAAGTTTTTCTAGGTTCGACATGATCTCAGCCTCCAATCGGGGGAATGCGCGAGGCGCAGTTTTTGCGGAAATGTTCAGGACGGTCGCGCCACTTCACCAGACCATCGTCTGTGGCCAGATACTTGGTCACACCATCGATGATGACATCGACGTGATCGACTTCGTTCAGGTTCTCGTAAACAAAGGTCCAGCGATCCGGCCCGCCCCGAAGAACGATGGAACAGCCCTGATCGCAGTTCGAAAGGCATTCGACAGGTTTCAGAATGATGCCATCTGGCAGGGCAGCCTGTTCCAAGGCCTTGTGCAACAATGTGCCGGGACGCTCAGCATCATCCTCGAAGGGCAGACCCCGGCGGCAAGTCGTGCAGACCAGTAATTCTACCGGTGCGGTCTCGGTCATGTCTCTCATCCCCCCAAATCCTCTTCGCGGGGGACGGGGTTTCATGCGGGCACCACGTCTGCACATGGACCCGACACCGGAACACCCCGCCCGGTTTCAACTTCGGGTGTTGGCAGGTCTCCCGGCTTGCGGATGCCAGAGCGGTCGCTCTGTCGGATGTCCCGCCTTCCCGGCACAGGCCAGTGGCATTGGGCATCCTCTCCGGTCACGGTCGCGGGGGCGGCTGCGTTTGGCGGATGAACCGTTGACGCATTCCCTTTTCATCGGCTGTTGCCGACACCAACGTCCGGGACATGCGGCACCGCCGGCCCGCTTGTCAAGCGGTTCGCGCGCAACAAATAAGCCAAGGTGAAAAAAGCGACCTGTAGGCGTCGTTCGGCGGCATGAAGTGCGTGTTCGGTATGTGGTCGCATGACGGGAAAACGACGAACTTGGAGATGCGTCATATGAAAGTGGGATTTATCGGTCTGGGTAACGTTGGCGGCAAGCTTTCGGGATCCCTTTTGCGCAATGGCATTGACCTGACTGTGCATGACCTGAACGCAGATCTGGTGGCCGAATTTGTCGCCAAAGGCGCAAAGGCGGCAGAAGGGCCCGCCCAGCTGATGCGCGATTGCGATGCGGTGATCACCTGTCTGCCGTCTCCGGCAGCATCGGACGCAGTCATGAAGGAGATGTTGCCCGAAGTGGGCCCCGGCAAGATCTGGATGGAGATGTCGACCACAGACGAAGCCGAAGTCAAACGCCTCGGTGCCGAAGTCATTTCACGCGGCGGTGCAGCTGTGGATTGCCCGGTTTCTGGCGGGTGCCACCGTGCCGCGACGGGCAATATCTCGATCTTTGCGGGCTGTGACCGGGAAACGTTTGAACGAATTCTGCCGTTCCTGACGACAATGGGCCGCCGGGTTTTGCACACCGGCGAGCTGGGCTCGGCCTCGGTGCTGAAAGTGATGACCAACTATCTTGCCACTGCCAACCTGATTACCTGCGCCGAAGCACTGGTTACAGCAAAGGCTGCGGGGATGGATCTGAACACGACCTATGAGGCGATCAAAATCTCGTCCGGCACATCCTTCGTGCACGAAACCGAAAGTCAGGTCATCCTGAACGGGTCGCGCGATATTTCCTTCACCATGGATCTGGTGAAGAAGGATATCGGTTTGTTTCAGGAGGTCGCCGACCGCGCCGGGGTGCCGCTGGAAATAAACCCGGTGATGATCAACATCTTTAACGATGGTATCGCACGATATGGCGAACGCGAGCTTTCACCAAATATTATCAAACGGCTGGAAGAGGCAACCGGCCTGGATATCACCGCCCCGGGCTTTCCAGCCGAAATGACGGATGATGAACCGGAAGAGCCGGGATACGAGGTTGTGCCACAAGGGCGCGCCTGAGGGTAAGGCAAACACCAGACTACATCGCGCCCCGTGAACGAGCAGGGGTAGGCTGGTGTTCCGAAAAACACGCCATATCTGGCCCGCAGTTCGACAGAATCGCGGGCCATGAACGTCTGAAAATACCAAGCGTCACACGCGCGTACTGCGGGGCCAAGTCAGCGATTAGGATGTTGTTGGAGGCGAGTACCGGAATCGAACCGGTGTACACGGATTTGCAAGAGAACGACATCAAGAATAACTAATTAAATTCAGTATAATGCGTGGGTAAATTGATGCTGTGTGCCATTTTGTGCACAGGTGTATTTTCCCGCATATAGCTGATTTAGCTGGTTTTTTCTTCTGCTTCGCGCGCGATCTTAAAAGCCAGCATGAGGATTAGCATACATGCAAACAATCCACTTACGTCGCCAATGAAGTAACCAATCAAAGTATTTGTGTTGTGGCTAAAAGCCCAACCCATTCCAAATGTATTGATTGCTGAGGCAATTGCACCTGCTACCATCACATCTCGCCAATTTGCTGCACGATTTGCCGTTATTCGAAAGTCCATCCCAAACTTTGCTAGCACCCAAAAAGTTACCGCGGCACATACTATTCCAGAGAAAACACCAGCAAGTCCCGTCAGTGTGAAACCCGCAGCCCCAAAGTTCACCCAGTGCGTCAGTAAGGCAGTTGGTGCGAATAACGGGATAGCTTTCCAGCCCATCATCCATGCTGACAATATGCGGACGCCATGTGGGAGGAAAAGTAAACTGGCATAGGGTGCAAGCTCTGGCGTGTACTGGGCTTGCAGGGGGAGCAGAATGTAAATTGAGATTCCAAATGCGAGTAAGTGCGCAAGCGAAATAATAAGAAACGGTGTCAGCAGGTTTTGGTTGCTAAATGCTTTCAACGGCTCAGCTACCTAGCTCTTTTGACACGACATACGAAGATCGTTGTCGACCCTGCGCGTGTCGCAAATACCCTGCTTCTACTAGTTCTCGCAATGCTCGAAAAAAGGCGCTGCGCGACACACCGTTCAGCAATTCATGTTGCCGCAGTTCTTCCGTCTCAACCGTTTTTGAAGTTTCGCTCAGGAGCGTTGCGGCGTACACAATATTTCTCTGCACGGCACTTAAATCATCAATGCCTAAGTCCCGCTCCATGCCAAGTAGCAGTTGCTTCAGACGTGCTAATTTTTCAATCCCTGTCATGCTTAAGCCCAAAGCTGCAAACTAGTTGTCTTCCAACATAGGGCTTGACTGGTGTGCGCAACAAGTCCCAATTTGGCACTTATAGGTGAAGCGTGAGCTACTTGTGCTTCGCGTGAATGAGAAAAGTTAGAGGATTGAGGCAGTGAAATTTTTTGTACCACAAGTAATTTTGGTGATGGCAATTGTCTTAGCTACATTCAGTGGTCCGTCGAACGCAGGCGGTGTGAGATTTGAGCAGAGCGCGTCGAACTTGCCAAACTCATACAAGCGGTTGCGAAAATTCGAAGGAATCGAAGCAAAACGTATCCACTCGTTTTCGATTTACGGGGGGGATTGCGCAACATCTGCCTACGGCGATGGTACAGGCAAGGGTGACTGTTCCTATGGATCTGTGCGCTCCATGCTTAGGGAATCAAAGAGCGATGGTCGTTGGGTTTTTCCCCAACCGTCAGAGGCTTGGTACGGCTGGGACATGCTCATTCCAGATTCATTTCCAACGCGTGGGTCGCAGACCAAAGGCGGCTACATTTTTGCGCAGTGGAAAGGTTATCGCTGCACACACGCGTCGCTATCCCATTGGACGAGCAAAGGTAACGATGACGCACTATTTTTAAAGTTGCAGGTGGCGAGTGGTGATCCTGCCAATCACGAATGCAAAAACGTTGTTCGAATACCATTGATGAATATGCGGGATTTCAAAGGACAGTGGCGGAATTTTCAAGTTTTTGCGAAGTGGTCCCACCAGTCAGATGGGCAAATCATCATCTATTTGGATGGTCAGCAGGTTGCGAATTACAAGGGTCCTACACTTAACGTGCCTCCAAACCACCCGCACAAAAAAGCGAAAATGAACCACTTTGATATTGGCGTTTATTTATGCTGCACGGCAGGGGTTAAGCACGTCCGCCCAGGCACGGTTTACTTTGCGAATGTTAAACGTGCAGGTAGCCAAAAGAAGCTAAGCAGGTGAATTCACTAATTTGCTAGCTGCTTAAGATGTGCAGCTTAGAAGTAGGACGTCACTGCGATGTGCGGTTTCAGGAAACAAAGATGTGGAAAATGATGCCTAAAATAATTGTTAGAAAGTTGCTTCAAGGTAGTATCACAACGACGGTTTTTACCTTGAGCATGTTGTTAGGGAATATCGCTCTATCACAAGCAAACATAGCCAAGCCTGCAAAGTGGTACAACGACTACGATGATCAAGTTGGATTGTCTGGCGATGGTAAAATAGCGCTTACGTGTCCTCCTCCAGGAGTCGATTTCATTGGGCCAACCTTTGAAGTCTTCTTCGAGGATGAAGTTCCAAGCTGGAAGAGGCCTCAACTCCAGTTCAAGTTTGATGGAAACGATGCGATCCAATGGAGCGAGAATTACGGTGCGACGATATACATTGGCCCAATGGGTAACCCTTATGACAGTGAGACAGCTAAGGGAATATACGTTGCAAGGCTTAGTTTTGGCACGCATAGGGCAGCACAGGGGAGCTGGGTTTCGCTAGGGGAGGATTTCATGTCTCACAACACGGTAACCGTGATTGCAAATGGCGTTTCAATGGGGCCAGTGTCTCTGTCTGGCTCCGCTAAGGTTTTGAAACACATCGCCCATCGCACGCCGCCATGCGGATGAGAGTGTTTCTGCGGAAAAAGGTGATCAATTGGCGTCCGCTCCAAGATTTGGCGGAACAACTGATATACAAAAGAGATGCTCAGGCAAATATTTGAAATTATTTGGTTTTTGATAAAATTCCGTAATTTGGTCGGCATCTAGGTTTCCTTGTAGGCAGACTTGCCAGGTATCCCGCCTAGCTTTTTTTTGTGAGTGCGTAGCTGCTTTGCAGCTCCACACGCACCTTCAGCTTTCTTTCGATCTTTGCTCCGCAAAGAACTCAGAAACCCTTGGTGCTGATTTTTCAATCAGATTTAATAGGCATCATTTTCAAAGGCCATCCTGCTGGTCGAGAAGTCATAGAGAGGCTGATCGCCTCTCGTCGACTTCTTGGCATCCTGCTGGGTCCTTCAGTCAGCTAATGCGCACAACCAGCAGGGCTGGTAGATAGGGTTGGGCTGTTACCTTTATGTGCGTAGAGTTGTTCCCAACGCAGCACTGCGAAAGCCATTAGCCACCGCCGCAGCACATACGAGTTGCTGATTGCTCAGCCTCTCATCTCGTTCCATCGCATAATGTTTTTCAAGCCAGTTGCGACTTTGCTTGTTATTCGCCGCCTCTGTTGGGGCGGCTTGCGCTGACAAGATCCGTTGGCGACAACACGTGGCTGGCAAACTCAATGTCATTGATAGGGCGCTATGTGCAGATAGGTATGTTGGCGGCGGCTACCCGCCTCACCGTACTTCTATTTATTAGCGCGCTAAGGATCATTTGAGAAACGGGTGACTTCTGAGCGAAAAGGTCCTGATTGGATCAAACTAGTTCAATCGCATTCCGTAACTTGTTCTCATTCAAGTCTATGTATCGCATCGTAGTATTGAGGTGCTTGTGTCGTGCAAGCGCCTGAACGACACGGGCGTTTACACCTTTGTCCGCAAGTTCAGTCAAAAACTGTCTGCGTCCGCTGTGTGAGCTGGCACCCTTGATGCCTGCCGCAGAATAAAACTTGGCAAACAGGTTCACAATCGTCTGCGCGCTAAAACCACCGCGCTTTGCGCTGAAAAACAACGGCGCATCAGGCTTGCTTACGTGGCGGGGGTAGGCGGCGGCATAAGCCGCAAGTGCTTTATGAAGCCTTTTGTTCACAAGAATTACCCCAGCTTCATCGCCTTTGGTTTGTGTCGCAGCAAGAAATACTGTGTCACGCGCTTTACCTTTGGTGTCGAAGACGTCGCCAACATTTAGCGCTGCGATCTCACATGCGCGCAGGCCAGCAAGAAAGCTGAATGCGAAAATGGCGTGGTTGCGAGCGCTGTAGCGATGCGCGTCAATGACTGCATTAACGCGTTTCTGTTCTGCTTTGGTCAGTAGCTTTGCTTGTTTCATGTCTAAGCCAATATGTGTGGTTTCGTTGTAACTCATTATAAAACCACACATTTTGCCAAGCGATCGAAAAAGGCGCACGGGCTAAGTTTTTGCAATCAAAGGCAGTTCCGCAAAAAAGTTAAGGATTGCATATTCTATAACATCTTGCGGCTTGGCGTCTCGTCCAGCGCGATTTCTGTAATGCGGTGCTGTTCAGCGAGGAACGCTTTGAGCGCAATGTTTAGTTCTTCCAGACCACGTATTTCCGCCTCAAGTAGACCGCCCGTGCGTCTGTTGCTCAAACGTAGAGTCACGAGTTTCAATTGCACGCTGCGCAGGCAGTCGATGGCGGCAGTAACACTGAAATCGCGCCCATTGTGCTTGCGCTCACCAAACCAGCTCTTGCTCTTGCTGCACCATTGCGTGCTGAAATCCTCGGCGCACTGCACCAGGTCGTATTTGACCAATTGTTCGTATACCTGTTCCACCAGTGTCATGTGCGGCTCCATTATGACCCGCTGTACTTAGGTTTTCTTGGCTTTCTAGGTTCAGCTATGCGCACTGGCTTGAGGGGTGGCTTGGGATCGACTTCTGTTTCGCGACGCTTGGCTTTACGTCTCTGTGCTGCCGCATTCGTCTCCAAAATTGATCGTTTTAGCTCATTGATGAGTTGCTCTGTAGTCAGCAACATCTGCTTGGCGACTGCGATTTGCTCTGTTCGCTCATGATGTGCGAAGTCGCGCAAAATTTGTGTGATTGCTCTACTGGTCTGTTTCGAATTCATTTGTTTCTCCCTCAACACTATTTATCCTTAGCGGACTAAATGTAGCGGATTGCCTCAACGGGCCTTCTAGATGAAGCGCGGCTCTTGCCAGAGTTGAAATTTTCGGCAATGGTTCGTGCAGTTATTTTGATGTGCGAAGGGATCATTTTTGCCCAACCTAAAGCAAAAGCTGGCAGCCACCCAACCGCGGGAAGATAGCGGGGCACCAACCAATGCCCGTTATCACTTTCAGGCGCTGTGTGGTCTTGTATTGGTTTTGGAGCGCCACAGGCTAGATGGCGACTACGCTTTAGTCTTTGAGTTCCACGATGACATTGCGCTGTTCGACGATTCAATTGATCCGCAGAGCGTCAAATTTTATCAGGTTAAGTCTAAGAAGAGTGGTCATTGGACTCCTGCCGCTTTGACAAAACGGGATACTAAAAAGAGCGAAGAAGCTTCTTCGTTTCTTGGCAAAATGTATCAAAATGTTGTCGCGTTTGACGGTGATGTAGAGTCGAGCACGTTCCTCAGCAATGCTCCCACAAACTTTGCTCCAACAGATAAACAAAAATTCTGCCTTAAAGAGTGCAATAAGGGTGATTTGCAAAAAATAGTTGAGAAACTGGAGAAAGAGTTTGGAGGCGAAGATACAATAAAGAGCGAGCTTCTTTGGATCGAGAAATCTGACTTGAGCCTCGAAGATGCAGACACCCACGCCAAAGGTAAGCTTGAAGCATTTGTTGTCGACAGCCTTGGGGAGGTTGAGTTTTCTCTGTCTGCGCTCTTCAAAGCCGTGTCAGACGAATGTACCACCAAAGCACGCGCCACAAAAATTGATTTAGCGGACTACGACAACGTCGTCGCTCAGCGCGGAATCACTCGCAAGGATACAGACAACTGGCTTAAAACAGTGTCTGCAACCGTTGCATGTCCCAAATGGGAAGAGATTGCACCAGAGATCAACTTGCCAGCGCCACAAAAGCTACGTTTAAGGCGTGAGTGGAACAGTTTCCGCGTTGCTGTGCTAAACCCAAACGAAGCTGTGCGGAAGGTGAGGAGGTTGATCGCAGTCCATCTACAGGAACAAAGTGGAACGGACATGGATTTGAACGCGCTGCTGGCGAGTGTTTTCGACGCATTGGGAGGAAAAGTGCGTGCAGAGCTCAAAACGGCATCAGACGAACGCATAAAGGCGATGATCTTATATGAAGCGTATTCAATCGAATAAGTTAGAAAACTACAAATCTTTGATCAGGAATTTGAGGACCAAGCGGCATGAAAAAGCTGAAATTCAAAAGACTTTGGCTGCTATCAAATCAAGAAAAGAAAGCCAGAGTTGAAGATTTCAGCCAAGCTGCAACAGCGGTCGTAGCGGATAACGACTTTGGCAAGTCTAGCTTGATCAAATCGCTCTATTCTTCTCTTGGAGCGGATCCATCACGTACGCCAGAAGCTTGGAAGAACGCAAAGGTTGAATCACTCCTGGAATTTGAGATCGACGGCAACGGCTACTTTATTCTGAGGCAGGCAGGCCGCTTCGCTCTTTTTGATCATGAGGGATCGTTAGTTTGGACTGCAAGTTCGATAATTAAAGAATTGGGTCCAAAAATTGGTGAGTTACTCGATTTTGAGATTGTGACAAAGCTAAAGGGGGGCAAGAATTCGGTGCCTCCGCCAGCTTTCTGCTTCCTTCCCTTTTATCTTGATCAAGAGAAGGGTTGGGTAGAAACATGGGCGTCATTTTCAGGTTTGGACATGGTGAGCGGCTACAAGGATGACATTGCTCGCTATCACACAGGAATACGTCCGAAGGAGTACTATCGCGCGAAAGCTCTAAGAGATGAAACTGCGGCTGCACGAAATGAACTAACCCAAGAACGTGTCGCTCTGTCTAAAGCGAAGAAGCGTTTTAGCGATAAACGCGAAAAGATGGGTATCGCACTGGACGTTAGCGCGTTCGAAGACAGAATCAGAGCTCTATTGAAAGAACAAAACGCGCTGCAGAGAAGCTATGATGAAATACGCGGTGAAATTGGACAACTGCAGTCACAGAGAACCGCTTCTCAGGAGGAAGTGGAAATAGCTGCAAAAGTACTGTCTGAGTTGGAAGCGGATATCAAGTTTTCGCAAAAGCTAAGCGAGGCCGAAATCGTATGCCCAATGTGCAGCACGGTCCATGAAAACGACTTCGCCAACAGGTTTGGTCTTCACAACGACGCGGAGGCCTGCCGAATTGTCCTCGTTGAAGCGAGAGCCAAAGTCGAAAAACTAGACAAAGTTATAGACGCAAAGCTCAGGGCAATACCTTCGCTGGAGAAACGTATTGAACGGATTCAGGAAATTTTGGAAGAAACGCGGGGCGAGATTAAACTTGGTGACATGCTGCGCGATGAAAGCGAGCGCATCGTAGACGATACCTTCGAGCAAGAAGAACGTGCGATTGACGGTGACATAGGTGCTTTGAACGATAGGATCGTGGCGGCAAAAAAGGAAATGAGCTCTTTTGACAAGAAGGAGCATAAAGAGAAGATTATAAAGTTTTATGCGGGAAAACTGCGCGAGTTTTGCACAAAATTAGGTGTCGAAAATGTCCCTTCGAATATGTGGGACAACATTCGCCCAACGATCAAGGAGACTGGCAACAGAGCTCCACGTCTACTGTTGGCATACAATTATGCTGTTTTGCACACTATCTATGAGTTTTCTACATCGTGCTTTTGCCCAATTGTTGTTGATACGCCTCTCCAACAAGACCCTGATCCTAAGAATGCAGAAAAGATGATCAGGTTCGCCATTAACGACCGCCCAAAAGGAAGTCAGTTGGTTTTGGCTACTGGCAGCATGCAGGGCGTTGAGTTCTCTGGACGAGAGATCAATCCAGAAACCAAGGAGCAACTTCTTCGAGCAGATCAGTATGAAGCAGTACGCACGCACATGCTGCCGTTTTTGAACGCTGTTTTGGAGCCGTAAATTTTTTACTTGTAGGCACTGTTCTTGTTCATTTGCTCCGCAACGGAAACTGCCCTCTACCTACGTTTTCAATGTAATCAGTAGCCGCAGCCAGGTGGCGATTGAAGCTTGCGGTTTGTCTGCGCCTGACTTCTCTTTGTATGTCACTGAAAGGTAGGTCTTGGCGCTTTGCCATTTCAACCGTCCACCCGTTCACCACCTTGTTCACGTGTAGTCCTGCTAACTCCGCAAGCTCATACTTCTTCTTGCGTTTCTTGTGCTCCTGCCACACGTCCCATACGCAAAGAGTTTGGTACAACGAATTGAGCCTGACTTTGGCTGCGACGGGATATAGCGCTCTACTAATTCGCCGTGCAGCCGCAACTTCCTCTTTTTGATCGTTCAGCACCTTGCGGAAATTCTGAACGAGTTGTTTCGTCCTAACCTCAAGCGGTATTGTTAGTGTGATTGTGCCGTTAGTTTGGTCGTTCAACGACCTGTTTCCCACGCCTATGCGCCGCGCCACAGGTTCCGCAAACAAGTGCTGTCCGCGTGTTAGGTCTTCTTCGATTTTTTCGCTCCACCACTTCCAAAAATCCTTGGTCTCATGGGCGTGCACATCGCCAAAATCCGCATACAGCTTTTTATAGCGCCCTGCGCCACCTCGTTCACAACAATCTTTGTAGCCTTCGTGCCGCCGCAAGAACTCCCACCAAAAATAGAACACGGAGCATTGCCACGGCTTCGCGTCAATAAACGGTGGTTGGATTCGAGCAAGACGTTTTGAAACATATTCGCCTGTTTCGCGTGAGCGTATGCCTTTGTACGGTGGGGCATGTATGAAGAGCTTTGGTCCAGCTCTGTGTCGCCTATCATCCATATTTAAAACAGTCACTTAAACCATTTTATATACATTCAAGTAGAGCCTATTTCACTCAACGGCACAAGGTAGTTTTTCATTCTAATCTGTATTTGTTGATGACGAAACAGCGTCAACGATCAACAGAAACAAGCATAAGAAAAGGAATCTACAATGCTGAATAACTTTGAAAACAACATCACTGAAGCCGTAACTAACATGCTGCCAGCAGCAGCAATTGGCGAAACCAACGAACAGGTGCGCGCCCACCACAACTACCCGCTGACCAAGCGCGAAGATGTTTTGAGTGAAGCGAAAGCTGCTGTCAGCTACCTCCAAGACTTGAAATCCGTCTATGCAGAATTCGAGGCTCTTGAAAAGAAAGCAAACACAGTTCTGTACGAGTTCTTGGGCGGCGTGTTTTTGGTCGTTCAACGGATCAAACTAGTTGGCGAAAAATCGACAAAAGCAGAAAAGCAGCGTCTGCGCGAGACATTCGAACTTATCATGGACGAACGCAAAGAGAACAAGGAAGTCAATTTTACGAAGGCCACGTCCCTTGAAACCAAAGCTTTGCGTTTCGTTTGCGGCAACATTACGCCATCCCGCGAAAAAGCTTGGGCGCGCGTGCTGAAAATTGCTCAAAAGAACGAAGACGTCATGTCGCGCAATGTTTCATTTGCTGCCTGGCTGGCAAGCGAGGGCGGTGTTTACGAGGTAGCAAACACAAACAAGAACGGTGTTAAGCCCAGCGATCGTGAGCAAGGACACATCAATTGCGGGCTTACAGTACTTGATGGTTGGTTGGGTACTGAAGAGCACAGCGAAATTGTAAATGCAGCCAATGGCGAAGCAAAAGCTGAAAATGAATTGCTTGAGGGGCTGACAATTACTCTTAACTTTAGACCTGACGGTGCTACGCCGCAGAAAGTCATTGAGTTGCGTGATGACATTGCAATTGAGCGCGTGCTTTTGCTGTTGGGGCGCAAGATGAGCACGCCACTACGGAGCAGGGAAGAAGTAATGGCTGAAGAAGCAGCGAAAATGCAGTCATTCACAAATATCACTGGTCATGCCGTCGAAGCTCACCGCATGTAAGCTACATTGATACTTTTGCTCAAGGTCAGCTCCGTGCTGACCTTTTGCAATTTTAGCCTAACTATCAGATTTAGATCGCTTTCTTCTTAGAAGGCAGCAGACATATGGGGTGACTATAGGAGCTATGATATGTCTGTACTATCCAAACTAACCGTAAAATCCGTCACCCGCGCCAGCAAGCAGGACCCTGTTCAACTGCGCCGCCGCAAACTTGTCGCTGCAATCGAAGAACAGGTGAAAGCGGCTGATGCCGCTGCAAAGGGTGAAATTTACGAGGTGACGCGCAAGACATGGATCAAGAACGAGCAGGGTGAAAAAGTGCTGGTGGACAAACTACGCAAAGTGCGCCCGTGGTTCTTCGAGCAAGATGGCGGCTGGTACGTGCAGTGCAAATACGGGAACAAGGCGCTGAAAATTGGCAGCGGAAACGCAGTCTTTGTGAAAGCGCTGAAGGATATTGCTGACGCGTTGATTACGTTGAAAGCAGCGACGGAAGCTGGCGAACTAGACGAGGCAATTGGCACCGTTGTCACCAAGCGCTCGAAAAGTCGTTCATAAGCTCCAGTGGCGAAGAAAATATCCAAATGTTTTTGGGGTGGCGCGTTGCGCTACCCTTTTTTCTTGCAGTGAATTCTGGTAGATTTTTTAAGAAGATAAAGCCAAGGTGTAGATTTTTGTCAGAAAAATTTGGGGACTTGTTCCTAGACAACATCTTCGTCGAACGGCTCTGGCGAAGCCTGAAATACGAGTGTGTCTACCTGCATGCATGGGAAACCGGATCAGAGGCAAAGGCCGGTGTCGGCAAGTGGATCGAGTTCTACAACCGAAAACGCCCCCATTCCGCCCTTGGCGGCAAACCCCCTGCCGTGGTCTATTGGCTAAGAAATAACACAACACAACCCGATCAGCAGGAGCAAAGAGTAGCTTAAACTACGCTCAAATCTGTTCCAACATTGGGGAGTAGCTCACAGCTGGAGTTGAAATGAAGCTAACAAAGACTGAACGCCACTCCGTGCACGTAAAGAAGTTCATCGAAATACCAGACCCCGTATTGATTGAGGAGTTTGGATCAGTTGAAGCTGCAAAGAAGGCTTTTGATGCCGACAGCGATGAATGGTTTGATTTCTTTTCGGAGATTGCGAGTGACTATGTGACGGGAGAGGAAGAAGACTGGATCAGCGATCGAAAGGGCTACACAGAGGAACATTTGGAGCTGGATGAAGGAGATTGACTAGGGCTAGTAAGTAAGCACGTCTCTTTTGTTCTCCCCCTGCTACCCATTCAAAATCCGCAGCAAAGTTTCGCCCTCTATCAAGTCATCATTCTTTGCCGTCAGCGCCTTCATCGCAATTTCTTCTGTCACCACGTAGTTCTGTCGTTCAACGCCCAAAGCCGCCAGTAGCCCAGCTTCATCTAGCTTGCCCGCTGCAAGCATATTGAATGCCGTTTCCACCACACCGCCACCGTTTGCCATCGCCTCTTTCTTTGGGCTTTTTCGCATGTCGCGTCCGCTGTGCATTTCAGCATTAAGCAATGGACTGTATTTGCTGTAGTGCTTGTCCAGCATCGCAGTGCTGTTACCCATTTGTTTGCTCAAGGCGTGGGTGCTGATGCCGCGCTTCAAGTCCCGCGTCGCATAGTAGTGCCGCAAGCTGTACAAAGTGCGGGATTTGCCATCCGCGCCAACTTTCAGACCCAAGTCGTCCAACAGCGCATTAAATGCGCGGTTTAAGCTCGCTATGTTTGCAACTGCGCCCAAGCGAGTCGTGAACACATGCTCGTTGCTTTTGGCTGCGATGAGCAGAGCGAAGCTGTCGTAGCTGAGAGCGGGGTTCAGCTTACTTTGTCTGTCCAAGTAGCCTTCCACTGTGTCTCGCGCCACTGCGCTTCTCTTTCGCGTTTTCCCGTCTACGTTCACCACCAAATAGCGTTCGCCGCCATTCTCCTGCCATTCAATGTTGCGCCAACGCAGCCGCAAAGCCTCTGTGCCGTGCCGCACGCCAGTGTTTGCCAGAAACAGCACGTAGTTTCGTAGCACTTCGCGCGTCGCTATCGCTTTCTTGTCTTTCGTCTTTTTGTGCCACGTGCGCAGCGCCGTATAAATCTTCTTGTACTCGGCGTCCGTGAAGCTGCCTCTGCTTTCGCTTTTGACACCTTTGTTGAGCAGAGTGGGGCGCATGGATTTTACGATCCAGCCGTGTAGTTCTGCTTCGTCCAAAACTCTGTTCAGCGCAGCGTTGTGATTGTTGATGCCGCTTTGAGAAAACGGCTTTTTATTCGTCTCAGTACGCCACGCGTCAAAAGCCGTCAGCGCAGCCAAATCTATCTTCGCTACGTCAGTGTGTCCAAAATACGGGATGAGCCAGATGCGCAGTGCTGAGAAGTAATCTTTGTAAGCTTGCTTGCCGCCGCCCTCATCAAGTTCGCGCTGCATTCTCGCAATGGCATACTCTGCAACATGCTTAAATTTGCGTGTTTGTGCAGGGAGGTTGTTTTTAATGCGCGCCTTGGTCTCGTGGTACAATTCAATTGCGCGTTCTTTAGCTTCCTCTAAGTCGTCCGTCTTTGTGCTTTTCACAACACGTTTGCCGTTGTCCAAAGTCAGCCGCACGTACCAATTTTCGCTGCCCTGGCGCTTATCCAACTTCAGTTTTTTGTGCACATTTACAGTGGTAACGCCGTAGCTCATCGCGTGCTGCTTCGCCTAGTTGCCTGTTTTTTCTCAGTATACGGCAAAAGGTCTCAAAATGCAGCCGAATCTGCACTCGGACTGTGTACGAATTGTGCACGGATCGCTGAGAGCTAGATCTTGTGTTTATCTTTGGGATTTGCGAGAAATACCACAATATGTTGGAGGCGAGTACCGGAATCGAACCGGTGTACACGGATTTGCAATCCGCTGCGTCACCACTCCGCCAACTCGCCTTTTCAAGTAAAATCAAATACTTGCCGTGGTGTGACTGGGTTTTTAACAGCTTTCCTCTGGGGCGTCCAGTGGATTGCGCTCGAAATTGCCGACAAGATCGAAATTTGCCGACGTCCACGCCCAAGGAGGTGATCAAGATTCAGGTTGCGGCAACAGGGGCGTTGCTGGAAGGTTCAGGATATGGCACAAGCCCGACATCTTTGGGAATGAGACGAGATATCCAATGACTGACTTCGCAGCCCGGCGCCGCACAATGGTTGATACACAGATCCGCCCCTCTGACGTCACCAAGTTCCCGATCATTGAGGCGATGCTGAGTGTTCCGCGGGAAAGCTTCGTGCCCGATTCTCAACGCGAGGCGGCCTATGTGGACGGCCTGATTGATCTGGGGGACGGGCGCAGCATGTTGGAGCCGCGAACCCTGGCTAAAATGCTGGACGTGCTGAACATATCCAAGGATGAGATGGTCCTCGATATCGCTCCGGCAATGGGGTATTCCACGGCTGTCACCGCGCGGATGGCTGAGTTGGTTGTGGGTGTTGAAAGCGACGAAACCCTTGCAGCCGAGGCGCAAAGCCTCTTGGCCGAAGCTGACGTGCACAACGCTATTATCCACGTCGGCGCGCTGGAGCAGGGTGTGGCAGAACACGGCCCCTATGATGCGATCATGGTGCAGGGCGGTGTCGAGCAGGTGCCCGATGCCCTGTTGGATCAACTCAAGGATCACGGTCGGATCGTGTGTCTGTTTGTCAACGGCAACCTGGGCACCGTGCGGATCGGTCGAAAAACCGGTGGTCGCGTCAGTTGGCGTGATGTGTTCAATGCCAATGCGCCGGTTCTGGAAGGTTTTTCGGCAGAGTGTGCATTTTCGCTATAGTCCGCCGATAGATTTTTCTATCGCCTTGATTAGTTGAAAAGAAGGCCGCAAACTGCCTGTAGGGCAGTGTAATTTCGTTTGAGAGGATTTTGGTATGCGTGGTTCGGCGACAGGTAAGCTGGTCAGGGCGTTTGCTGTGACCGCAGGACTTGCCATGAGCGTGATGCCAGGGCGTGCAGCGTGGGCAGACAACATAACGGATGCGTTCATCGGTGCGTATAACACCAGTGGTTTGCTTGAACAGAACCGGGCGTTGTTGCGGGCTGCGGATGAAGATGTGGCCATTGCGCTTTCTGCGTTGCGACCAATCATCAACTGGACCGTGCAGGTCAGCCAGGATTACACCCGGTCGCGGGTCAATAACGTCGTGACGACAAACGAACCGTCGCGGTTCTTTTCGGGCCTGACGCTGAGCCAGCTTTTGTATGATGGCGGCGCGTCTGTGCTGGGCAAGCAGTCGGCGCAGGAAACGGTGCTGTCTACCCGGCAAACCCTGATTGATATCGAACAACAGGTTCTTATTCGCGCAGCAAATGCCTATCTGGGCGTCCTGTTGCAGGAAGAGACCGTGGCGATCCGCCAGAACAACGTGGATGTGTCAGCAGAGGAACTTAGGGCGTCGAATGACCGCTTCGAAGTGGGCGAAGTAACCCGCACGGACGTCGCATTGTCCGAAGCACAGCTGGCAAGCTCTCAGGCGGATCTGGCGGTGGCACGTGGCGAGTTGAGCATTGCGCAGGCCGAATACGTGAACGCAGTCGGAAAGGCACCGGGGCGAACGGCTGGTCAGCCGAGCCTGCCCAATCTGCCGCGTTCCGAAGCTGAAGCTGTGAATCTGGCGCAGCGCAACCACCCGGCCATTCTGTCGGCGCAGCATCAGGTCAGGGCGTTTGATCTGGTCGTGCAGCAGCAACGGGCAAACCTTGGGCCGAATGTCAGCCTGAATGCCGATGCTGGCGTGTCCGAGCGCTATGACAATAATGACTATGTGAACGACGCGACCGTGTCGCTGAACTTCACACAACCAATCTATGCGGGTGGCCGGTTGGCGGCAAATGTGCGCCGCGCAATGGCCAGCCGGGATGCCTCGCGTGCGAATCTTCTGAACGTTCAAAAGAACATCACGCAGGGTGTGACCGACCGTTATGCGGCGTTTCAGGCGGCCAGCGCCAGTCTGAGGGCGTCAACCGAGCGCGTTAACGCCTCGCAGGTGGCGTTTGATGGCATCCGGGAAGAGGCAACTCTGGGCGCGCGAACAACTCTGGATGTATTGAATGCACAACAGGATTTGCTGGATGCGCAGCTGGCAGAAGTCGCTTCGCGCACCGAACGGTCGCGGGCTGCCTATCAGTTGTTGCAGGCGCAGGGCCTTCTGACAGCCGAGCGTCTTGGGCTGGCGGTGCAAATCTATGATCCGACTTTGTATTACAATCTGGTCAAGAATGCGCCGGCACAGGTCAGCAAGCAAAGCAAGGATCTGGATCGCGTTCTCAAAGCATTGCGCCGGGACTGATCGCCAATACTATCTGTTGTGAGGCGCGGATTGTTTGGCTACACTCGATCCAAGGATAGAGCGGTAGAGAACAATGTCTGATAATGTCGTGAAAGCAGGGATCGAAGACGTTCTGTCTTCGGTCAAACGTCTGGTCAGTGAAGACAGTCGTGATAAAACCGTCGCGGATCAAACGACTAAGGCACGCAAGCCGGGGCGGCTGGTGCTTACAGATGCTTTGCGGATCAGCACACCAGATCAATTGGGGGTGATTCCCGCTAAAGCTGTATCAGAAGCCGAAGTTTCAGATGCTGCGAAGCCGATGTTGCTGCGCACCTGCGATATCGTTCAGACGGGTCAACCCGCGAACGCCGAGCAGGACAAGCCAGAAACAGCCGAGACGAAACGCGTCGCGGCGGATGATGCAACAAGCAGCCTGAGTGCAAAGATCGAAGCGCTGGAAGCGGCCATTGCGCAAACAGAAGATCAGTGGGAACCGGACGGTGACAGCCAGGATGCATATTCGGGCACACCGTCTCACGCGCTGCCATGGGATGTCGAAGAAGAATTTGCCGCTGCGATGTCGATTGATGCTGCCGGTGGTGAAGAACCAGACGCGGTTCAGCAGGACGAAGACGCACCTTATCAGGCGGAATTCATCCGGTCGTCTCAAGCTGTTGTGTCTGATGCTGATGCCGAAGAACCTGGTTCCGACGAAAACGTCAGGACGATCGACATGGATGAAGACGCTCTGCGCACCCTGATCGCAGAGGTTGTCCGCGCCGAGCTGCAAGGAACGATGGGTGAGCGGATTACACGGAATGTGCGCAAGATGGTCAGGCGAGAGATCGCCCGCGCTCTTGCGGCTCAGGATCTGGAGTAACTCTCAGCCACGGTGCGGGGGCTGCGCGAGGCTGAAAAGAAGGTCAAGGTCCATGTGGCGCTCCAGATGATCGGCCAGATCGTCCAGCGCCTGCTCGACGCCGTCCTCATAGGACAGGTCCGAGGTCACGCCTAACGCTGACAAATACCGCGCCCGGAATACGTCGGACGAAAAGATACCGTGCAGATAGCTTCCCTTGATCCGCCCGTTTGCGCTGGCCGCGCCTTCAGGGCGGCCTTCGACCTCAAGCCATGCATTGGTGCAATCCGGCCCGTTTGTATGGCCCATGTGGATTTCGTATCCGGTGACTGGCTCTCGGTCCGGCAACGCATGGGCCGTACGCAGGACAACTTGCTTTTGTCCTCCCATGACTGTGTCCACATCCAGCAACCCCAACCCGTCGACCTTACCCGGTCGACCGTCTACGCCATCGGGGTCGGAAATGGTCTTGCCCAGCATTTGAAAGCCACCACAGAGACCCAAAACATGCCCGCCGCGCCGGACATGGCCGTACAGGTCGATGTCCCAGCCTTGTGCACGGAAATAGGCCAGATCTCCGATGGTGGATTTGCTGCCCGGTAGCAAAACCAGATCGGCATCGCCCGGCAATGCGCGTCCGGCCGGAATGATCTCGACACTCACACCGGGTTCGGCCGACAATGGATCAAGGTCGTCGAAATTCGCCATCCGTTCAAGCTGTGGCACAACAACCTTGCAGGTGCCGCCTGTGTGAGAACGGATGTCCATCATATCTTCGGCCGGTAGCTTCCAGGCGTCATGAAACCATGGCACGACCCCCAGACAGGGCCACCCTGTACGAGAGGCAATATCATCGCGCCCTTCGTCAAAAAGGGATACATCCCCCTTGAACCGATTGACGGCAAAGCCCCGAATTCGCGCAAGATCGCCGTCGTCCAGAACCGCCTGAGTGCCAACGATCTGTGCGATCACACCGCCGCGGTGAATGTCGCCGACAAGTATTACAGGTATGTTCGCAGCGCAGGCAAAGCCCATATTGGCGATGTCACCCTTGCGCAGGTTTGTTTCGGCCGGGCTGCCCGCCCCTTCGATTAGAACCAGATCCGCGTCGTTGCACAGCCGGTCAAAGCTTTCCAGTGCGGCGCTTAGCAGCCTGGATTTATCCTTGCGGTAATCACCGGCTTTCATGGTGCCCGCGCGCTGCCCCTGAACAATGATCTGCGCGCCGGTATCAGTTTCAGGTTTTAGCAATACAGGGTTCATATCCGTATGCGTCGCCCGCCTTGCCGCCCGTGCCTGAAGGGCCTGTGCGCGACCGATTTCCCCACCGTTTTCTGTAACAGCAGCATTGTTCGACATGTTCTGCGGTTTGAAGGGCGCAACCCGAAGACCCCGCCGTGTAAAAGCCCGCGCAAGCCCCGCCACCAGAACGGATTTTCCGACATTGCTGCCGGTGCCTTGAATCATGATGGCGCGAACCATGGATTGTCTCCTACCTGTCAGGGCGCAGATGACCTGATTTGGGCGGGCAGGGGAAGCCCCGAACTCATCCTGACGCCCAGGATCGTGGTGGGATACGCATAGAAAAACGCGCTCTGATGGCAGAGCGCGTTTTTTCTGAGTTGAAACAGCCTTGGATCAGGCAGCTTCAGCCTGCTGAGCGGCATTGCGACGCTCGCTTTCTTCACGCGACAGCGCGACCGAGGTCCGCACGCCACGGCCAACGAACTCCATCAGTCCGCTGACAACCCGCTCGTTCGGGTCGATTCCCGCGCAAGACAGCACTTCGCGTCCATCGCGCGAGCGCGCCCAACGGGCGATTTGTTCCGGGCCATTGCCATACTTCTTGTCATCGGCAATGGCGTCATCGAGTGCGGCCAACACAACGGCCGCGAAAAGTTTGCGAGCACGATTGCCTTGTTCGTTGTTAAAGGCAGTGCCGTCAACGAAATCTCTCATCTCGTCTTCCTTGTTTTTCTTGCTCTTGCAATTTTCGGCGTGACGGTCCTTATGACCGATAAAGTGCGATTCGGATACAGCTAATATGCATAGTTGCGTTGCGTCACTTGCATATCTCGCTGCACGTGCAGCACTAGGTTTGGTTGTCTTGTCAGGTATGTTCCCGCCAGATATAGGAGGCGCAACTGACGCATCAACCGTTTGTGAAGGAATTATGTAATGCCCAAGATAAATGGGAACGAAATTCGCCCCGGCAATGTGCTTGAGCATAACGACGGCCTTTGGGCCGCGGTCAAGGTTGACCATGTGAAGCCCGGCAAGGGCGGCGCTTTCGCGCAGGTCGAACTGCGCAACCTGCGCAATGGTTCGAAACTGAACGAACGGTTCCGCTCGGCTGACAAGGTTGAGCGTGTGCGCCTTGAACAGAAGGATCAGCAGTTCTTGTATGAAACCGATGGCATGCTGGTCTTCATGGATGCCGAAACATACGAACAGATTGAATTGCCAGCGGATTTGCTGGGAGAGCGCCGTCCGTTCCTTCAGGATGGCATGACGATTGTTGTCGAATTCTACGAAAGTGAAGCGCTGAACGCGACGCTGCCGCAGAAAGTGACCTGCAAGATTGTCGAAACTGAGCCGGTCGTAAAAGGTCAGACCGCCGCGAACTCGTTCAAGCCTGCAATTCTGGACAATGGCGTGAAAGTCATGGTGCCGCCGTTCATCGGTCAGGATGAAATGATCATCGTGAACACCGAAACGATGGAATATTCCGAACGCGCGTGACGTTTCGTCGCTTTTAGTGTCAGACCGCGCAAGCAGCCGCTGCGCGGTCTTTTTTTATGCACTGTTGCGGTACCGGTAATGCGCGGGGTCCGGGCCGAATAGTTCTAGCATCAGCTCGTATTTGATGCGGTTGGCACTGACTTGTCTGTAAAAGGCGATCAGGAACGCGGTCGGGCCCTGTATCCGGCCAAGCCCGCTGGTCGCGGCCACCACCGTGCCGACGTCGGTCTTTCCTTGCAGCACCAGATAACCGCCCAACATCAGAATACCGACGGTTCCGGCGCCGTTGATTACGCTCAGGAGAAACTTGGCCGAAAGCTTCCAAAGAAACATGCGCCGCCTTGTGTCATAGATGTCGTCGAACAGGGCATTGATATCCCGCTCGACGGCATCGATATCCTCGGTGGTCAGCCTATCAGTGGCGCTGCGCAAAAGGCGGACGCGTTCGGCGACAAACGTGTTCACTTTGCGTTGCGACACCAGAACGATAATGATCTGCGGCACAATCATGGAAAACGCGATAAGGCCAAGGCCTGGCTGCGTTGAGGATATGTACCCGATCACGCTGACCAGCGTTCCAACCTGAACCACCGGGTCCGAGAACGCGCCCCCTGCGAACTTGCCCAGCTCCTCAGCCTCGGCTGAGATGGCGGTCGTCATGGTACCTTTGCGCAGATTTTCACCCGTTTCCTTCAGGTCGGTCGCGCGCCACAGCAAGCGTTGCCGGATCAGCCGGATCATGTCTTCGCCCAATGTACCCGCGCGAAAACCCAGAACCCATTTCAGGGCGAGGCTTAGCAGGATGACAATCATCATGCCGATGCCCAGCAGAACCAGCTTTTCGACATGAAGATCGTTGGACGTAAGATGGTTGACGATATCGCGTTGAAACTCAAGCGGAACCGCGGCAAGCGCAGCAATGGCAATGGATAACAGAATGAGGACAATCTGCCGTCCGGCGCTGGCGCGCCAAATCGCGGAGTAAAGCTGAAACATGCGGGTATCCGTGTTGCCCCTGTGCCGACACATTGGCAGGGCTGGGTAACGGGTTCAAACTATACGAAACATATGGCGGATAAGGCCGTGCCGATATGGCAACAAGTTATTCTTGGTCCGTCAGGCGAACCACGATGTCTCCGGCCATCATGTCTGCATTCGCACGGTCAAAGCGCAGATACGCGATTCCGTGTCCGCCTGATTGCGTGAAGAGGGTGCCAACGGGTTTGCCGTTTGCGGTAATCTCAGTCCCCACCGGAACCGATCCTTCGACAATGACCCGCCGCAAGCCTTTGCGCAATTCGGTCTTGTGCTTCATGCGCGCAGTCACTTCCTGACCGACATAGCAACCCTTTTTGAAGTCCACGCCGTTCAGCGCCTCGAACCCGGATTCGAGGATATAGCTGTCTGGCGTCAGTTCGACCCCAGCCTCGGGGATGCAGTGTCGAACGCGCAGCGCGTCCCAGTCGGTTCCGTCATCGCCTTCCGAAGCTGTCGAGTAATCGCGCCAACCCATATCCGGGTGACGAGGGTCATGAAGGGCGGTGTCCGGTGCTGGCCCAGTGCCGCGTTGCAGATGTAGATCCGTGCCTTCGATTACTACATCCGCCCGGAGTTTGTACATGTTCAGGCGCTTGATCAGGTCATTTGCAAAAGGCTCGGCCACGTCCAGCAGCACTCCACCGTCATCGCGTTTCAGAAAGAAATCTGCCAGATACTTGCCCTGCGGAGTAAGCAACGCCGTATAAACAAGCCCATTGCCCAGCCCCCGAACGTCATTGGTGACGAGGTCCTGCAAAAAGTCTTCGGTGTCCGAGCCGGTCAGGCGCAGGATGCGGCGGGTGAGCATGGCTTGGTCCTCGTCATTGCCTTTGGCCTCGTGATATAGGAAGTCCCGCAGCCAAGACCAGAGGTTATCGGACGTGCCCGCACCCGTCACTGTAGTGATTCCAACCTTGAATGCCGCCGGTTCCTTGCCTGCGTGCCTTGAGGCCCTGATGGAAGGGGTGCATTCCGGGCTGATCAGGGACCTGATCGTCAGCGATGCAGGCTCAACAGACCAGACGTTGAGAATTGCAGAAGATGTTGGCGCGCTTGTTCTGAAAGGTGAGCCATCGCGCGGTGGTCAATTGCGCCGGGGGTGCGCGCAGGCTGATGGTGAATGGTTGTTAATCCTTCATGCAGACACCTTGTTGCAGCCGGGGTGGGCCGAGAGCGTAAGCGCCCATCTACCCTCCAACGCACCAGCTGCGTTTCGGTTGGCTTTTCGCGCGCGTGGGTTTGCGCCGACCTGGGTGGCCGGATGGGCCAATTTGCGCAGCAGGCTGTTCGGTTTGCCGTACGGAGATCAGGGGTTGCTGGTTCCGCGTGATGTCTATCTGGCGGCTGGTGGGTATCCGGACCAACCCTTGATGGAAGATGTAGCGCTGGTGCGCGCATTGCCACGAATCGCATTACTCGAGTCGCGCGCCTCTACGAGCGCGGAGCGCTATGAACAGGCAGGTTGGACTCGACGGGGCATGCGGAACTTGTGGACACTTCTGCGCTACTTTCTGGGGGTTGATCCACAGGTGTTGGCGCGGGGCTATCGACGTTGAGCGCCCGGCGCAATTCGACCATAGATTTTCCCAGTCGAAACGGGGCCGCAAAGCTAACAAGACAAAGCGCCACGATTTGCAGAACCAGAATATGGGCATTGGCCTGCAGGTATTCCCATTCGTCCTTCAACTTGCCGACCTGCTGGATCAGATCGTCATAGCTTTGTGCCAGGATCTGATAATCTCCGGCAATCGCGGGTACCTTACGGCGCATGTTGTCGATGGCCACCTGAGTTTTGTCGTCCAGAGACGTGAATACGAGGAACTGGTCGATATTGAAAGCATCAGCTTTTGCCGTCATATCCCGCAGCTCGTCCATTTCATCTTTGCCCTGACTTCCGAACAGGAAGTGCAGGCCCTGCAGGGGGGCCACTTCGTTGGTTACGGCGATGAACAGGGGCAATTCCGAGTTGCTGGCAGTTGATGCCGACAGGAATTCAACCTTGTCGCACAGCACTGCCGTGTCAGGATCGTAAGCCGGGTCGCAGAAACGCAGACGAAACCGTGCGGCATCCCGGTCGAATGCCAATGTTGCGGCGTAGGCCACATCAATCTGGCGATCCAGTCGCGAACTGTCCGACGTGTAAAGCCCCGCCAGAACAGCCACCAATGCGCCGATGCCACCCAGCACGACCCAGACAAGATCGGCCAGTTTCCATGCCCTGTGCCCTGCTGGCTTGCGGAACAAAAAGGCGGTGCCGATCGATCCTGACAGAAAAAACAGGATTAGCAGGGGCAATTGGTTGTCTGTCACAAAACTCATGTGCCCGATCTTAGAACGTGATGCGCGTCCTGCAACCGGGATCACGTGCTGTTGTAACTTCTTACCGGGCACAAGGGCGCGGGACGAGACCGGAAACGGCTTGCGGACACGTCCCCAACAGTGGCGGTAATTTGACCACTGGAATCCGGCTTGACAAAAATCCCGGTTTTGGCAGACACCACGCCCAAGTGAAATGGGGCCAAAGACCCTTTTTACGCACGAATTCTGCGGGAAAGGTTCGGGTATGACCCTGTTCGTCATTCTGATTATTCTGTCGGCGGCGCTACTGCATGCCGTATGGAATGCCATCGTGAAAACGGCAGCGGACCGCACCACCATGCTGGGTCTGGTCGCGTTGGGTCAGGTCTTGCCGGCGGCGGTTATGGTGATGGTCCTGCCGTTGCCGAACACGCAGAGCTTTGTCTATATCCTGCTCTCGACCGTCGTGCATTTCGGTTATTACTTCATGCTGGGCAAGGCCTACCAGCATGGCGATCTGAGTGTGGTTTACCCCATAGCACGCGGGATTGTTCCGGCACTGGTCTCGCTTTGGGCGATGGCGCTGGTGGGCGAAGTTCTGCCCTGGCAGGCCTGGGGTGGGATCGCCTTGATCGCAGTTGGCATTCAGCTGAGCAGCTGGGCGGCGCTGCGTTCGGGTGTCGGGCGCAGCGCGCTGGGATTTGCGCTGGGAACCGGGTTCTGCATTTCGATCTATTCGGTGGTTGACGGGATTGGGGTACGGCTGTCAGGCAATACGCTCAGCTATTGGGCGTGGGGGGCCTTTCTGCACCTGTTCATTGCAGGGTTTATCGGGGTCAGGAAACGCACCACCCTCAAAGACCTGCCAGTCAGAATATGGATGACGGGCCTTTTGGGTGGGCTGGTTTCGATGACAGCGTATGGTCTGGTGCTTTACGCCAAGAACTTTGCGCCGCTGGGGGCGGTTTCGGCCCTGCGGGAAACCTCGGTCATCTTTGCGGCGCTGATCGGGTTCATTTTCCTGAAGGAAGGCAACTGGATGCGACGCCTGGGCGCCGCGGTCCTCATGGCGATTGGCGTCGCGCTGATCGGCACGGCGGTCTGATCCGGTCCCCGAGCCATGGCAAGACGCGTTATCCGGCTGCGCCTTCTGACTGAAGCGTCCGGAAATACCGGATCGTTGCGTCCAACCCTTCTTTCAGCTGTACTGTGGGTTCCCAGTTCAGCAGGGTCCGCGCCAGCGTGATATCGGGCTGACGTTGTTTCGGATCGTCCTCGGGCAACTCTTTGAAACTGATAGGGGTTTCCGCGCCAACAAGCGCCTGCACCTCGCTGGCCAGCTCGTTCATCGAGAATTCGTTGGGATTGCCCAGATTAACGGGGCCGGTGACGTCCTTGCCTGTGTCCATCAGGCGGATGAACCCTTCGATCAGATCATCCACGTAGCAGAATGACCGGGTCTGCGTGCCGTCGCCAAAGATCGTGATCGGCTCGCCCGTCAGGGCCTGCATGATGAAGTTCGACACAACGCGCCCATCGGCGGGGTGCATTCGGGGGCCGTAGGTGTTGAAGATGCGGGCGACCTTGATCTCAAGCCCCATCTGACGGTGGTAATCAAAGAACAACGTCTCGGCACACCGCTTGCCCTCGTCATAGCAAGAGCGCGGACCAACCGGGTTGACGTTGCCCCAATAGTCTTCGGTCTGCGGATGGATCGTCGGGTCACCGTAGACCTCAGACGTCGAAGCCTGAAAGATCTTGCATTTCAGGCGTTTCGCCAGGCCCAGCATGTTGATCGCGCCATGCACGCTGGTCTTGGTCGTCTGCACCGGATCGTGCTGGTAATGCACGGGCGAGGCCGGGCAGGCGAGGTTATAGATCTCGTCCACTTCCACAAACAGCGGGAAGGTCACATCGTGGCGCATGAACTCGAACCGCGGGTTGCTGTGCAGATGGTCGATATTGCGCTTGGTGCCGGTGAACAGGTTGTCGACGCACAAAACCTCATGCCCCTGATCCAGAAGCCGGTCGCACAGATGCGAGCCCAGAAATCCGGCCCCACCGGTTACGAGAACACGTTTTCGACTGTCATAAAGGCGGGCCATTGCAAATCCTTAATCGTTAAATCCAAGCCAGCTTGTCACAGGGAAGCCGGGTCTTGATCTGATTAGTAAACCGAAGGGATTTGAATTGCAGTAGATTTTGGTTTTTTGAGGGCGCGTGTGGTGGTGGGTCTTCCGCCCAGTCAATGCTTGATGCGAGGCATCAAGCACGCGCCCGCCCCGCCCCCATGGGCGGGCGCGTTTCATGTCCGCTCTCAAAGTTGGCGCGAGACGACGGCAAAGTTTGATTGTTTTGATTGCTGACTTCTTGTTTTGTCCAACCAACTGCGTGATCGTTGTTTAGATGTATTTTATGCTGACTTTTTGATGGCTGTATTGATTGAGGTAGCACGACAAGATGAAACGGATAGAACAACACTATCAACGGCTCATTCGAGATCTCAACGACTTCTCAAAGGAATACGAAGACGGGCTGCGGTCAAGAGCTTATCAGCTTTGTACGACAATTTATCAATTAGTCTATCAAGGTGGAAAAAACACTGCTGTTGCCAACTCGTTGGGATTGCTAAGAGGGGAGAACTTTCCTAATCCCCAAAGAGGCTGGGTGAACTTTGGGTTCCCAACGGCTTTGTTGCACAAATGGCGTGAGGGATTCCCTGTTTGAATCCAGTGGGGTAGCAATGGTGCATGAGCAGTTGG
>NZ_JBXWTH010000032.1:0-219766 GCF_059613825.1 Ruegeria sp. SATB027
ACCAACTGCTCATGCACCATTGCTACCCCACTGGATTCAAACAGGGAATCCCTCACGCCATTTGTGCAACAAAGCCGTGCAGAACACGTTTCTACACGTTTGAGGTGGTTTTCGATCCTATCAAGCGAATTGTGGAAGCGGTTTAATCGCCTACTTATTTTCATTTTTGACGTATTGCTTCGACCAGAATTGAGACGCGCGGTCTTCGGCTCGAGACGCGATGGGTTGTGCTTCGAGTTGCAGAAACAAATCGATGATACATGCCACCTTCGTCATCTTCTTCGTCAAAAGCTTGAGCAATCTGCGCAAGATTAGTCTTTGCCACTTGCCAGTCTATACCGGTTCCTCGGAACGCACTTACGTCTTCTGTAGCCGTAGTTTCAGGGGACTGTCCTTTGAGGAACGAACACGCTGCAAACAGCGCAATGAAGTTTGGAGCGTCGAAGAAAGTTGTGTCTGCGAAGTCTTCACCAAGTACGTCGACAATCTCCGAGACTATTTCATCGATAACCTGACAAATCGGCCCGAAGTGTTCTTCTTTCACTTTCTTTCGTTGTCGATAGTATTTTGTAATTGAAGGCTCGCCGCCGTCGCTGATTCCGTTTTCAACTATCATGAAGAGTTCGGCCACTACGGACGTGTTTTTTAACCTCACACTGTCTCGAACGCTTACGACCCTGTACTTGTCCCACAACGCAGACCAACGTCGCGTAGTATCGTAAATCGCCCACTTTACGGGCTCAGAGTATTCGGCATGGCGAAGTTCAGCTGGCGTAACTTTTACGCTGTACGAGTTTAGACGTGCAAAGACTTCCAAAACATCTGCATCTGAGGCGTTCAGGAGTTGGACCACGGGAACTTTGTAAGAAAGAAATTGTTCCTTCTGCTCTATTTCTAGTGTCTCGTAAGTCTTTCCCTTAAAGTTAGGCGCTTTCGAAGTCAGCCGTAACCTACCTGATGCAAATTCAAGAATTGCTCTCAAACGTTGTTGGCCATCTACGACTTCGCGAACCGTCGTCTGCTGCACCGGGTCTACCTTTGTGCGAAAGTAGATCTGAGGCAGTGGTAGGTCGTTGAGTATCGTATCAATCAGGAAAACCTTCGCAGCCGGAGACCATACAGAGCCGCGCTGAAAGTCAGGATCGAGCACAAGCTGCTTCTTTCCGTGCCATTCGATAAAGTCGGAAATTGTGTAGGTCTGTGGGACGCTTGCCATACGATTATCCTAAGTTTTTCGAGATCATAGGCCTGTTATGAGGTTACTGGAAGCCGTCAATCTCAACTTACCTGGAATTTTGGATTAGAATTTAAGCTCTTGTATCTGACCGTGCTGAGCAAAATCACTCTCTTTTTCTGCAGGTGCGAGGGCGTTATTGAAAATTTCTTTACTCAAAGGGCAATCAGCCTGATTCTGTGTAAGTTTTGTGTCAAAGTTTTTTGTCGCTTGAAAAGCTTCGTTTTGAATCAATGTAAAAATGGACCAATACGAGCCAAGTTGAGAAAGTCTATTCTGCGTTGCAGCGCAAAAAAATTTGCAATATAAAACAAAGCTTTATGGCGGAGACGAAGGGATTCGAACCCTCGAAACCATTCCTGGTTTACTCCCTTAGCAGGGGAGCGCCTTCGACCACTCGGCCACGTCTCCGCCGACGGGTATATCCGTGCAAGCAACGGAAATACAAGGTCAATTCCGCAAAGTTTGGTTTTTTTTACAGATCTGTCCGAACTCTTTGAAATAGAACGGAATCGCACCGGTTTGCATCCACCATTGGCAAGACTTGGTTCACTTTCTTCAGACCCAATGCAGTTCGTAATATCCTTAGAATCGCGGGCCTTGCCTGTGGCATCTGGCCTGATGTGCGAGAATTTGAACGTGGCAAGTCTACAGCGGAGTTCAAGTGCTCGGTTGGCTTTGCAACGTGGAACCGGGTCACGAGTTTTTGCGTGATTGCGTTCCGTGCGCCAGTGCGAATCCAGCAACTTATTGAAAAAGCATAGAAAACACATTCTCTTTTTGGAAGTCACGATCCGGTAACGCCGTGATGCGATTCGTTCCTTCGTCGATGAGGAGAACATCATGTCGCAACATACCGTTCCGTCTGAACCATGGCAGAACCCTGATGAAGCCAATCAAAAGGTAAGCCGGGGTCGGCGCCGTTTGAGTGTGTTGGCGCGTTCCACTCAGGAGGTTTTCAAGGATCACAACGGTGAATCGGACCTTTTTGAAGGGACATGGCCCACGAATTTCTCGAAGGGTTTGCGTCATGACGTGAACGGGATTGTCGACGCGCAGGTCTATACCGAGTTTCTGGAAGAAGTGGCTGATCCGACCTGCACCGACAATCATGGCAATCGGTTGGCGTTGTTCGACACGCCAGCCTACTCCGGGCCCTTCCGCACCGCGCCATCAGAGGGTGGTGAATTTAGGTGGCGTGCGTGGGAAGGGCCAATCCTGGGCCATCGGCTTGGTCTCAACGGATGTGACGCGGGGGGGGTGGGAATTGCACCCGCGCCCCGGCTTGGATCGGATGAGTTGGCGGCGGAGATGGCCGAGATTTACGCGATGGCCTATCTGCGGGATGTGCCGTTCGAATCCATCAGGGATGGTGCCAGTGATGCGGCCAACGTGGCGGGTGCCCTTTGTCAGATGGAATGGTTCCGGCGCGATGGCAGCCCTCGGGACGCTGATGGCGCAGAGATTGGAAAGGTTTCGGCGGCGCGGCGGGTTCGGGACGGTGGCGGCCTGACCCCTCAAACCCTGTTTCGCGGTTGCTCACAGGGCTGCGCACAGGGACCGTATCTGTCGCAGTTCCTGGTACAAGGCCACGATCCACTGACAGCAGATCAAGCGCGCCGACAAAAGCAAAAGCTGACGCAGGCAATGGCCGCCGGGGCTGTTCCCTTCGGCGCTTTGAGGATCGACCAGAAGATCCAGCCGCAGGCGGCGGGCGTGGACTATCTGCGGGATTGGGCTGAGTGGCTGGACGTTCAGAACGGGGCGGACACGACGGCTGAACAAGCCTTTGAGAGCGAGGGAACGAAATTCATTGAAACACCGCGCGACCTTGCCTCTTACGTGCATTTTGACAGAATCTATCAGGCTTTTTTCAATGCCTGCCTGCTGATGCTGGGACAGGGCACGCCGACAGATGAAGGTTTGCCCGAGGATGGATATGCCGGTGTGCGTGATCCAGGCTCTGCCTGGGGCGGCGCGCACGTACTGTCCCTGTTGACGGAAGCCGGGGCACGGGCCCTGAGGGCCGCGAAACGCCAGACGTTTCAGGTGCACAATCGTGCCCGGCCTGAAAAGCTGGGCAGTGTTACGAGTTTGATGGCGAACGGTCACGGCGCAACCCTTGGCGCGGCCGAGCCTTTTGCCGCGACCCATCTGAGAAAACTCGAAGCGGCGACAAGCGAAGGTTTCAGCCTTATGGATGCAATCGCCGCCTCGCCTTCGGTGAAGCGGTTTGCGCATAACGCCATTTCCCATAAGGGCTTGCCGCGAAATGACCGTAACTTGCTGCTTCCGGTTGCTTACCCCGAAGGCTCGCCAATGCACCCTTCTTATGGCGCGGCTCATGGTGCCGTTGCCGGGGCATGCGTCACAGTGCTCAAGGCTTTCTTCAGAACGCACGCTTTGGATGGATCACGGGTGTCTTTAGCTGCGGCTGGTCTGCCTCGGGTCCTTGTGTCAGCTGCGGGGGGTAAGACCCTGATCGACTCGACCCGACCAGAAGACAGTGCAGACTGCCTGACGCTGAATGGCGAGCTGAACAAGTTGGCTTCGAATATTGCACTTGGGCGCAATTTGGCGGGCGTTCATTTCTATAGCGATTATTTCGACAGTATCCGGATGGGTGAGCGTATCGCGGTCGGAATACTGGCAGAGCATATGGCAAAATCACCGACGTCATCGAAAGTGTCGCTGGAGACTTTTGACGGCGATCATCTCAGCATCTCGGGAAAACGGTCTTCTGGCAGTGAAATCCACGTAGCCAACAGTTCGCCTGAATTGTGGTGGACCCGCCACCTGCCAGAGCAGGCAGGTTGGGGCGGATGAGGTTTCAGATTTTTTCGGAGGGAGGTTTTTCATGATGCTTCCGTGCCCGTCAACGATGATGATCTCTCGAACCAGGCTGGAACTGCCGTGGCAAGTATTGATGGCAGATCAGCCCTGCATTTCAGATACAGATCGGTGTTCGGTGATGGCTGTTTTTCAATCTCCAGGTTGCGCCGATAGGGGGGTGAGTGAAGCCGCCCTGTCGGACTGGAACTCGAGAATTGAAGGGTTCTTCGATGGCAATGGAGTGAGCCCGTTCCTGGTCATGGACCCAGACGACATCGTCGATGGTCAGATATCGACGGGGTTCAAATGGTCTGCCAACCCGCGCGAGCCCCGGGATTGTCTGGGCGAGGATCTGGCCGCCAGTCTTTCGGATCGGGGTTGGGCAAGCAGGGCTGAGCTGCACAATGAATTTCTGGAATATGCGCTGATTTTACGGCCCGATGCCGACGGCAAAATGCGGCCGAAGCGCTTTGTCGCCACGACCGAACTGATGGAGTGGTGGAGAACCATGGCGGTGTTCGATCTGGATCACTTCCTTTCGGTCGTCATAACCGTAACCAGATGTTCATATTCCTGCGAAGAGTTGTTCGAGGTTTCGAAATCAGATTGGTGCGCATTGGATGTGCCTCAACGCATTGCTCGTTTTCACAAAAGACTGGTGGGAACAGATTTTGCCCACCCACCAGAGCATCCGTTGAATATCGAACATGCTTTGTTCATGATCAGAGAGACGAACAGCCTGAGCGACCTGATCGCTACAATGCATCTTTCCTCATTCCCATATGTTGTCGGCAATGGTGAAAACAGAAGGCCCGCGCGGCTTGATGAAGTGTTACATTTTGCCGACCGACAGGATTTGTATTGTCGCCATGCGGGATCTGGGTTGGCGGGTGAAGCCCTTGATCTGGCCTTCTCCAGGGGCACAGCAACACCGACAGGGCGCGCGATGGCGTTCGCGAATCCTCTGGGGCTTTATATTCGGGCGTTTCACATGTCCGAACTCTTCGTGGATGCAGTGAATGTGCCGACAGATTGGGTGTGTTATCCGCGCGGTGAAGCGGGAATGCCCATGCGCCTTGAGTTCGGGCCGGGCGACGATGATCCGCGGTTTCTGGACGATATCACCATGGGATCAGGGTCGACCGCACGGCCTGCGTCGGGTTATGCGCTTGCCAGCCTGATCGAGGTTGGCCCTTTGATAACAGTGGCGGCCAATCCACGCGCGATCACAAGGGTCGAATTTGTTGAAGTCCCGCCTGTTGATCCAAGCGATATCGTTTGTGGACTGCCGGAAACCCAACGATGCAAACAGATTTCTGAATTTGCGGACCGGACTGAAACTGAGGTCTTTGGCAAACTGGCGCTAACTCGCCAATTCAGTCACTGACAAAGGTTTCAAACTGGCACGGCTTTGACAACGGGCAAAGGTATTTCCGGCGCGGTCATATCGAATATTGCAATCGGGCGACCGGCAGCGTTGGCCGCCGCTGTCAATACAGTCATCAGCGTCGGGTCGGGGCTCTGCCAGGCATCCACATCGAAAGAGGATGCCGGAGTTGTCGGGCGATCGGTTCGCGCGCCGCGATACAGTCGGAACAAGCGCGCCTGTTCCTCATTCATCGCGTCATCTGTCACGCCGGTGTGGTCAAGGGTCACCATGTTGCGCCAGGACACAACCGCTTCGCATGCCGCGTGCCAGACACCTGTCGCCAGATCGGCGGAAAAAGCCGTTCCATAGGTTGGCCGCCCGCGATCCGCATCGGCGCAGACCGCACGCAGTAGCAGGCCGACCCCCGAAACCACGCGAACGTGAACGCTCAAATTGCGCAGGTGGGTGTTCAGCCAGCGGGCCAGATCGCGCGGCAACGCTGTTTCGGGCAACACCTGGTCGAACCCGTGTGGTCCAAGCCCGTGTTCCAGACATTCAAGCGCGGCCCACAGCGCAGCGGCCTCATGCGTTGGTCCGGCTGCGGCCCCCTTCGACGTGATCTGCCCATCGCTGCCCGGCGCACCCAGAGCAAGGGCATCACGTGGCAGAGCATGCGTGGCACCATCCGATGAAATCAGGCTTTCGCGGGTTTCGGGCGAATCCGCGCTGTATTGCAGCGCATAACGTTCGATCGCCTCGAATCCCGAAAGCCGCGCGGCTTCGTTCCGGTTACGCGCTGTGCCAAAGGACACGCGATGTTTCATTGCGCCAGCGGGTGGCACTGTTCCGTTTCTCAAATTGACCATGCGAAAGGCGGTGTGGATCGGAGCACTTTTGGGAAATTCAGCAAAAGAAGGTCCGGAAATAATCCCTGCGTTTTCGGCCAGTTCAATCAGCGCGTCGGTCATTTTTGTTTCCGGATAGGTATGTAACGGGTTATACAAATGGTTGTGGTTGTTAAGAAAGGACTTTTAGTATGGCTCGTTTGACTATTAATCCGAAATACACACTTAAGGATCTTGGGTGTGAAGTTCTGAACGCCGCCCGGAGCAACGCGCTGGGGTCACAAGAGGGTCGCGACGCGGCTGAGCGACAGATTCATGAAATCCTTGCTGATGTCGGTAATCCTGCGGTGGAGTTTGTTTATGATTCCAAGAACAAGGTTCATATCGTAATCCCTGATCTGAGCGATAAAGAGCCAGACCCAAATCCCGATCACGAGTCATGGTGCTGCAAGCTGGCCTATGAAGCGATGGGTGGCATTGTCGTTTATGGCTGTGGTTCCTGATCGCAGTATCTGAACTTGCCTGAGGAGTTTATTTGAGTAAGGCAAAAACCAAGATATTCCTGACCGGTCCGTTTCAGGTGATTTGCGACAACGGCCAGGATGCAACACCACGCGGCACCAAGGCGAAAGCGCTTCTCGCCTTGGTGTTGTTGTCTAAGAATGCTGTTCGCAGCAGGGCCTGGCTGCAAGACAAGCTTTGGAGCAAAAGCTCACCTGCACAGGGTGCGGCCTCGTTGCGCAAGGAACTTAGTGTCCTGACCAAGCATCTGGCCGGGTTCGGTCTGGGGTTTTTGGACATCGGGCGCGAGAACGTCTCCATCGATCTGAAAGCGCTTGAAATTGATTTGTTTGATGAACCGCTTCAACCGGATCGCGCCGAGCTTCTGGAAGGGTTGGATGTCGCAGACCCGGAATTTGAAGACTGGTTGGCCGTTGAACGGCAAGCGTATTGGGACGTTGGTTTTGATGAAAATGCGCCTGTCCCGGTTGGCGCGCGCTTTCCATCCCATTGGGGGCACCAGAGACCTGCAATTGTAGTCGAGCCGTTTGAAGTAATTGGTGACGATAACAATATCAACGTTGCAGCGGCGTCGATACGGGACGAATTGCTTTTCCTCTTGGGTACGTTGTCGGATGTCATCGAATTGCGTGATGCGCGCAGGCAAGAAGGGCCTGTCGACGGTTATATGCTAAGCGGCAGCGTGGTAGCGGCCGAAGGGTTGCGGGTGGCGGCACAATTAACATCAACCGTGGATCAGGTGTGCCTATGGACCGAACGTTTCCGGTTTCGGGAAAAGGATACGTTTGACGCCGTTGAAGAAATCGCAATGAAAGTTGTCGAAGCGCTTCAGCTACGGCTGCGGGATGGTCACTGGTCCGACATCTGGTCAGCACGCGCCACATCCACCGAAGTTTGGACGGCGTTTCAGAATGGTCGCATTCAGGAAAGCCTTACGACCAAGGACGGCCTGTTTCGTGCCATCCGCCAGTATGAGGTCTGTTTGCAGCGCGATCCGGACTATCTGCCTGCGCGGATCGCTGTCGGATTCTGCCGCCTGGATCTGATCCGGTTGGGCATGGAAGATTCGCCGGAAAAAACGCTGGCTCTGGTCGAGGCCGACTGCGCCGTCATGCGTGAAAAACACCCGGCGGATCCTTATTGCGCCGCACTCGAAGCGTTTACCCACAGTGTTGCTGGCCATACTGCCGAGGCTTGCCAGCTGATGCGCAAGGTACTTGAGCGGTTCCACAGCAGCCCCGAATTGCTGGGCTATTATGGTGTCTTGTTGATGTATGATGACCGGCTTGAGGACGGAATAGCCACGTATCGGCAGGCCCTTGCGTTAACGCCGCACCCGCCGATCTGGATCGAGGCGAACCTGTCCATGACCCTTGCCCTCTCCGGAGACAAGGCAGCATGGCAGCACGCGCATAATGTCTTGCGAGTGGACCCCGGCAGCGTGCGGGCGCGGGTTGTGTTATGCATGTTGTCCGCCGCCGCTGGCAACCAGTCACTGGCACGCCGGCACGCCCGTCGCATCCTGGAATTGCAGCCCGGTTTCACGGCAGAGCGCTGGGCCTGGCCTGGCTGTTTCAAAAATAGAAAATACTATGACGAAGGTGCACGGCTGTTGGCCGAAGCAGGTCTGTGATGGCGTCTAACTGTCGTCCAGCACTTTGCGGGCGACGCGGAAACACTCCAACGCCTGCGGAACGCCGCAATAAATCCCGACCACGTGGATGATGGCGCGTATTTCTTCTTTGGTCACTCCGTTGGTGATGGCGCCTCGGCAGTGGATTTCCCATTCATGCATCTTTCCCAGTGCTCCGATCATGGACAGGTTCATCATTGACCGCGTTTTTGCGTCGATCACGTCATCCCCCCAGCCGAAACCCCAGCACCAGGCGGTCATGGCTTCCTGAAACGGGCGGGTGAAATCATCTGCTGCTGCAAGGTTCTTTTCCACATAGTCCGCGCCCAGTGTATTCTTCCGTTGTTCCAACCCTTTCAGGAACAGGTCTTCGTCAAATAAGTCGGCCATTGCGGGTCTCCGGTTTGTCAGTGTGTCAGGCGGTGTTTGTATGCGGTATCGTGGTGCGAAGTTATCCAGTGGCGCATCTGTTTTACCGGTCTGGCTGATCCATTATGTCGTTACTCCTGCGTGGCTTTAGGCCAGGGCCGGTCGATTTCGCAAGGGTGCCATTTCCCGGGCTTCAGCATGGTTGATCTACCCGCTCAAGGGTAGGGCAAGCAGGTTATGTCTGCCAAGGGCGGGTTTCATTCCACTGCCTCGCGCATCCATTGTTGCAACTTGGCGATCGAGTGTTCAGACATCACACCGCAACCCGGATCCAGTACCAGCGGGCCGGGGCGGTAACCGCGTGATCTGAGGCCGCGATGAACGGATTCCACAAGTCGGATGTCTTCTTCGACCGTTGTTTCCCTGTCCTGAACGGCCAGTTGCCGGATCACCGCGCTTTCCGAACCACCTTCGGTGTACCAACCGCGCCAGACGGTACAGTGATCCGTGTCACGTGCGCGCCAGTGATAGGTGTTCAGCACATTGCCTGGGTAGCACTGGAACGAAAACATCGGCCACAGGAACCACGATTGGTAATCGCCCGCATGAGGCACCGACAGGTCGATTGGGTAAGTCATCTTGTCGAGGCTCTGACATTCGGTCGTGTGGCGCAGCACGAAACCGCCGCCTGCATCGGGTTGGATGTCGTAGGTTTCGGGCTTGACGACACCTTCAGCGAAAGTCGGGTGGTTGCTCGGGCAGTGATAGCATTCCGAATAATTCTCGACGCTGACCTTCCAGTTGCAGTGTTCCGGAATCTCGACCCATTCCAGCGGCTCGAGTTCATCGATATGCGGGACGAATGCACGGATTTCCTGCCGTACTCCGGGATACCAGTCATCCATCGGGGCTGCCTTGTCGTCGAGATTGACGAAGATGAACCCATTGAAGATTTCGGTCCGGACCGCCGTCAGGCAGATCGCACTGCGGTCAAATCCGGGGACGGATTTGATATTTGGACCCGCGCGCAACTGACCTGACAATTCATAGGTCCACGCGTGATAGGGACAGACGACGACGCGGGTGTTTCCTGCGCCCGAGACCATTTCATGCGCACGGTGCTGGCAGACGTTATAGAAAGTGCGAATTTCGCCATCGCGCCCGCGAATGCAAAACAGGCTTTGCCCGGCAATCTCGAAGGCAAAGTAATCTCCTGTTTCCCGAACCTGCGCGACATGGCCTGCGAACTGCCATGTTCGGGCCAAAAGCCCCTGCATCTCCTTCTCGAAAATGGCGGGGTCGGTATAATATCGCGCGTCCAGTGAGTGGGTCAGAGGTGCGTTCATTCGGGTTCCTCCGCATAAATGCCAAGCTGATGGCGACGACGATGGAAACGTTCGACCCGTTCGACGATCTCGTCGCTGGATACCGCGATCACGAAAGACAGCAGCGTTTCCAGCAGCGCGATGGTCGAAACGGATGACGGGAAAAACTGTGGGGTATCTGCTGCGACGACAAACCCGTGATGGGCGTTCCGGATCACAGGGCTGGCCGGACTGTCCGAGATACCTATGACAGTCAGGCCCTGCTGACGTGCCAGTTTGACCGCCTCGATCACTTCGGTGCGGTAGGGATGACAGGTGATCGCAATCAGCACGTCCTGCTCATCGGCCCAGGCCAGATCGTCCATTGGGGTTGAACCGGGGCGGGGGATTGCATGAAACTGCTTCATCCCGGTCGAAGCCAGATAGGTAAAGTTGCGTGCGTTGGAATTGTTGACGCCCACGCCGAGTGTGAAAATCTGGCGAGAATTCCAGATGACTTCGGCAGCAGATTTCAGGCGGTTCGCGTCGATCCCTGCAAATGTTTCCTCGATATTCCGGATCGCAGCACCGATCATATCGGCATACAGCCCGCCCAATTCACCGGATTTGCCGATGTCCTGAAGCCATCTGGCGCGATCTGGAAACGACACGCGTCCCTTTCGGATCGCGTCGCGAAAGGGTTCGCGAAAATCTTCATACCCTTCAAACCCCACTTGCCGTGCCATGCGCACGAATGTGTTGGGTTTGACCTTTGCCGCCTCGGCGATTTCGCGCACGGTTGAAACCCCTACATCCGCAGGGTTTTCCAGAACGTACCGCGCGGCTTTCTGCGCCTCAGGGGTCAGGGCGTCCCACTCTTCGGTCAGGCGGTCCAGAACAGTTGATGATACATTTGTGTCATTCATGATTGACGATGGTACAAATGTGGAATTAGCCTGTCGAGCAGAAAAGCGACTCGGGAAGAGGAAAAATCATGTCCGGGAATGAACTGCCGTCACACGCACGTGTGGTCATCGTCGGAGGCGGCGTCATGGGCGTTGGTCTGGCCTACCATCTGGCCCATGAAGGCTGGGGCGAAGAGACTGTTCTGCTGGAAAAGGCCGAGCTGACCAGCGGCAGTACATGGCATGCGGCAGGGCAGATTACGCATTCAACCTCAAGTTTTGGTCTGGGCAAATGCGTCGATTATAACATCGGTTTGTATTCCGGCCTGCTTGAGGCCGAGACAGGCCAGCCCGTCACATGGCATGGCTGCGGCTCGTTCCGTCTTGCTTATACCGAGGATGAGATGGACTGGCTGCGCCACACGCTGTCGGTGGGCCGGTCGCTGGGCTTCAATATCGAACTTGTCGGTCCCGAGAAGGTGGCCGAACTGCATCCGTTTTATAACCTCGAAGGTGTTCTTGGCGCTCTGCACACGCCGGATGACGGGCATGTGGACCCGACAAACGTGACCATGGCGATGGCAACCGGGGCACGCCAGAAAGGCGTGCGCATCTTCCGCAGTTGCCGGGCGACGAACATCACGCAGGGCGCAAACGGTGAATGGATTGTTGAGACCGAACAGGGCACCGTCACCTGCGAGCATGTGGTGAACGCGGGCGGCACCTACGCGCGCCAGATGGGCGAATGGTCCGGGCTGCAACTGCCCATGACGTCAATGACACACCATTATTTCGTGACCGAGCCGGTGCCGGAATTCCAGAACCTGGACAAAGAACTGCCGGTGATCCGCGATGACCGCAAAGTCTCGGGTTATATCCGGATGGAGCAGCAGCGTGGCCTGATCGGAATATACGAGAAAGAGAATCCGAACTCGGTCTGGCATGATCATTGCCCGTGGGAGTACGAGAACTGGTTGTTCGACGCGGATTATGACCGGGTAATGCCATGGCTAGAGGAAAGCCTGAACCGGATGCCGATCTTTGCGGAACTGGGTATTCAACGCGATGTGCATGGGGCGATATCACATCCGCCGGACGGCAACCCCCTGATCGGGCCCGCTCCGGGTGTGCGAAATTACTGGTGCTGTTGCGGGACACAGATTGGGATCGGTTGGGGCCCGGGTCTGACCCGAGAACTGGCGCGCTGGATGGCGCATGGGGCTGCCGATATCTCGATGCGGGATTTCGATCCGCGCCGCTTTGGCAGCTATGCCACCAAAGACTGGCAAGTGATCAAGGCGGAAGAAGATTACTGCTTGCGGCACGAAATCCCGTTTCCACACTTCAATCGACTTGCGGGGCGTCCGATCAAGCCGTCGCCACTGTACGAGTTGCTGAAATCCAAGGGCGCGGTACATGAAGAGGTCTATGGCTTCGAACGCCCCCGCTGGTTCGCCCGCGATGGTGTGGAACAACGCGATCACTATTCCTTCCGCCGCACTCCTGCCGACGACATGGTCGCGGCCGAGGTCAAGGCAGTGCGCGAACGTGTCGGCATCATGGATGTCACCGCCTTCACCAAAGTCGAAGTATCGGGGCCCGATGCCTATACCCTGTTGGATCGGTTGACTGCTAACAGGATGCCGCAAAAGGTTGGCTCGATCACGCTGACCCATATGTTGAACCGTCGTGGCCGGATCGAGTTAGAGACAACGATTGTCCGCATGGCCGAAGACCGCTTCTATCTGGTCTGTGCAGCGTTCTTCGAACAGCGCTTGCTTGATCATCTGGCGCATCATCGCAAGGGTGAAGATGTGCAGATCAACGCGCTGTCGTCCGAATGGTCGGCCTTGTCGCTGAACGGCCCCAGATCACGCGAAGTCCTGGCGCGCTGTACGGCTACTGATCTGAGCAATGCCGGGTTCCGCTGGCTGTCGGCGCAAGAGGTCACCATTGCCGATCATAAACTCTGGGCGTTTCGCATGTCTTATGCGGGCGAACTGGGTTGGGAGCTGCATATGCCCAACGCTTCCTGCCTTGATGTCTACAATGCGCTATGGGCTGCGGGCGAGGCGTATGGCATCGCGGACTACGGCAGTTTCACCATGAACGTGATGCGGATGGAGAAGGGCTTCAAAGGGGCAGGCGAGCTGACAAACGAAGTCACGCTGGCAGAAGCTGATGTGCTGCGCTTTGCCCGTACGGACAAGGATTACCTGGGCAAGGACAAGACGTTGAACACCGATTTGCCATGGGTATGTGCCTATCTGCAAGTCGAGCCGGATGGCGAAATTGATGGCCATGGAGGCGAGGCGGTGACGCTGGACGGGCGTGTCATAGGCTCGACGGCTTCGGTCGCATTCGGCCACACGGTCGGTAAGATATTGGCCTTTGCATACATCAAGCCCGAAGCAGCAAAAGCGGGAACCGAGTTGGAGGTCGTGATTCACGGCAAGCCGCGTCCGGCCCGAGTACTGGATAAGCCCGCTTACGATCCAGACAGCCTGCAGCCCCGCACAGACGCAGTAATGGAGACCACCTGATGAGCCTGCCCGCCACAATGAAAGCCATGGTCACGATGGGCCATGGAGATTTAGAGCAGATAGTTTGGCACGATAACTGGCCGCGTCCTGAACCTGCGGAGGGTGAAGTGCTGATCAAGGTTGCGGCATGTGGCCTGAACAATACGGACGTCAACACGCGGTCGGGTTGGTACTCCAAGACGGTCACAGCCGCAACGACCGGTGGCGCGTTTGAACAAGTTGGCGAAGAAGATCCCACCTGGGGCGGTAATCCGATCACCTTCCCGCGAATTCAAGGGGCCGATATCTGCGGGCATATCGTTTCCGTCGGCGACGGTGTTGACCAGGCGCGTATTGGCGAGCGTGTCATCACGGATGGCTGGCTGCGCGATCCGGTGGAACCCGACAATATGGACAAGACTGGTTATTTCGGCTCGGAACGGGATGGTGGTTTTGCCGAATACGCGACAACTCTGGCGGTGAATGCTGTGGCAATCACCTCGAACCTGACGGATGCTGAACTGGCAACTTTTTCCTGCTCTTACTCCACCGCCGAAGGCATGTTGACCCGTGCCAATGTGACCGGCGAGGATACGGTTTTGGTTCCAGGTGCTTCTGGCGGTGTGGGCGGTGCGCTTGTGCAACTGGCCAAACGGCGCGGCGCGCGTGTGATCGCGATGGCATCCGAATCCAAACACGCGGACGTGGCCAGGCTTGGCCCTGACGTCATTCTGCCACGCGCTCCTGCGAACCTGCGCGAGGCGCTGGGCGTAGAAAAGATCAGTGTGGTCGCAGATGTCGTGGGCGGACCATACTGGCCGAACCTGATCGACATATTGGAACGGGGTGGCCGCTATACCTGTTCGGGCGCAATTGCAGGCCCGATCGTCGAACTTGATCTGCGCACATTCTACCTGCGCGACCTGACCTTCACCGGTTCGACCGTCATTGACCCTCAGGTCATGAAGAACCTCGTAACATACATCGAGGCTGGTGAGATCAAGCCAGCGCTTGCCGCGACATACGCGCTGGAGGATCTCCGAGAAGCACAAGCCGCGTTCATCGCGAAAGAGCACACCGGCAATATCGTGGTGATGCCATGACGCTTGACGATGTTCTCGAAGCTGCCCGGCAAATGCACCATGCGCATCCGGACCTTGGTGCGTTCGCGCCTTGGCCGGGTGATCTGACCCCGACGGGGTTGGATGCCGCACCCATTCCCGCAACGAGGCTGGTGGCAGCCTTCGATCTTGTTGAAGACACGCCAACCCGTGACTTGATCGCGGCGGTCAAAGCGACGGCGCATCTGGCACATTGGAAACATACCTACACCGAAGACGAAGTTGGTGCGGATTTCCTGAACCGATACGGCTATTATGAGCTGTTCGGTCCTACCGGACATTTTCACTCGACCCTGCTGCGTGGCTACATCGCGTATTGGGGGGCTGGCCTGAGTTACGATTGGCACAGCCATCAGGCCGAAGAACTCTACCTCATTCTTGGCGGAGGTGCGTTGTTCAAGGTCAATGGGAACGAAACATATCTTGGCGCCAATCAAACACGTTTGCACGCAAGCTGGCAAAGTCATGCCATGGTCACCACAGATCAGCAGATCCTGACTTATGTTCTGTGGCGCGGTGAAGGCATGGGTGATCTGCCCCGGATGGATATCGCATGAAGATCAAATCTATCACAGTATTTCACGTCGACCTCCCACTGGAGCATCCATATTGGTTGTCGGGCGGGCGGCTGAAATTCGAAACGCTTGACGCGACAGTCGTGAAAATCGATACCGATGCGGGGTTTGTTGGCTGGGGTGAAGGGACCCCATGGGGCCATACCTATGTGCCCGCGCATGGTCCGGGTATCCGCGCCGGAATTGAAACGATGGCGCCGTTCATTCTGGGCCTGGATCCGCGGCGGGTTCTGGATGTGGAACGGGCGATGGATCTTGCCTTGCCCGGGCACCTTTATGCCAAAAGCCCAATTGATATGGCCTGCTGGGATATCGCGGGTCAGGCGGCGGGTGTGCCGATTGCCGATCTGATGGGGGGTGGATCGCGGACACCGCGCCCGATTGCGTCCTCGGTCGGGGCGAAATCCGTCGACGAAACGCGCGCGGTCATAGAGCGGTACCGCCAGCGGGGCTACATCGCCCATTCCGTGAAGATCGGTGGTGACGTTGAACGGGACATCGCGCGTGTTCGCGATGTCGAGAGTATTCGGCGACCCGGCGAGATCGTTCTTTACGATGTCAATCGTGGCTGGACGCGTCAGCAAGCGTTGCGTGTGATGAGCACCTGCGCGGACCTGAATGTCATGTTCGAACAACCTTGTGAGACGCTGGATGACATTGCTGCAATCTCGGGGCTTCACCCGTCACCCGTTTCAGTGGACGAAAGCCTTGTGACTTTGCAGGATGCAACCCGTATCGCCCGCGATGGTCTGGCTCAGATTTTCGGGATCAAATTGAACCGCGTCGGCGGGCTGACCAAGGCTGCACGCATGCGGGATATCGCGTTGGCCCATGGGATAGACATATTCGTAATGGCCACTGGTGGTACGGTTCTGGCCGATACCGAAGCATTACATCTGGCCGCGACCATCCCGGATGACAACTGCCTTGCAGTATGGGCCTGTCAGGACATGATCACGATCGATATTGCCGGGGGGCGTGGGCCTCGGAATGTTGATGGCCATTTGCACCTGCCAGAAGAACCCGGGCTCGGCGTTCATCCGGATGAAAGCACATTAGGTGATCCAGTGGGAGTATACGCTTGAAAATCAACAAGATAACGCTCTGGTCTGTTGATCTGACAAGTCACGAAACGTACCATATGGCCGAAGGCAAGATCTGTGCCACTGTGAAATCCCATGTCCTGAGCCTTGAAACGGACACCGGTCACAGGGGATGGGGCGAGGTCTGCCCGATCCCGCATTACCTGCCGGCCTATGCGGACGGGGTGCCAGGTGCCATTGCTGAGATGGGCCCCGAAATTCTCGGGATCACCCCTTTAGGTGCAGACGCCCCCATGCGCAAGCTGGACGGGTTTCTGCAAGGGCATCAATACGCGAAATCGATCGTCGATATCGCGCTTTGGGACCTGTTCGGTCAGGCGGCAGGGTTGCCGGTTTATGCGGTGTTGGGTGGGCGAACGCAGGCGGATATGCCGCTCTATCATTCGATCACCTGCATCGCACCGGACGAGATGGCGCGTATTGCCAAATCCGCTTTTCAAACCGGAATCCGGCAGTTTCAGGTCAAGCTGGGCGTCGAGGGAGATTGGCAGGCGGATGCCGAACGGTTGATCAAAGTGCGCGAAGCCGTGGGAATCGGGCCGTTGGTATATGGTGACTGGAATTGTGGAGCATCGCGATTGCAGGCGACCCGTACCGGGCGTGCGGTGGCACATCTGGACGTGATGGTGGAACAGCCCTGCAAAACGCTGGAAGACTGTGCCGCTGTCCGTCAGGCTACTGGTCTTCCGATGAAAATCGACGAGAGTGCCTTTGATCTTGGCTCGCTTTTGCGTGCGTATGAACTGGGTTGCATGGATGCGGTGGCGCTTAAACTTTCGAAATTCGGCGGATTGTCAGCAATGCGTCGTGCACGGGATCTGACCGTGCATCTTGGTGCCGAGATTTGCGCGGAATGCACATGGGGGTCTGACATTATTACTGCGGCTTCACTTCACTTTGCGGCGTCGACGCCGAAAGGTTCTCTGATGAACACGTGTGACTTGTCGTCTTACGTGGCCCCGCGTCTGTGTCCTGATGCACCAATTCGTGAAAACGGCCGGATTGCTCCGCCCGAAGGTCCGGGTTTAGGTGTTGTGCCGGACCTCGATATCCTTGGCACCCCAATTCTGGAGATCGACTGAGATGCTGAAAATCCAATCACAATCCGAATGGATTGCTCGCGCGAACGAAGTTCTACCCGCCGGGGGGTTTGGCAACTTTGATCCGGGCATCATCATCGCCCGTGGTGAAGGCAGCCGTGTCTGGGACGAGGATGGCAACGAATATGTCGATTACCTGATCGGGTCGGGTCCGATGCTGCTGGGTCATGGTCACCCTGAAGTGATGGAAGCCGTTTTGGAACAGCTGCCCAAAGGGATGACGTTTTTTGCCAATAACAGAAAAGGAATCGAACTGGCCGAGGCCATCATCGACGCCGTTCCCTGCTGCGAGCAGGTGCGCTTTGTCGCGTCGGGAGGCGAAGCCGACATGTATGCGATTCGCCTGGCGCGGGCTTATACCGGGCGCAGCAAGATCCTGAAGTTTGAAGGCGGTTACCACGGTATGAGCGCCGAGGCGCAGATGAGCCTTGCCCCAAGCCGCAGAGTTAATTTCCCGCAGGCTGTTCCCGACAGCGCCGGTATCCCCGACAGCGTGGCCGAGCAAATGCTGATCGCGCCCTTTAACGATCTGGAAGCCGTCGCTGCTTTGCTGGATGAAAATGACGACGTTGCCGCGATTATGGTCGAGCCTTTGCAACGAATCATTCCGCCAATGCCGGGATATTTGCAAGGCCTTCGAACCCTGTGTGATCAACATGGTGTGTTGCTGATCTTTGATGAGATCGTCACCGGATTCCGGCTGGCTTATGGCGGGGCGCAGGAACGATACAGGGTCACACCGGATATCTGCACTTTGGGCAAGATCACGGGTGGCGGCTTCCCTCTGGCTGCGCTTGGTGCCAGCGTCGAGATCATGAAGCATTTCGATAAGTCGAAGGTCGGGGAAGAAGGTTGGCTGATGCAGTTGGGTACCCTCTCGGGGAATCCGGTCGCCTCGGCCGCTGGGCTGAAGACGATGGAGATTTTGCGGCGTGAAGGCGCGTATGAGCGTTTGCGCGCAATTGGAAAACACTTGCAGCAGATTCAGTCGGACGCCTTGAATGAAGCGGGCATCGCGCATCGGATTTGCGGTGACGAGACTTTGTTTGACATCTATTTCACCAACGCCGAGTGCCGTGATTATCGCAGCGCAAACCACGATGATCCACAGCGCAACGCCACTTATAATGCGGTGCTGCGCGCCCATGGAATCTTCAAGTCTCCGGGCAAGCTTTATCCGTCGCTGGCGATCACCGATGCGGATCTGGAACAGACACGCATCGCCGTCCGTCACGCGGTTGATGCCATTTCCTGAAGGTTGGATGTATACAACGTAAACGGGTCGCTGTTGAGTTCAACAGCGACCCGCTACCTTTGGAAGTCGGGGGTCAGCCTCGCCCCCTCGAATACTGATTAAATCACCGGCAATCTGAAAACTTTTCGATACTTTCGAGACTGACCCGACTTCCTCATCGGTATGTCACTTTAATGCCCGAGAATCTCGGCGGTCACAGTGATCAAGTTCACACTGCCTTAAATTAATTTGAATTTTTCCAATCAAAAAAACCCGGACCTGCCTGCTCCAACAGGTCTGCTGCCATCGTGCGGGCCATTTCCGGCCCGTCTTTGACGGAACCGGTCACATCTCTGTTCACGGTTTCCGATCCATCTGGGCGCAGGACTTCGCCGCGCAGCCTTAAGTTGTCTCCGTCCAGTTCTGCCAGACCAGCGATCGGAGTTTCGCAAGATCCGTCCAGCGCGGCCAGCAAGGCGCGTTCAGCGGCCAGCCGCCATCCTGTTTCCGTGTGATGAATCGCTTCAAGCATTTCAGCCGCGCGCATATCGTTGCTGCGCCGTTCGATGCCAATGGTACCCTGTGCAATCGCGGGCAGCATGTCATCCGGAGAAATGGCGCTGGCTGGAATCTCGTCCATGCCCAGACGGCGAATGCCAGCCATGGCCAGAAAAGTGCAATCCGCAACCCCGGCTTCCAGCTTTTTCAGCCGCGTCTGCACGTTCCCGCGAAACTCAACCACTTTCAGGTCCGGCCGCCGGTTCAGCAGCTGTGCCCGGCGCCGCAAAGACGAGGTGCCCACAACAGCCCCTTCGGGCAGATCGTGGATCGAGTTAAGGCGCGGCGAGATGAAAGCGTCACGCACATCCTCGCGCGGAAGGAATGTGTCCAGAACCAGCCCTTCGGGCTGCTCAACAGGCATGTCTTTCGTTGAATGCACGGCGATATCGATTTCGGCGCGCAACATCGCCTCTTCGATTTCCTTGGTGAACAGGCCCTTGTTGCCGATTTCCTTCAGGGGACGATCCGCATCGATCATAGCGCGATTATCGCCAGTTGTCTTGATCACGACGATTTCAAAGGCCGCTTCGGGTAGATCAAACGCATCGCTCAGGCGCTGGCGGGTTTCATAGGCCTGAGCCAATGCCAGCGGTGAACCACGGGTGCCAATTCTGAGGGGCGATGCGGGGGTGGGCAGGGTCAAAGTCATGTGCACAGCTTTAGTCGCGTCACATTGCCCTGACAATGGGGGCTGAGCTTGACAAATTGCCGCCGAAGGACGACCCGTTGCGAAAACCGGAAGACTGGGGGCGAAAATGGCCGAGACAAAGAAACTGCTGCGGGCGCTGGCGGGTGAAGTACAGGATGTGCCGCCAATCTGGATGATGCGCCAGGCGGGCCGGTATCTGCCGGAATACCGGGCTACCCGTGCCCTGGCCGGAGATTTTCTGTCTTTATGCTATAACCCGGAACTGGCCGCCGAAGTCACATTGCAGCCGATCCGGCGCTATGGGTTTGATGCTGCGATCCTGTTTGCCGATATCCTGCTGGTGCCGCAGGCGCTGGGTGCGGATCTGTGGTTTGTGACCGGCGAAGGCCCACGTTTGTCGACGATCACGCGGCAATCCGAGTTTGATGCGTTGAAGCCGGTGGACGCGATTCACGAGACATTGTCGCCCGTTTATGAAACGGTTCGGATCCTGTCGCGAGAATTGCCGTCTGAGACCGCGCTGATCGGGTTTGCCGGCGCGCCCTGGACAGTCGCGACCTACATGATCGCTGGGCGTGGAACACCCGATCAGGGACCGGCACACGCTCTGCGAGAGAGCAATACTGCCTTATTCGAGGCGCTGCTGGATCGCATCACGGCGGCAACAATCGAGTATCTGTCGGCTCAGATCGACGCCGGGGCCGAGGTGGTCAAGATTTTCGACAGCTGGGCGGGTTCCCTGAAAGGTGAGGCGTTTCGCAAATACGCGGTGGAACCGTGCCGTGTGATTACGCAGGCCATCAAGGAACGTCACCCCGGCATCCCGGTGATCGGTTTCCCGCGCGAGGCGGGGGAGGGGTATGTCGGGTTTGCCAAGACGACGGGCGTGGATTGCGTCGCGCTGGACAACTCGGTGTCGCCCGATTGGGCCGCCAGACATGTACAGGTTGATGGTTGTGTGCAGGGAAACCTGGCCTCGTCGCATATGGTGACCGGTGGGCAGGCTCTGGTGGATGAGACGCGGCGGATTGTCGAGGCTTTCTCGAAAGGGCCGCACATCTTCAACCTGGGACATGGGATCACGCCGGATGCCGATCCTGAGAATGTTCAGTTGATGATTGATACGGTGCGCGGGCAGTAAGCAGGTTAAAGGGGGCCAGCCCCCTTCTTGGCCTGCGGCCAATTCATCCCCCGGGATATTTTGGGCCAGATGAAGTGCGGATCAGCGCAGGCTGTCGAGCTCTGCGAGGATCTCTTTAGTATGCTCGCCGCGCATGGGGCTGGGTTTCGGGGTCCAGTCATGGCCTGAAAACCGTGGGGCGGCGGCTGCCTGAAATGCGCCGTCAAAATCCTGCCAGCAGTTGCGATGGAGGTTCATCGGGTGTGAGCGGGCTTCGTCCGGGCTGAGAACTGGGGCAACGCAGGCATCTGTTCCTCGAAACAGGGCCTCCCAATGGTCGCGTGGTTGACTGGCGAAAATATCGGTCAGACGGCGTGAAAGCGAAGGCCACAGATCACGGTCGTATTGCCGTTGAAACTCGGTATCGTTTGTGAGGCCCAGTAAGCTCAGAAATTGCATGTAGAATTTTGGTTCGAGGCATTGCACGGAAATATAGCCACCGCAGGCGCAGGCGTAGGTTCTGCTCCAGTGGGGACCGTCCAACAGGCTTTGACCCCGGGTTTCAGACAGGTTGCCGGTTTGGCGCATTGTCATCAATAGGTTCATCATATGGGCCGAGCCGTCATAGATTGCCGCGTCAACGACAGTACCTGCGCCAGTGCGTTGCGCATTGATGAGCCCTGCCAGAACGCCTGCCACAAGATACATGGCCCCACCGCCGATATCACCCACCAACGTTGGCGGGGTCTGCGGTGCTTGGCCGGGACGTGATGCATACCAGAGCGCTCCGGACAGGGCGATGTAATTCAGGTCATGCCCCGCCGTGTCGGCCAGCGGGCTATTCTGCCCCCAGCCCGTCATGCGCCCATAGACCAGTTTTGGATTGCGGGTCAGGCAGGTATCCGGGCCGAGCCCCAGTTTTTCCATCACACCGGGGCGGAATCCTTCGATCAGGGCATCGGCTGTGTCAATAAGGCGAAGTGCGGTATCCAGATCATTGGCGTTCTTCAGATCAAGTGCGATGGATCTTTTGCCCCGGTCCAGCAGGGAACGTTCCGGCATACCCGGTGTTGCGGCGCCCCCTTTGCGGTGGACTGTTATCACGTCAGCGCCCAGATCTGCCAGTAACATGGCACTAAACGGGCCGGGGCCCAGACCTTCGAGTTCGACAACACGTATTCCGTTCAGCATCAAGGCCCTCCGTTTCCGGCAGAGTTTGCTGGCTGGTGTCGGGATTGCAAGCCGGATGATTGCTGGCGCGGGCGGTCTTCCTTTTGGCAGTTGTTCATCACATGGTGCGGAATGGGCCTGTTATCCCTGTGTTCGGGGCGATAGGGTCTGGGCCAGAACGGGGAGCGGATATGACGACCATTTTATCCATCAGAGATCTGCGCAAATCCTACGCCGATGGGTTCGAGGCGCTGAAAGGTGTGTCTCTGGACATTGAAGAAGGCGAAATTCTTGCGCTTCTGGGGCCGAATGGGGCGGGAAAAACTACTCTGATCTCGACGATCTGCGGAATAACCACGCCAACATCCGGTACGGTTTCAGTCGGCGGGCACGACATTCAGTCGGACTATCGCGCAGCGCGCAGAATGATCGGGCTTGTCCCGCAAGAGATTGCGCTGGAACCGTTTGAAAAGGTCTGGAACACGGTTCGGCTGTCACGCGGATTGTTTGGGCTGGGCAAAGACAACGCCCGGATCGAGGACATTCTGCGCAAGCTTTCGCTGTGGGAAAAGCGCAAGAACGCAATCAAGGAGTTGTCGGGCGGCATGAAACGCCGCGTGCTGATCGCCAAGGCCTTGGCGCATGAACCACGTGTTTTGTTTCTGGATGAACCGACGGCGGGTGTGGATGTCGAGCTGCGCAAGGATATGTGGGAAATCGTGGCCGAGCTGAAACGGGACGGTGTCACCATCATTCTGACCACCCACTATATCGAAGAGGCCGAAGCCATCGCGGATCGCGTCGGCGTCATTGACAAGGGTGAGCTGCTTTTGGTGCAGGATAAAGACACGCTTATGGCGCAGATGGGCAAAAAGCAGATTGTCGTCATGCTGACCGAGCCAATCGCCAGGATTCCCGATGATTTGGCCAGCCACAATCTGACCCTCAACGGCGCGGGGGATAGCCTGATCTATACCTACGATACCCATGCGGATCGCACGGGGATAACGACCCTGTTGAATGACGTGTCGCAGGCCGGGCTGGTGTTGCGCGATGTGCAGACACGGCAATCGAGCCTGGAAGAGATATTTGTAAATCTGGTATCCGGAGAGGCGGCATGAACTGGACCGCAATCGCTGCAATCTACCGGTTCGAAATGGCTCGCTTCTTTCGCACCCTGGCGCAAAGCTTCCTGTCACCGGTTCTTTCCACCTCGCTGTATTTCGTGGTGTTTGGCACCGCCATCGGCAGTCGAATTCAGGAGGTCGAGGGCGTATCCTACGGCGCGTTCATTGTGCCGGGCTTGATTATGTTGTCGGTGGTGATGCTGTCGATCTCGAACGCGTCTTTCGGAATTTATTTCCCAAAGTTTCTGGGCACCATTTACGAGTTGCTGTCGGCGCCGGTGAATTTTATCGAAATCGTGATTGGGTATGTCGGTGCAGCGGCCACCAAAGCGCTGTTCGTGGGACTGGTCATTCTGGCCACGTCGACCTTCTTCGTCGACATACGGATCGAACACCCCTTTGCCATGGCGGCGTTTTTGATCCTGTCATGTCTCAGCTTCTCGTTGCTGGGCTTTATCATCGGGATATGGGCCAGTAATTTTGAACAGATGTCTCTGGTACCGCAGCTTGTGGTCACGCCACTTATCTTCCTTGGCGGTACGTTTTATTCAATCTCGATGCTGCCGCCTCTGTGGCAGACGATCACGTTGTTCAATCCGGTCGTCTATCTGATTTCGGGGTTTCGCTGGTCGTTTTTCGGGCTTGCGGATGTGCCCATCGCCCTGAGTTTGCTGGCCATCATAGCCTTTACTGGGGTGTGTCTGGCGGTCATTGGCTGGATCTTCAAAACTGGCTGGCGCATTCGCAGCTAACCCGCACCGGGGCGTTGCATTTTTGCCCATTGAGTGTGTGAATTTGGTTCACGTCGCGTTCAAGGTTCGAAGAGTCTCTTGTTTACGGGTTGGTGGCACTCTACATCGGCACCCATGAAGCTCAGCCTGCCGTTCGTCAAAAAACACCCCTGTGTGGCCGTTGTCCGCCTGTCCGGCGCCATTGGAATGGCCGGGCGCGGGTCCTTGAACGACGCCACGCTTGCGCCGGTTCTCGAGAAAGCCTTTCGCAAGGGAAAACCTGCGGCCGTGGCGCTTGAGATCAATTCACCGGGCGGATCCCCTGTCCAAAGTTCAATGATCGGTGCGCGCATTCGGCGTTTGTCCGAAGAACTGGACGTGCCGGTCATCGCTTTTGTCGAAGACGTCGCTGCATCCGGTGGGTATTGGCTGGCCGCCGCAGCGGATGAGATCTGGGCCGATGACAGTTCTGTACTGGGATCGATCGGTGTGATCTCGGCTGGATTTGGCGCGCATGTCTTTCTGGCGCGGCAGGGATTTGAGCGGCGGGTCCATACCGCCGGGAAATCGAAGTCCATGCTCGACCCGTTTTCACCGGAAAAGAAAGAGGATGTAGCCCGCCTGCAAGGGTTATTGGGCGATATCCACGAGAATTTCATTGCGCATGTCAAAGATCGGCGCGGGGACAAGCTGAATCAGGAAGCTGATCTGTTCACGGGCGAGGTCTGGCTGGCGCGTCGCGCGCAGGAACTGGGGCTTATCGACGGCATCGCCCATCTGAAGCCAAAGTTGCAGGACCGTTTCGGTGACAAGGTCAAATTTCGCCGCTATGGCGTGAAAAAACCGATCTGGACCCGGCTTGGTGCCAGCCTAGCGCAGGATGCTATCGCAGGGTTAGAGGAGCGGGCAGCCTACGCGCGTTTCGGTTTGTGACGTGATCGTAAAGGCTGTCACTCTTTTTCTGATCGCAATGGGCGTATTGGCAATGTTCGGCAAGCTGCGGTTTCCCGGGCAGAAAAGGCTAAGCTCGGCGAAATGTCCGCGATGCGGTCGCTATCGCATCGGAAAAGGCCCTTGTGCCTGTGAAAAAGGAGGCCGGGCTTGATCACCACGTGGCTGCTGTCTGGTCTTGGCTTGTTGATCCTGTTGCTGGCAGGCGATGCCTTGGTGCGTGGCGCAGTGAACCTGAGCCTGCGCTTGGGGGTCCCGGCCCTGATCGTCAGCCTTACGATTGTGGCCTTCGGCACGTCCGCGCCCGAGCTGCTGATTGCTATCAGCGCCGTCAAGGAACACGCACCGGGTATCGCGCTGGGCAATGTTGTCGGATCAAACACGGCCAACATCCTGTTGGTTCTTGGTCTTCCTGCGATGCTGGCAACGATCCATACCAGCGAATGCGACAGCCGTAGGAACTATGCCTTCATGCTGATGGCGACGGCCCTGTTCATAGGGTTGGCGTTTTGTGGAACATTCACCGTCGTCAGCGGCCTGATCCTGCTGGCGGCTTTGGGCCTGGTTCTGATGAATGCGTTTCGTGAAGCAAAGGCGCACCGCAAGGCCTGTGGCGAAGCCTGTGCCGATGACGACGACCTTGAAGGTCTGGAAGAAGCCGATCCTGACATGCCTTACTGGAAGGTATCGGTTTACCTGATCCTCGGCCTTGTGGGCCTTCCTATGGGGGCGCACCTGCTGGTGGAAAATGCGACGGTCATCGCCCGGACATATGGTGTCAGTGAAACAGTTATCGGTCTGACTCTGATTGCGGTTGGAACGTCTTTACCTGAACTGGCGACAACCGTGATGGCCGCTTTGCGCCGACAGGCCGATGTGGCCCTTGGCAACGTGATTGGCTCGAACATGTTCAACCTTCTGGCCATTATCGGGATCGCAACCTGGTTCGGGCGTATCCCGGTCGATCCCGGTTTCCTGCATTTTGACCTTTGGGTCATGCTGGGCGCATCGCTGCTTCTGGTTCCCTTTGTTGTTTTCAAGCAGGATATCTCTCGCGGTTGGGGGCTGGTGCTGACCTTCCTTTATGCGCTTTATGTCACTGTATTGCTGGTGTGATCTGACAAAACGAGGTGAAGCATGACCCGAGCTTTAGTGACCGGTGCCGGTATTCGTCTGGGTCGGGCCATGGCGCTTTATCTGGCGGGTCGTGGATATGATGTCGCCGTTCATTATGCGTCCTCAGAACGCCCCGCGCACGAGACTGTGGCGGAGGTCCAGGCTATGGGCCGACGGTCAGTGGCATTGCAGGCTGATCTTCTGGATGAGGCAGAGGTGCAGGATCTGCTGCCCAAAGCAGCCGAGGCTCTGGGCGGGCCGATCACCTGTCTGGTGAACAACGCCTCGATCTTTGAGTATGACAGCGTTCACACCGCGACCCGCCAAAGCTGGGACCGCCATCTCGACAGTAATCTGCGGGCACCGTTCGTTTTGACCCAAGCCATGGCCGGGCAGGGGCTGGCCCCGGACACGGACGAAAATGGCGAACCTGTTGCGACCGGTCTGATCATCAACATGGTGGACATGCGTGTACGCAAGCTGACACCCGAGTTCATGTCTTACACCATCGCCAAAATGGGGCTATGGACGCTGACCCGTACCTCGGCACAGGCGCTGTCCCCTGCAATCCGGGTCAATGCCATCGGACCCGGACCAACGGTACAGGGGCATCGTCAAAGCGCTGAGCATTTCCAGGCGCAACGAACGAATACTGTTCTGGAACGCGGGTCAAATCCGTCGGATATCACCGCCGCTTTGGGATATTTTCTGGATGCACACGCAGTAACGGGGCAACTGATATGCGTGGATGGCGGCCAACACCTGGGGTGGAAAACACCGGATGTTCTGGGAGTTGAATAAGCAATATCGCTGCAAGTTTTGCACCGCGCACGTTTGTGTTACCTGCGTGTTACAAAAATGTCTTTTTTTTCATACACTTGCTAAATGTGTGAAAAAATATCGTTAAAAATCAGCATCTTGATAATGTGCCTATTTTTTGTGCATGTTAATGAAGTGGTAATGAAACAAGGGAAAATCTAAGGCTGTGAAAACTTATCTTCACACTTATCCACAGGAATCGTGGATTTGTTTTCTCTTGATCTGAAGCCCGCAAGATTGCAGCCAGTAAAAGAGAATCATATCGGAATCCCATGACTACCCACAGTGAATCGTCCCTGACCGGTTATGCCTGCATTCAGCGTTATGCGAAGACGCTGGACAGCTCACCCGGGGTGTACCGGATGCTGGATGCCGACAGTCGGGTTTTATACGTGGGCAAGGCGCGAAACCTGAAGGCGCGGGTGTCGAACTATACAAGGCCGGGTCACTCGGGCCGGATCGAGAAGATGATTTCCTCGACCGCTTCGATGATGTTTCTGACCACAAGAACGGAAACCGAGGCGCTGCTGCTGGAGCAGAACCTGATCAAGCAGCTTAAACCGAAATACAATGTGCTGCTTCGGGACGACAAAAGCTTTCCGAACATCCTGGTCGCCAAGGATCATGACTTTCCGCAGATCAAAAAACACCGTGGGGCGAAGAAGGAAAAAGGCGCCTATTTCGGACCATTTGCCAGCGCGGGTGCTGTAAACCGCACATTGAACCAGCTGCAAAAGGCATTCCTGCTGCGCAACTGTTCGGATTCCATGTTCGACAGCCGCACGCGGCCCTGTCTGCTTTATCAGATCAAACGGTGTTCCGGGCCGTGTGTCGGTTTGATTTCGGAGCAGGATTACAGTGAAAGCGTCAAGGATGCAGAACGTTTCCTGTCGGGGCGCTCGACCAAGGTGCAGGAGGAACTGGCTGAACAGATGATGGCGGCGTCCGAGGCTATGGAGTTCGAACGCGCCGCCGGTCTGCGCGACCGCATCCGGGCGCTGACGCAGGTACAGACCGCGCAAGGCATCAACCCTCGTGGCGTGACCGAGGCGGATGTGATCGGCCTTTATATGGACAGCGGGCAAGCCTGTGTTCAGGTATTCTTCATCCGTGCCAACCAGAACTGGGGCAACAAGGACTTTTATCCGCGTGTTGGCCCGGATGTATCACATGCCGAAGTGATGGAGGCTTTCCTTGGCCAGTTCTACGACAACAAGGAACCACCACGGCAGTTGATCTTGTCGGACGGGATCGAAAACGCCGATCTGATGCAGGAGGCTTTGTCCGAGAAAGCCGGGCGCAAAGTCGAAATCCTTGTCCCGCTGCGGGGTGAGAAACAGGAACTGGTTGCAGGTGCCTTGCGCAATGCGCGAGAGTCTCTGGCCAGGCGCATGTCGGAAAGCGCCACGCAGGCCAAGTTGCTGCGCGGGGTGGCAGAGGCGTTTGATCTGGATAGTCCACCGGGACGGATTGAGGTCTACGATAACTCTCATATCCAAGGCACTAACGCGGTGGGTGGTATGATCGTGGCAGGGCCCGACGGGTTCATGAAAAACGCCTATCGCAAGTTCAACATTCGCGGCGACGACCTGACGCCGGGTGATGATTTTGGCATGATGAAAGAGGTTCTGAACCGTCGCTTCACCCGCCTTCAAAAAGAAGACCCGGATCGGGATAAAGGGCTTTGGCCCGACCTGCTGTTGATCGATGGCGGTGCCGGACAGGTCAGCGCTGTGCACGAGATCATGCAGGCCCACGGGGTCGAAGACATTCCGATGGTCGGTGTTGCCAAAGGGGTCGACCGTGACCACGGCAAGGAAGAGTTTCACCGGATCGGCCAGCGCCCCTTTGCCCTAAAACGCAACGATCCGGTCTTGTACTTTATTCAACGGCTAAGGGACGAGGCGCACCGTTTTGCCATTGGCACCCACCGTGCGAAACGCGCCAAGGCCGTTGGTGCCACGCCGCTGGATGAAATTCCGGGCGTCGGGGCTGCACGCAAGCGCGCCTTGCTGACTCACTTCGGCAGCGCCAAAGCGGTAAGCCGGGCCAATCTGGCAGACCTGAAAGCGGTCGAGGGAATCTCGGCCGGGTTGGCTCAGAAAGTCTATGATTTCTTCCACGACAAGGGTTAGACCTGTCGCCCCCGCCACAGGATATAGAGGCCCGAGGCCACAATAAGCGCGCTGCCGACCCACATAGTACGGTCCAGGCTTTCGCCGAACAGTGCGATACCCAACCCGATACCGAACAGCAGTCGCGTATAGCGGAACGGGGTCACGGCTGACACTTCACCCGTGCGCATTGCGTTCATGAGCGCGGCATAGGCCATGACGCCCATCAGAACCGCGCCCGTCAGATGCAGGCTGGTGTGCGTGCTAACCGGTGTCATGGGTGCGCCTTCCCACACCCGATAGGCAAGGCCCGCGACGATAATGCTGAGGAAACCATAAAACCCCAGTACTTCGGTTCCAAGGGTCGCAGGGGCCGCGCGGCTGGCCAGATCACGCCCTGCGAACCCTAACATACCCAGCACGGCCAGCATCGACAGTAGTGAAAAACTGTCCCCGGTCGGTTGCAGAATAATGACGACTCCGATCATACCGACAAAAATCGCGCTCCATCGCCGCCAACCAACCGCTTCACCAAAGAATAACGCCGCGCCTGCGACCACAACCAAAGGCGTTGCTTGCAAGATCACGGTGGCCGAGGACAAGGGCGTCAACGCGATGGCGAGCACATAGAACAGCCGACCAAAGACTTCGAACAGCACCCGAACTTTCATCGGGCGGGATAGAACGTCTGGGTGTATCAGACGTTTTCCACGAGCCGACGCCAGCGCGGCAAAGATTACGGACCCGCCCGTCCCGAACAGAACCAGAACCTGCCAGATCGGAAGCGCGGTCGATGCTACTTTCAGCAACGCATCCTCCAACGCAAAGCCCGCCATTGCGGCCACCATCCACAGGCTGCCGACCATGTTCGACCGGGCGTCGGTTTGAATATGCGCTGTCATCCTGTACGTTCCTCTTTGCAGTCGACGGGCAATCTGACTGCAAAGACGTGAAACGCCAAGTGCACGAGGCGCAAAGCGTCGGACCTGCGGCGCTTTGACCAAGCTGTTGTGAGTGATGTAGTTTTTTACCGGTTTGTCTTTTCTGTCTTGAACCGGCGATATAGGGTCCAAGCCATGAAGTGGAATTTGCCCAATATCCTGACGGTTCTACGCCTGCTGGCTGCGCCCGGTCTGGCCGTAATGTTTTTGTACTTCACCCGGCCCTATGCGGACTGGTTCGCTTTGATCCTATTCCTTTCGGCGGCGATCACCGATTGGTTTGATGGCTATCTGGCCCGTGCGTGGAAACAGGAAACCAAGATGGGCGCGATGCTGGATCCGATTGCCGACAAGGCAATGGTGGTGATCGCGCTGATGATTCTGGTTGGCTATTCGACCGAACACTGGACGCCATGGCTGGTGCTACCCGCCACCGTGATCCTGTTCCGCGAGGTTTTTGTCTCGGGCCTGCGCGAATATCTGGGCGATGTGGCGGGGACGCTGAAGGTTACAAAGCTGGCCAAGTGGAAAACTACAGCGCAGATGATCGCCATCGCCGTTCTGTTCTCGCAGGGCATCTTTGAACACTATGCCGTGATGGCGAGTTTCGGCATGGACGCCGCGCTGGTAGAACAGATTATCGCAGGCCAGGTTGAAGATGTGAATCACCTGCGCTGGAACATCCATGGTATGTTCTGGGCAGGCCAGATCGGGCTGTGGTTGCTGTGGATTGCGGCGGCGCTGACATTGATCACCGGCTATGATTACCTACGTAAAGCCATGCCACATCTGAAGGAGATCTGAGGGATGGATGTGCTGTATTTTGCATGGGTACGCGAACGTATCGGTTTGCCAAAGGAAAAGGTCGAGACGCAGGCAGTCACAGTTAATGACCTGGTGGCCGAGTTGAGCGCGCGGGAAGAACGCTATGCCGCAGCATTTGCCGATTTGTCCGCCCTGCGCGTTGCACTGGATCAGGAGTTGTCGGATTTTGACGCCTCGCTTTCGGGCGTTCGGGAAGTGGCGTTTTTTCCACCAATGACGGGCGGTTGAGCGATGCGGATCGCTGTTCAGCAGGAAGCATTCGATCTGGGCGCCGAGGCCAATGCTTTTGCCGCGGGGGATGATGCCAACGGAGCCATTGTCACCTTCACCGGCGTTGTGCGCGACTTGGCAAGCGGTGATCTGGATGTGATGGAGATTGAACACTATCCTGGTATGACGGAACGGGCGCTGACCAAGATCGCCCAGGAAGCCAAGGAGCGGTGGTCATTGGGTGACGTCCTGGTGATCCACCGTCATGGCCGACTGGCCCCGGGAGACAGGATCATGATGGTGGCGACCGCTGCGCCGCATCGTAAAGATGCGTTTGAGGCAGCGGAATATCTGATGGATTATCTGAAGTCTCGCGCACCCTTCTGGAAGAAGGAAATCACCCACTCTGGTGCGGAATGGGTCGCAGCCAAAGACGAAGACGAAGACGCGCTGACCCGGTGGTAGTGATTTAGCGACCGTTTATTCTTGCAAACTTGGGCGGTGGCGCAAGGTCGTATGCTTAATCCGCGTTGTTGATCCGTCCGCGCAGTTCTTCGGCCTCCTGACGCGCGGCCCGCAGGCCATCCATAGCAGCTGCCAGCTCGGCCTCTGTCTGGGTTAGCTGGTTTGTCAATTCGGCCTCACGTTGCTGCAAATAGGTGATGGCCTGATCGCGGGTTTCCTCCGCCTCGTGCAACTCCTGACTCATCCGATCCAGATCGGCAACGTCGCTTTGACTTACTCGGGACAGGCGGTGCGCCAACCAGTTGGCAAACCAGCCCATGCAGAAGGCGGCGAACAGGATAATGGCAGTTACAATGACGAATTCTGTTCTGTTCAACTTACTGGTCCCCTGCATCCGCATCTGGTGCGGTCGTGTCGGTTTGGTCCTCTGCGGAAGTCGCAGCCTCGGCCTCAAGCGCTTCAAGGCCTGTTTCACTACTCTCAACAGGCTCAGGGCGGATTAGACGGAACTCGATCCGGCGGTTTTCTTCCCGGCCCTCTTCGGTGTCGTTGTCAGCGATGGGTTGCGTTTCCCCATACCCCACAGCGGTGTAGCTGCTGGTAGGAATGCGCCGCCCGCGCAGCTCGTTCAGAATGGATTGCGCCCGCGCCTGGCTGAGTTGTTGGTTCATCTCTTCACGGCCCTGACTGTCTGTGTGGCCCTGAATCTCCATACGGATCGGACCGCAGTCGCGCAGGATATCCGCAATCTGGTTCACCACATCGCGCGAGTCTGATGCAATCGTGGCCGATCCGGGCTCAAAGGCGATTTTGCTGGTGGCCTGAATTTCAGCAATTTGGGCCTCGCAGACTTCCGGGTCGGGCAGGGCGTCCTCGGGTTCCGGTGGGGGCTGATAGGTGATGGTCAGGGTGTATTCCTGCCCCTCGCCCAACTTGTCGGACAATTGACCTGCGATGCGGGCCTTGGCGTCTTCTTCGTGGCTGAGGCCGATCAGTTCGACCGTATCGGGTGTTACGGTCAATACGCCGTTGTGGAGCTGACCCAAAGCCTCCAGACCGGCCAGAACACGTACAGGCCAGTCCGCCGGGAGATCCGAAACGATGCGGGTGGCAGTATATACCTGATCGGATCCAAAGGCCGCGCGCGCGTAGCTGTCGACCATGTCGCGCAGAGTTTCATCACCCAGCCGTCCGCGCAATTGCACCAGCCCTTCAGGGCTGCGGGTGGCCGAGAACTCGACCGGGCCATTTGGGTTCGTTGTCTCAGGCTCGGGCAATACGGCGTGCAAGGCGAAGACCGCAGGCAGCTCGGTTTCAAGCTCGCCCACAACCCGGTCGAACACCGCAGGATCGGTTCCCTCCGCTGCGATCAGGGTAATGTCCGCGTCTGACATGGTGACCGAACCCTGGCCTATCCGGAACAGCGCCTGAATGCTTTTCTCGGCTGCTTCTGGCCAGCGTGGTGATGGTTCGCCCAAGGCGACGGTGCAGGAATAAGGCCCCGTCAACCCGGCGTTTTTCGCGGCGGCCACGATTCGGTCACGTGCCTTCTCATCCTGCGCCGAGCAGGCGTCAAAATGCCCGCCTTCTTCGTCGATCAGGTAACGCAAAGTAAAAGGTGTGACGACCGGGCGAGGTGCCGAAATCGCCAGCCCAACCCGCAGACTGGGCGGTGCCCTGCGGGTCAGGTCGCGTTCCAGTTTTTGTTTTTCTTGCTGACTGTTGGCAATTGCCGTGATCCTGACCAGATCCGGGTTGGCGGAAATTTTGGCGCGGGGCAGGTGGGTCAGGGCCTCCAACGCGTAAGATATTGCGGCATCCCACCCTTTGGGCTTCGGGTAATCTGCTGTTTCCATCAGGTCCGAAATGGCAACAGATCTGTCCAGATTGCCAAGCCGTTGGATCAGCTTATCCCTGTTCTCACTGGCCGGGATCAGACCTATCACCGAAATTCCACTGTCATTTCGCAGGATTTCTACCGAAAAGCGCGGTGCTGCGAGGGCGGAAGTTGCGATAACCTCCATTTCGTCGATTACGCGGGATGTATCAACTTCGGTTCCCGCGGCGGTCAGAGCGTTAAAGCGGGTCGCTTCATCTGGCGCTGTACCGGTCAGGACCACCCGCAAACCATCGGCTTCGACCTCGGCCCAATCGTGTCCTTTCAGGTCCAGCGAGCGCCGTACAGCGAGTTCCGATGATTCTTCGATCTCGGTAACAGCATAGCTGGCCGCCAGAAGTGACAGGCCAGCTGATACAAGAAAGATCAGGGAAACAGCGATAAAATACGGCAGACGCATGTTTGGGTTTGGCACTCCTCAGGCGTTTGCGCCGATCTTTACAGGCCCCGTTCAGCGGGTGCAATCAGAGCAACAAGGCGACGCAAAGGAAGATCAGCGGAATAAAGCCGGTATCGCGGTTGGCCCGAAACAGCAGCAGCAGCTTGGCGTTGTCTTCGGTATCAAGCCCGCGCAATTGCCACATCATGTGCCAGCCCATGGCCCAGGGGCCGCAAAGCGCGACCCCCAACGCCAGAATTGACGCGTCAGGCACCCCGGCATCAATAATGGCCAGCCCCATCAGCGATACTGTTGCGACCAGAAAATACTTCAGCCATTTCGCCGTGTCGGTGCCGAACAGGCGCGCGGTGGATTTGATGCCGACCAGTTCATCATCCTCGGTATCCTGATGTGCATAGATCGTGTCATAGAACAGGGTCCAGGCGATGCCGGACAGGTACAGCGTGACAGCAGGCCAGCCGAGCGACCCGCTATGCGCCGTCCAGGCCAGTAATGCGCCCCAGTTGAAGGCCAGCCCCAGAAAAACCTGAGGCCACCAGGTAAACTGCTTGGCAAACGGATAAACGGTCACCGGCAGCAAAGATAACACACCCATGGCAATTGCCGCCTGATTGAAGCTGAGAAGAATGCCAAGCGCCAGAAGGCTTTGCAGTATCATCCAAGCCGCAGCTTGCCGGACACTGACTTGCCCCGACGGTATCGGGCGCGAGCGTGTGCGTTCAACCTGTGCGTCGAATTCCCGGTCTGTAATATCATTCCACGTGCAACCGGCACCCCGCATCAAAAAAGCTCCGAATGCGCAGCCTAGGGCAATCCACAGATCTTCCCAACGCGGTTGACCGTCATGCAGGATGGCCAGCGCCAGCCCCCACCAACATGGAAGCAGCAACAGCCATGTGCCGATGGGCCGGTCCGCGCGGCTGAGGCGCAGATACGGTCGGGCAAAGGCTGGGGCATATGTGTCGACCCAGTTGCCGGTGACGGCATCGGCGACTTGACCATCTGGTGTTGGGGCATTGCCTTGCATATGTAGGTCTCATGAGTGCGAAAATCAGACTGTATGTAGAGCAGCCCTTGGGTCAGGGGCAATCGGTTCCTTTGACGCGCGATCAGGCGCACTATCTGTTTGGCGTCATGCGACTGCCGGTTGGCGGAGCAGTGGCGCTGTTTAACGGCAAAGATGGAGAGTGGCTGGCCGAGGTGGCCGAGTCCGGAAAACGCGGTGGCGCTCTGACCTGTGTCAGGCAGACCAAACCTTTGCAGCTGCCCCCCGATCTGTGGTTCCTGTTTGCGCCGATCAAAAAGGCGCGCACCGACTTCATTGTAGAAAAAGCCGCTGAAATGGGCGCGGCTCGCATCCTGCCAGTTCAGACTGAATTCACCAACGCAGACCGTATCCGGCAAGACCGGCTTCAGGCTCATGCAGTCGAAGCAGCTGAACAATGCGGTGGAACCTACGTGCCCGAGGTGGCAGACCTTCAGCGGCTGGACCGTGTGCTGAATACCTGGCCTGAAGGTCGGCAGTTGATGTTCTGCAACGAGGCCGAGGTCGGCTCGGCCCTGCGGCTGGCAACGAATGAAAAAGGGCGCCCCTGGGCGATTCTCATCGGCCCGGAAGGCGGGTTCTCCAACGCTGAGCGTGCGCGGCTGTCGGCTTTACCTTATGCGCATGTGGTCAGTCTTGGCCCGCGTATTCTGCGGGCGGATACAGCGGCGGTGGCCGCGTTGACCATGTGGCAGCAGGCATTGGGGGATTGGTCGTGATTCGCGAGGCGGTTCAATCGGATGCCCCGGCGCTAGAGATGTTTCTGTCCTGCTACCCTGACAGTTCAATGTTTTTGCGCAGCAATTTGGCGGCCCACGGGGTGGGGTTGAATGCGAATGAATATTCCAGCCGCTACTTCATCTGGGGTGAGGATCAGGTTCAGGGTGTCTTTGGGCTCAGCAAGAAGGGCTATCTGATGGTTCAATTGCCCAACGCCGAAACCGAAGCTGTCGAGTGTTTCGCGCGGATGATCGAAGGCGAAACCGTTTTGGGTATGACGGGGGATGCACCTCAGGTCGAGCTGACGTTGGGCGCTTTGGGATTGGGGCAGGCGAAGTACCGGTTGAATCACGATGAACCGCTTTATCGACGTGACTTGCGAGGTCTGACTGAGGCACCTGTTCCATATCGCGATTTGCGCGCCGAGGATCGGTCAAGACTGCACACTTGGTTCGCGGATTACATCGAGGATACCGGACAGGCCGCAGGCGAAGAGGCGCGTGAGCTGGCGGCAGAGCGCGTCGAGGCGGAATTGACCGCAGGCAGGGCGATTGTCCTGATGGAAGGCGACGCGCCGGTTGCCATGGCGTCTGTAAATGCCAGGGTTCACGACCAAGTTCAGGTCGGTGGTGTTTTTGTTCCACGTAAAAACAGAAATCGTGGCCTGGGTCGACGGGTCACGACCGCATTGATGCAGAAAGCAAAATCCGAGGGCGCGGCGGCCGCGATCCTGTTTGCGAACAACACACCTGCCGCCCGTGCCTATGAGGCGATTGGGTTCCAACAGGTGGGATGGTACAAGGTCGCTTTGCTGCAGGAACCGCAAAGGGTGCTTTCATGAGTTTCATCCGACCCGAGGCAAAACTGGCGCTTTGGCGTTGGCGCGAGGTTCTGGTTGCGGCTTTTGTCCTGATCCTTGGTCTGAGCTGGATCAGCGGGCCGGGTGGGCTGTTGGCCTGGATAGGCTGGTTTCTGATTGTCGTGTCAGCGGCTTTGGCCGTGATTGGCATACAGCGCGCGCGCTTCAGAACAGGTGTGGGCGGGCAAGGTGTCGTGACGATTGATGAAGGTCAGATCACTTATCTGGGCCCCTTGGACGGTGGCATCGTCGCGTCCCGCGAAATTGAGCGTCTGGCCCTTGACCCGACCTCCGACCCCGCACATTGGGTTCTGGATCAGCCGGGCCAGCCAGCGCTTCACATTCCTGTGAATGCAGAAGGAGCCGAGGCATTGTTCGACGTATTCTCAAACCTGCCGGGCCTCAAAACCGAGCAAATGCTGTCGGAACTCAACGGCAAATCGCAGCATCCGGTCGTTATCTGGGAACGTACACCGTCGCGCCCGGCGCATCTGCCGTTGCATTGACACTGGCGCCATTTACGACCACCACTTGACCTTCAAAACAGACACAGCAGGATCGGAGCACGGTTCATGTCCATCCCTCAGTCCGGCGGCGGTCCGATCGAACGCCATGAACAACTGGCCGAATATCTGGAATCGGGTTGCAAACCCAAGCAAGATTGGCGCATCGGCACCGAGCATGAGAAATTCGGCTATTGCAAGGACACGCTGAAACCTCTGCCTTTTGAAGGAAAGCGATCCATTGTCGCCGTGTTGGAGGGGTTGCGGGATCGCCACGGCTGGGGAGAGGTCCGTGAATCCGGTCATCTGATCGGTCTTGAAAAGGACGGCGCAAATGTCAGCCTTGAACCGGGTGGCGCGCTGGAGCTGTCAGGTGCCCCTCTGGAGACGATCCATGAAACCTGCGATGAGGTGAACACTCACCTGCGCGAGGTGAAGGATATCGCCGATGAGATCGGTGTGGGATTCATCGGTCTGGGCGCGGCGCCGATCTGGACGCATGACCAGATGCCGCTGATGCCCAAGGGGCGGTATCGGCTGATGAACGATTATATGGAAAAAGTCGGCACCATGGGCCGCGCCATGATGCGGCGGACGTGTACCGTTCAGGTCAATATCGACTTCGGGTCCGAGGCCGACATGGTACAGAAACTGCGCGTGGCGCTGGCATTGCAGCCGGTAGCGACGGCGCTGTTTGCCAATTCTCCGTTCTTCGAAGGTAAAGTGAACGGCCAGAAAAGCTGGCGCAGCCATATCTGGCGACATCTGGACGATGCGCGCACGGGCATGTTGCCCTTCGTGTTCGAGGATGGCTTTGGATTCGAACGCTATGTCCAATACGCGCTCGATGTGCCGATGTATTTCGTCTACCGCGACGGGCAGTACATCAATGCGCTGGGCATGTCGTTCCGAGATTTCCTCAAGGGTGAGTTGCCTGCATTGCCGGGTGAAACGCCGACCCTGTCGGATTGGGCCGATCACCTGACAACGGCCTTCCCCGAAGCGCGGATCAAGAAGTTCATGGAGATGCGCGGCGCGGATGGTGGCCCTTGGCGACGGCTTTGCGCCTTGCCCGCCTTCTGGGTCGGGCTGACCTATGACCAAACCGCGCTGGATGCGGCGTGGGATCTGGTCAAGGGCTGGGATGCTGAAACGCGCGAGGGGCTGCGTGTTGCGGCAGCCAAAGACGGGCTTCAGGCGCAGGTTGGTAACGTCAACATGCATGATTTGGCGCGTGAAGTTGTGGCAATCTCCGAGGCGGGCCTGAAAGCCCGCGCGCGCCCCGGTGCCGGTGGGCTGGTCCCGGATGAGACGCATTTCCTGAACGCGCTGAAGGAAAGCATCGACACCGGCAAGGTTCCGGCAGATGAGTTGCTGGAACACTACAATGGCGACTGGAATGGCGACCTGACCCGGATTTATCCCGAATACAGCTATTGATGCGCACCGTCCCGCTTGCAATCGCGGGGCGGGGCCGATAGCAGGTTCTCGACCAAATTCAGAGGGCCGTCATGGACGATCTTAAGGCAAAGTATCTGGGCCAAATCGCCGAGGCAGGCGACGAAAACGCGCTTGAGGCGATCCGCGTCGCGGCTGTTGGCAAAAAAGGCGAGGTCGCGCTGAAGATGCGCGAGCTGGGCAAGATGACACCCGAGGAACGTCAGGTCGCAGGCCCGGCGCTGAATGCCCTGAAGGATGAGATCAACTCGGCGCTGTCCGCCAAGAAAGCCGCGCTGGCCGATGCTGCACTGGATGAGCGCCTGCGCACCGAATGGCTGGACGTCACCCTGCCGACCCGCCCGCGCCGTCAGGGATCAATCCACCCGATCAGCCAGGCGACCGAGGAACTGACCGCGATCTTTGCTGAACTGGGCTTCTCGGTGGCCGAAGGGCCGCGTGTTGAAGACGACTGGTACAATTTCGACGCGCTGAACATCCCCGGTCACCACCCCGCGCGGGCCGAGATGGACACGTTCTATATGCACCGCGCCGAAGGCGACAATCGCCCGCCGCACGTGCTGCGCACACATACGTCTCCGGTACAGATCCGGTCGATGGAGAAACAGGGCGCGCCGATCCGCGTGATCTGTCCGGGCGGCGTGTACCGCGCTGACTACGACCAGACCCATACACCGATGTTCCATCAGGTCGAGGGGCTGGCCATCGACAAGGACATCTCGATGGCGAACCTGAAATGGGTTCTGGAAGAGTTCGTGAAAGCCTTCTTTGAGGTCGACGATGTCGAGCTACGGTTCCGCGCCTCGCACTTCCCCTTCACCGAGCCATCGGCCGAGGTCGATATCCGCTGTTCATGGGATAACGGCCAGCTGAAGATCGGCGAGGGTGACGACTGGATGGAGATTCTGGGCTCGGGCATGGTCCACCCCAAGGTGATCGCTGCCGGTGGAATTGATCCCGAGGTTTATCAGGGCTTTGCGTTTGGCATCGGGATCGACCGTCTGGCGATGCTGAAATACGGCATTCCGGATTTGCGGGCGTTCTTTGATAGCGACCTGCGCTGGCTGCGCCACTACGGGTTTGCAGCGCTGGATATGCCGAACCTGCATGGTGGTTTGAGTAGGTAAATGTATCCGCTGGGTGTATATCTGGCGCGCTACTTCGATTGGTGGAGTGATCAAGTAAATAGCGCACCCTTGTGGTGGGTGCTTGGTTTGCTCGTTGGACCGATTGTAATGACCAACATTGCAATGGCACTTTTTGGCCCATTGTCCGTCGTTTTTGGCTTCGTGATCATGTTGGCAGCTATTCCAGGTCTGTTTGTCGGCTACATACGGCTGGGAATTCAGTTCTTAGACAAGCGCGAAAAGTAAACCGCATCTCAAATGTTCAGGACGCGGCGAAAAAACTGGGCAAAAAGGCGCGGAGCAAAGGCCGATAGGCCGCCGCACTATCGGTCGTTCTTTGCGGCGCCATTGGTTCAAGCCCAATGGACGACACCGCCCGCACGGGCTGGCGATTTGTCTCTGACAGTGCAACGCTCAAACAGCACTCGGATTTGGCCCGCATAAACTGCCCACTACAACCCAAGGATCGCCATCCCGCGGTCTGGCGATAGCGCGGCTTGATGTCTTGACCTTATGTAGGGCGGGCTTCAGCCCGCCATGTGCGATGGGTGGGTGCCGGGCTGAAGCCCGGCCTACGTTCGGACCACACCGATATGTTAAGTGACAGGGCGGAATGCCTCGTTAGGGTCGGGCGCATGATCTGTCGATTGCTCTGCCTTCTCCTGCTGATGGCCTCGCCTGCCTTTGCCATGGGTCCCTGGAAAACCGAATGCCACGGCGATACCGCGTGCGAGCTCGGTGATCGCTCGTACCATGTGCTGGAACCTGAGGGTTGGGATGGTGAAACACCTCTGCCTGTGCTGCTGCATTTCCACGGTTGGGCGCGGCAGGGGACCATGGTGGTGAACCACGAACGGATTGCCGGGGCCACGAAACGTCGGGGTGTGCTGCTGGTGGCCCCGAACGGTTTGGGCAAAAGCTGGGATTTCTGGTCCGCAAGCTCGGATGATGTGCCTTTTGCCGACCGGGTGCTAGAGGATGTCTCCCGGCGCTATCCGATCGACGCGACCCGCATCTATGTATCAGGCTACTCCTATGGCAGCGCGATGGCGTGGCGCTTTGTCTGTGAAACCGGCGATGATATTGCAGCACTGCTGGGTGTGGCCGGAACACTCCGCCAGACCGAAAACTGCCCGCAAGCCCCGCGAGAAGTGCGGCATGTCCATGGGACAGATGACACTGTGATGGATTTCCCGTTTGGTCCGGGTGGCGATACAACGTATCCGGTGGCGCTGTGGCGCGAGAAATACGGCTGCGATGCAGCCACCCCGCGGGGTGATTGGAGTGTGGAACCGTTCCTGACCCTTAGCCGAGTGGAATGGACCGATTGCACGCAGGGGCAGGTGGTGCTGGACACGCATCCCGGCGGGCATTTCATCCCCCATGGCTGGATCGGATGGCAGCTGGATGAGCTTTTGGGCCGCACCCCCACGTATCCGTGACGCGCAGAGCTTGCACCCCGGCGCATTCTTTGCCATTGCCTGTGCCGACTGGATGTTTGCCAAAAAAGGCCCCGTGCAATGAAATTCACTCTGTCCTGGCTGAAAGACCACCTCGACACTGATGCTTCGGTTGATGAAATCGCCGAGGCGCTGACCGATCTCGGGCTTGAGGTCGAAGAGATCGTGAACCCGGCCGAACGGCTGGCAGGCTTTACGCTGGGCTATGTGAAACACGCCGAAAAACACCCCGACGCAGACAAGCTGCGCGTTTGCAAGGTCGATACGGACGAGGGCGAGCTACAGATTATTTGCGGTGCGCCCAATGCGCGTGAAGGGATCACCGTCGTGGTCTGCAAACCGGGCATGTACATCCCTGGCCTGGACCTGACCATCAGCGTCGGCAAGATCCGCGGTATCGAGAGCTTTGGCATGATGGCGTCCGAGCGTGAGCTGGAGCTGTCGGATGAACATGACGGCATCATCGAACTGCCCTCGGGCGAAGTGGGTGATACATTCGTGGACTGGCTTGCGGAAAACGACCCATCCAAAGTCGACCCGATGATCGAAATCGCGATCACTCCGAACCGCCCGGATGCGCTGGGGGTTGAAGGGATTGCGCGCGATCTGGCCGCGCGTGGAATTGGCACGTTGAAGCAGCGTGATTATACGTCTGTTCCGGGTGATTTCGAGTGTCCGATCAAGGTGTCAATCGAAGAAGACACGCTGGACGGAGCGCCGCATTTCACCGGCCGTTTGATCCGTGGCGTGAAGAATGGCCCCAGCCCGCAATGGCTGCAGGATCAGTTGAAGGCCATAGGTCTGCGTCCGATCTCGGCGCTGGTGGATATCACCAATTACATGACCTACGATCACAACCGCCCGTTGCACGTGTTCGACGCCGACAAGGTGCAGGGCAACCTGCGGGTGCACCGGGCCAAAGGCGGCGAGACGCTGGTTGCGCTGGATGAAAAAGAATACACGCTGCAACCCGGAATGATGGTGATTTCGGATGACAAAGGCCCGGAATCGATTGCAGGCATCATGGGCGGTGAGGAAACCGGATGTACCGAGGAAACGGTAAACGTTTTCCTCGAAAGCGCGTTCTGGGATCATGTGCAAATCGCGCTCACAGGCCGTGCGCTCAAGATCAATTCCGACGCGCGCTATCGGTTCGAGCGCGGTGTTGACCCGGAATACACCCGCGAGGGGCTGGAACACGCGACCCAGATGATCCTGGATATCTGCGGCGGAGAAGCCTCCAACGTGGTTGAGGCTGGCAAAGCGCCGAACCATGCGCGCGCCTACAAGCTGAATGCGGAAAGGGTGCAGTCTCTGGTCGGGATGGATATTCCCGAAAGCGAACAGCGACAGACCCTGACCCGTCTGGGCTTTCGTCTGGAAGGCGAGATGGCCCATGTCCCCAGCTGGCGCCCGGATATCCTGGGCGAGGCTGATCTGGTGGAAGAAGTCGCGCGGATTGCTTCCTTGACAAAGCTGCAAGGCAGGCCGCTGCCGCGCGTGACCGAGGGGATACCGAAACCGGTAATGACCCCGGCGCAGCGCCGTCAGTCCATGGCGCGCCGTACATGCGCAGCGCTGGGTTATAACGAATGCGTCAGTTATACGTTCATTGATCAGGCTTCGGCGGCTTTGTTCGGTGGTGGCGATACTACGACCATGCTGGAAAACCCGATCTCATCCGAGATGAGCCATATGCGCCCCGATCTGTTGCCCGGCCTGTTGCAGGCTGCGGCCCGCAATCAGGCGCGCGGATTCGCGGATGTCGCCCTGTTCGAGGTCGGTCCGGTCTTTCACAATGGCGAGCCGGGTGATCAGAAAACCCAGATCACCGGTCTGCTGGTAGGACGTTCTGGCCTCAAGGATGTGCATGGTGCTGCGCGCCCAGTGGACGTGTTCGACGCCAAGGCAGATGTCGAGGCTGTTCTGGCCGCCATTGGCGCGCCCGAAAAGGTTCAGATTCTGCGCGACGGCGATCCATGGTGGCATCCGGGTCGTCATGGCAAAATCTGTCTGGGTCCGAAAAAAGTACTGGCTGTCTTCGGAGAGTTGCACCCGCGCGTTTTGCAGGCGATGGACATAAAAGGTCCGGTAATGGCATTCACCATCTGGCCGGACGAAGTGCCTTTGCCCCGAAAATCCGGTGCCACCCGCGCTGCGCTGGAGCTACGCGACTTGCAGGCGGTCGAGCGTGATTTTGCCTTTGTTGTCGATGCCGATGTCGAAGCGCTGACGTTGGTAAACGCAGCCGCAGGTGCCGACAAGGCACTGATTGAGGGCGTGCGTGTCTTTGACGAATTCATTGGTGGCAGCCTTGGCGAAGGCAAGAAGTCTCTTGCCATTACCGTGCGTCTGCAACCGACTGAGGCGACGCTGAAGGAAAAGGACATCGAAGCCGTAGCCGAGAAGATCATTGCCAAGGTTGCCAAGGCGACGGGTGGGGTCCTTCGCGGTTAGAGCTCTGAGGCTCCAATGAAAAGCGCGCCTTCGGGCGCGTTTTTTATTTGGACAGGAACTTGGTCAGTAAGTCATAGACCAGCCGGATGCGGCGGCTGGTGTGCAACTCGCGATGCGTGGTCAGCCAGATCGGAAATGTGATAGCTTCCATCCCGGGGCACACACGCTCCATACCTGGTGCCGCATCACCGACGGTCTGCGACATGGGCGCTATGCCAAAGCCTTGTTTGGCGTATTCCCAAGCCACTATTCCGTTCTGAGACCCAAGCCGGAAATTCTCGTTGGTCAGGTGAATGCCAAGCGGTTTCAGATAGGCGATCATCTGATTGTTGTCGCCGAAGCTGATGAACTCATGCCGTGAAAGGTCCTGCTTTGATTTCGGGCGTCCCGCACGGTTGAGATACTCTGTGGTTGCATAGAAATGCCCGGACGCCTCCTGTACCAGCTTCGCGATTAGGTCGGGTTGATCAGGGCGGACATGGCGGATCGCGATATCTGCCTCGCGCCGCATAAGATCCTGAATATCGTTTGAGGCAATCACGTTAATCCGCAGGCGCGGGGCTTGCGCCCGGATTTCGCGCAGCAGGTCGGGCAAGACATAGGCTGACATCACGTCACTGGCGGTGATGCGAACCCGGCCTTCAATGGATTGAGCCTGTCCGGACGCCGTCAGCGCAATGCGATTGGCCGCGTCCCCCATTTTGCGTGTATGATCCAGCAGCTCCAATCCGGCCTGAGTGATCTCAAGAGTTCTGCCAGCCCGTTCAAACAGCATCACACCCAAGTCCTGTTCAAGCGCTGCTATCTGACGACTCAGCGTAGGCTGGGTTTGCCGTAGCTGCCGTGCCGCTGCGGAAAATGACCCGGTTTCAGCCGTCGCCAGAAAGGCCCGGATGTGGTTCCAATCAAAATCGCCAAACTTATTCATACAAAAATGTATAGTAAACCTGCAAATTTCGGCAATTTATATTCGGTCTGCGCATGAATAAATTCTCGCCGAAAGGAGACTCCTCAATGACCACCACTGCGAAATTCTGGGATGGAGTGGCCGAGAAATATGCCCGCTCGCCCATCAAAGATATGGCTTCGTACGAGCATACGCTGGAACGGACAGCGTCTTACCTGAAGAAATCCGATGATGTTCTGGAACTTGGGTGCGGCACAGGCATGACTGCTCTGAAGCTGTCCGGATATGTAGGATCTATCACTGCAACCGACGTGTCCCCCGGTATGTTGGCCGTTGGACGTCGAAACGCCGCTTCGCAAAGCATCGAAAACGTCACCTTTGCCGAGGCTGATGCAAATCGACCGCCTGAGGGTTCATTTGATGCGGCGCTGGCATTCAATCTTTTGCATCTGGTCGAGGATCTGGATCTGACATTGAGCCAAATACATTCGGTCCTTAAACCGGGCGGACTGTTTATTTCGAAAACTTTTTGCCGGCCGTCCAGCGCGGCGAGCCTGAAGTATTACGCTATTCGTCTCGCGCTTCCGATCATGCAGTTCTTTGGTAAGGCTCCGTTTGTGCAATTCCTGTCTGAGGCGGATCTTGATGCGGCCCTTGAACGCGCCGGGTTCAGCATCATCGAGAGCGACAGTTTCCCAATACGTGACGCCCGCCGATTCCTAGTGGCTCGTAAAATGTAAGGTTTTTCCGAAATCCGCGTTGGGCTTTGGGTGTGGGACCCTTAAATTGGGCGGGAACAACATCGGAGTTTGCCATGGGCCTAAACGTTTATCTTTCCGGAGAAATCCACACCGACTGGCGTGAACAGATCATCGATGGAGCGCAAGGGTTGGACGTGACCTTCAACAGCCCCGTTACCGATCACGCGGCCAGTGATGATTGTGGTGTGGCCATTCTGGGGGCTGAGCCGAACAAGTATTGGCACGACCACAAGGGAGCGATGGTCAATGCGATCCGAACACGCAAGGGGATTGCGGATGCGGATGTTGTCGTCGTCAGGTTTGGTGACAAGTACAAACAGTGGAACGCCGCCTTTGACGCGGGTTATGCTGCAGCACTGGGCAAGTCCATCATCGTTCTGCACGGTCCGGATCATCAGCACGCGCTGAAAGAAGTTGATGCCGCCGCACTGGCCGTGGCGGAAGAACCCGCTCAGGTGGTCGAAATTCTGCGTTACGTGCTGACAGGCGCCCTGCCCGGCTGATCGATAAAAGGGGCGCCGGTTTGGCGCCCCCTTTCTTTCAACTGTTATCAGTCTCGTGCCGGTATGGCTTTGCCGCGCTGAACCGCTGGGCGTTGGAAGAAACGATCAACGTAAGCGACGACATTGGAATAGCCGTCCCAATCAACCACATCCTTCGCGCCATAGAAATCCAGTGCATTCAGCCACGGGGCAAGCGCGATATCCGCGATGGAATATTCGCCAGCGATCCAGTCTTGTCCTTCCAGTTGCGTATTCACCACGTTCAGCAGGCGCTTGGCTTCGTTGATGTAACGCTCGCGCGGGCGCGGATCTTCTATCGCGCTGCCAGCGAATTTGTAGAAAAATCCGAGCTGGCCAAACATTGGCCCGATGCCGCCCATCTGAAACATCAGCCATTGGGTGATCCGGTGCTTGTCTGCTGCGGTTTGGCCGAGGAACTTGCCCGTTTTCTCGGCCAGATACAGCAGGATCGCACCGCTTTCGAACAGGGACAGCGGTGCACCGTCGGGTCCGTTGGGGTCGATTATCGCCGGGATCTTGTTGTTCGGGTTCAGCGACAGGAACTCGGGACTTTTGACATCCGAGTCCGCCAGGGTCACCAGATGTGCCTCATAGGGCAGGCCGGTTTCCTCAAGCATGATCGAGGCTTTGACGCCGTTTGGCGTTGGATAGGAGTAGAGTTGAAGGACCTTGGGATCTTTTGCAGGCCATCTGTCGGTTACGAAAAAAGGCGCAAGTTGAGACATGGTAACTCCTGAGAAATGCCATTTGGGGAAAAATAGGGTGGCTTTCCCCTAAAAAACATACCCTTATTCATGCGTTTAACGCACAATTCCTATGCGCTCATGCGTGAACAGAAGCGTGGTCTTAGAAAACAAGAGGGATGCTATGCTGGAAGAATTCAAGACATTCATTGCCAAGGGCAATGTCATGGACATGGCGGTCGGTATCATTATCGGTGCTGCGTTTACCGCAATTGTTACCTCGTTGGTGGGCGATCTGATCAATCCGCTTATTGGATTGTTCACAGGGGGTATCGACTTTACGAACAATTACGCCGTTCTTGCAGGCGACGTGGCCGAAGGTGCCAGCCTTGACGCGGCACGTGAAGCAGGCGCATCCGTCTTTGCCTATGGTGCTTTCATAATGGCAATCATCAATTTCCTGATCATCGCCTGGGTCGTCTTCATGCTGGTAAAAATGGTGAATAAGGTCAAAGACGCTGCTGAAGCAGAGGAAGAAGCGGCTGAAGAGGCGCCCACAGGTCCTAGCGAACTGGACATCCTGATGGAAATCCGGGACGCTTTGAAGAAGTAGACCAGTAATTCTGTTATTACATCGGGCTCCGTACCTATCGCGGAGCCTGTTTTATTAGAATTGATGAACAGAAAACACGAGGAAATTCGAGATGGAACAAACCGCCGACTTGGCTGAGCAGGCGATTGGTATGGCCAATCAATACTTGCCCATTGCCTTGAATGCAGCGAAGGCTCTGATCGTTCTTGTTCTGGGTTGGATCGCCGCCCGAATGATCGCGGGTGTTGTACGCCGCCGGATCAACAGAACGCCGCAGATCGACCCGACACTCGGAAATTTTGCCGCCAGTGTGATCAAGTGGGCAATTCTGGCCATAGTTCTGGTCGCAGTTCTGGGGATCTTCGGGATAGAAGCCACCAGTATCGTCGCCATTCTGGGCGCTGCGTCACTGGCTGTTGGGTTGGCACTTCAGGGTACACTGAGTGATCTTGCGGCCGGTGTGATGTTGGTGGTTTTCCGACCCTACAAGCTTGGACAGTATGTGGATATCGGTGGCACGGCAGGAACCGTTATGGATCTGAGCCTGTTCACGACCGAGCTTGTGACTCCCGACAACGTGCAGATCATTGTTCCAAACGGTCAGGCATGGGGGTCGATCATAACCAATTATTCAGCCCACGACACACGTCGTGTCGATCTGGTGTTTGGAATTGATTACGGGGACAGCGCAGATACCGCCATGCAGATCATTCTGGATGTCGCCAAGGCCGACCAGCGCATTCACAGCGATCCTGAACCCTGGGTGCGGGTCACGAATCTGGGCGACAGCTCAGTCGATCTGACTGCGCGGCTATGGTGTGCGGCAGCCGATTACTGGGACGTCAAGTTCGAGCTTACGAAGGTGGTGAAAGAGGCGTTTGACGCCAAAGGTGTTTCGATTCCGTATCCGCATTCGGTCGAAATTCAGAAACAGGGGTGACAGCTGGCGCCCATTGTTTGGGCGAGCATTCATCCTTTCCGCGTATTGAAAAGGGCACCGCGCTGAAACCCGGTGCCCTTTTTTGTGAAAGTCGTCGGTTCGGTACCGACCGCGCCACCCTGTGAATTGCCGTCAACAGGCAACTTCAGGAGTGGAGGCGCTTACGATTTGACCACCACGTTTGGCGAAACGACGTCGATGCCAAGGGCCTTGCCAACGGCATAGTAGGTCAGTTTACCAGCATGAACGTTCAGACCTTCCAGCAGGTGCGGATCGTCCTGACATGCCTGTTTCCATCCCTTGTCGGCCAGCGACAGCATGAACGGCATCGTGGCATTGCCCAGTGCGATGGTCGAGGTGCGCGCAACAGCGCCCGGCATGTTGGCAACGCAGTAATGCATAATGCCATCGACATCGTAGATCGGATCGGCATGGGTGGTGGCTTTTGACGTTTCAAAGCACCCGCCTTGGTCGATGGCGACATCCACCAGTACTGCGCCGGGTTTCATCGTCGACAGTTGAGCGCGCGACACCAGTTTCGGTGCGGCTGCGCCGGGGATCAGAACAGCACCGATGACCATATCGGCGTCCTGGATCAGTTCAGCGGTCGCGCCTGCTGTCGAATACTGGTTCTTGAAAGTTCCACCAAAGACATCGTCCAAGTAGCGCAGACGCGGCAGCGACCGATCCAGAACGGTAACATCAGCCCCCATTCCGGCGGCAATCTTGGCCGCGTGTGTCCCGACGACACCGCCGCCAATCACAACCACTTTGGCCGGGCCGACGCCGGGAACGCCACCCATCAGAACCCCACGGCCGCCATTGGCCTTCTGCAGGGTCCAGGATCCGACCTGAGGGGCCAGACGACCGGCGACCTCGGACATAGGTGCCAGCAGCGGCAGGCCGCCGTTGGCATCCGTTACGGTTTCGTAGGCAATTGCGGTACAACCTGATTCCAGCAGGTCATGTGTTTGATCCGGGTCCGGAGCCAGGTGCAGATAGGTGAACAGCAGCTGGTCTTCACGCAGCATCTTGCGTTCCACGGCCTGCGGTTCCTTGACCTTGACGATCATGTCGGCGGTGGCAAACACCTCTTCCGCGGTGTCGATAATTTGCGCGCCTGCGGCGACATAGGCGTCATTGTCGAAACCTGCGCCGATGCCCGCGCCGGACTCGATCAGGACTTGGTGTCCGCGAGCGACCGCTTCCTGAGCAGCATTGGGCGTCATCCCGACGCGGAATTCCTGAGGTTTGATTTCCTTGGGGCAACCGATTTTCATTGGGCTCTCCGTTCATAAGCTGCTTAAATTATGTGCATTTCGTGGCGCAATTTCTGTGAAAGAAAACGTGTCAGTAGACTTTTCTTTGGAAGAATTTCCCGTACTATTCAAAAAACTCGCAAAGGAATTGCAGGAATGAGCCTGGACACGACTGATCGAAAGATTCTGGCCGCACTTCAGAAGAATGGCCGGATGTCGAATTCGGAACTGTCTGAACAGGTCAACCTGTCTCCATCTGCGTGCCACCGCCGCGTTCAACGGTTGGAGGTTGACGGCTATATCCGCAACTATGTGGCTCTGCTGGATGCGCGGAAAATGAACGTGCCTACCACCGTCTTTGTCGAGATCACGCTACAAGGCCAGGCCGAAGAGGTTCTGGATGTGTTCGAAAAGGCGGTGGCCCGAATACCAGATGTGCTGGAGTGCCATCTGATGGCCGGAACCGCAGACTACATTCTGAAGGTCGTGGCGGAAAACACAGAAGATTTCGCGCGTATCCACCGGCAATACCTGTCGCGCTTGCCTGGGGTGGCGCAGATGCAAAGTTCATTTGCGCTGCGTACCGTGTTCAAGACCACGGCCTTGCCGGTCTGATCGTCATAACGGGCCGGGATAGGTGAACAGCAGCAGGTGGGTCAGATTGAACCCGAAATGCATCGCAACAGGCACCCAAAGCCGACCGGTTGCAAAATATCCCAACCCGCACCCCAGCCCGAGAAGGGATGCGAATACCACAAGCGCGGGTCCTCCGCCGATATGCGCCAATCCAAAGAGCAGGCTGGCAGCGACCAGACCGCCTGTTGCCCCAAGGCGCAAGGTAATGGCCGACTGCAAGTAGCCGCGAAAGAACGCCTCTTCTGTAAGACAAGTCAGAAACAGGTTGGACAGGCAAAATACCAGCCACCAATAAGGGGCTGAGAGGTCCACGCGCACGGCGCCCAGCGATAGACCCAGCAGAAACAGGCCGGGCAGAATCAGAAAACCCGCTAGCAAAGGTCTTATTCTGGTCTGGATTGGGCTGTTCAGCATTCCGGGCCAAGCCAAAAGAACGGCAAAGAAGACCATGGGTTTGTCCAGATTCAGGTGCAGTGTGAAACTTGTGCTCGAGGCACTTGCCTGCACCTGATCCAGCAGTTTCAAATTGTTGAATCCTGGCAACAGATGTGCCCCCAATGCCAGGCACCACAGGATCAACAGCGTATGCCCCGCAATAGCCAGCAGACCTGTCCGGCGTGGGAGGAAGAAGGCCACGATCAGACCAAGCGCCACCGTCACCATTGCTGTCGGTGACATCAGCCCGGTAACCGAGGCGACACTGACGAACAGAATCAGCAGGGCAAACGCAAGTCCGGTTCGTCGCCCCATCGCCGCGACTTGCGCCGTGATCAAGATCAGCCAGGGCCAGGTGACCGGCAATGTCGAAAAGAAATACGTCACGGCGTTCTCGTCTGAATTGTGGACCCAGTCATGCCGCACAAAAACAAGGCAATGCAAGCAACCTGAAAGCGCGTGATTGGCGCCTTGTGTCAATTCTTGTGCTTGTATCCTTTGGGCCAGACGTACACATTCGGGTTAAAGACCATATACCCGTCCAGACCCTGATTTCCGATATAGACTGCTGCAAAGGATCGGCTTCGATTTATCTGATGACATCAGGCGGTTACACAGGCCCGATATGGTTTGAACCCGATGACTGAGAAGGAGCTGATCTTGGCTTACGAGAACGATGGGGGCACCAAGGACTGGCTTGAGGCCGAATTGGAAGACACGCTGGATGAAGATTTCGAGATCGAATTCAGCGAGCCTATGCTGTCGATGGAAGTCCGCAAAATCTATCGGGACCAGCACCCCGAAATGCTGGATCGCAAAGTCTATTTCCGAAACCTGCTGCGGTTGCAGGCCGAGTTGATCAAGGTGCAGGATTGGGTTCAGCACACTGGCGCCAAGGTTTGTATCCTGTTTGAAGGCCGTGATAGTGCGGGCAAGGGGGGCGTGATCAAACGGATCACGCAGCGCCTGAACCCCCGTGTCGCCCGTGTGGTCGCTCTGCCAGCCCCCAGTCGCCGCGAGCAGAGCCAATGGTATTTTCAACGCTACGTGCCGCATCTGCCTGCTGCGGGTGAAATCGTCTTGTTCGACCGCTCGTGGTACAACAGGGCGGGGGTTGAGCGAGTGATGGGCTTTGCGTCCGAGGATCAGGTTGAACAGTTCTTTCAGGACGTTCCCGAATTTGAACGGATGCTGGTGCGGTCAGGGATCATTCTGCTGAAATACTGGTTCTCGATCACGGATGAAGAGCAACAACTGCGGTTCCTCATGCGTATTCACGATCCGATGAAACAGTGGAAACTGTCACCGATGGATCTTGAATCCCGCATTCGCTGGGAGGCGTACACGAAGGCCAAGGAAGACATGTTGTTTCGAACCAACATACCAGAAGCACCGTGGTATATCGTTGAGGGCAATGACAAGAAACGCGAACGTCTGAATTGTATCGAGCATCTGTTGACAAGAATCCCCTACGAAGACGTGCCACAGGAAAAGGTCAATTTGCCTGACCGGCGGTACAATCCTGAATACGAGCGGCGGGTATTGCCAGACGAGCTTTACGTCCCAAAGATTTACTGAGCAACGCATGCGAGGCCGGCAGGGCCGACCTCGCACAATTTCAAGTGATCAGGCTGCATCCATCATGCAGTCATGGGTGAAGATATTGATCATGAAGACATCGCAGCCGTCGTCTTCGGCCGTTTCGGTGTTGACAGGCTCAATCTCGGTCTCTGGAGTGGTATCTATGGTCGGCATGATGTCGACATCGTCGACATCTGCCACATCAGTGCCGTCATTCATGTCGTCGCGCCAATCAAACTCGTCAAACTGCGCTTGCAGGTTTTCAAGGAAGCTGGCGATTTCATCCAGAAATGCCTGAATGTCAAAGCAGAAGGCTTCCGGCTCACCACCATCGACGACTTCAGTATCGGGCGTTTCAGGTTGCGGGTCTTCGGTTTCGGTGACGTCAGTATCCGGCGCTTCAGGTTCCGGTTCTTCAGTTTCGGTTACGTCAGTGTCCGGTGTTTCGGGTGTTGGTTCCTCGGTACCTGGGGTTTCAGGTTCCGGTTCTTCGGTCTCAGTGACGTCGGTATCAGGTGTCTCGGGGTCCGGCTCTTCCGTCTCTGTGACATCGGTGTCCGGAGTCTCGGGTGTCGGTTCCTCGGTTCCGGGGGTCTCAGTCCCAGGCTCTTCTGTCTCGGTGACGTCAGTATCCGGGGTTTCGGTTTCTGGTTCCTCGGGCTCGGCAACCACGTCCGGTGTTGTCGGAGGAACGGGCGGGGCGTTTGTATTGCCGTTGTCCAGCATGACAGCCGCGTCGGTTGCGGCAAAGTTTTGCGTGACCATCACGGCATCGAAGCCCTGCATGTCACCGGTTTCGATCCCGATCCCGATATACTTGAAATCCGGGTTCAGGATATTGGCGCGGTGACCCGGGCTGTTCATCAGGTTTTGATGCAACTGGGCGACATCGTCGCTGATACCCGGCGCGCCGCGTTCGGACTGCCATGCGATGTTTTCCCCGGTGCGCCAGCTTCCTTCAAGATCGAACCCCGCGTTTTGCATCCGCTGGGTTGCGCTGGAACCGCCTGAACCGGTGTGGCTGAAGGTGTCTGTATTCAGCATCCAGGTGCTGTGATCTTCGGACGAGTCGTTCAGCTGCGTTTCAAGTTGCAGCGGGTTGAGCCCGCGGGATGTGCGCTCCTGGTTTATCAGCGCCAACATCTCACGTTCGTATGTACTTGCAGTCGACATATTTGCCTCCGTTTGTGTTTGTGTCCTTGCGGACGGGCTCACTTAGAGGCGGGGATGTCGGGGGCGATAGAGGGCGGCGCAATTCAGGCGAGTTTTGGCGGCGCGATGCTACCGAGACGAGATTCGCTGCGCTGCAAAGCGCCGGGCAAAACACTGCCTGTACGGAATTGGCAGCTTGCCGCACAACCTGAACAACGAGTCGGCGGATTGTATCCGAGCCCTGAAACGACAAACCCCCGGGCCATGCCTCGGGGGTCGTCAAATAGTGTCATCCAAAGCTGGACGAAATCAAAGATCTTAAAGCAGACCTTCGCGCTGGGCTTTCTTGCGCGCCAGTTTACGGGCACGGCGAATCGCTTCAGCTTTCTCGCGCGCTTTTTTCTCGGACGGTTTTTCGAAATGTTGCTTGAGCTTCATTTCACGGAACACGCCTTCGCGCTGCAGCTTTTTCTTCAGGGCACGAAGCGCCTGATCGACGTTATTGTCGCGAACACTAACCTGCATGTGGTTGTCACCACCTTTCTAGATAGAGTTGCAAGGAAATTGCAGGAGTTGGCCGTATAGCAAAGCCGCCCTAACTTGTCTAGTACTGGGCCTGACAACCGGAGAACCGTCATGACCACCACATATGAAGATGCAAAACGGCAGCTTTTGGACGCGATGCTGAACCATGTTCCTTTCGACGGCTGGTCAGAAACCAGCTTTCGCGCCTCGGTATCCGATTGTGGTCTGGATGACGGTTTGGCACGTGCAATCTGCCCGCGCGGGGCGGTTGATCTGGCACTGGCCTTTCATGCGCGCGGCGATCAGGTGATGCTGGACCGCCTCAGGTCCGAGGACATGAGCGGGCTAAAATTCCGCGACAGGATTGCCGCTGCGGTCAGGTTCCGGTTGCAGGCTGTTGAAGACAAAGAGCTGGTGCGCCGGGGCATGACGCTGTTTTCCCTGCCAGCATATGCGGCCGATGGGGCCAAGGCGTTATGGCAGACCTGCGATCTGATCTGGGACACGCTGGGCGATACGTCAGAAGATGTGAACTGGTACACCAAACGGGCAACCTTGTCGGGGGTCTATTCCTCGACCTTGCTGTTCTGGCTGGGCGATGACAGCCCGAACCATCAGCGCACGTGGGAGTTTCTGGATCGCCGGATTGCAAATGTCATGGAGTTCGAAAAGCTCAAGGCTCAGGTGCGTGACAACCCGGTGTTGAAACCCTTTCTTGCAGTTCCGAACTGGCTGGCGGGTCAGGTGAGGGCACCGTCCAAGATGCGGGGTGATCTGCCGGGCATGTTGAACCCCAGAAAGTAACGCGTCTTGGTGCTGGGCCTTGCCTCTGATGCCTGCTAGGCATTGGGCAAAGGAGGTGCCTATGACCCAGATGATGCGTGCTGTTGAGATCACTCAACCGGGTGGTCCCGATGTTTTGCAGCTGACCGAACGGCCTATCCCTAGGCCGGGGGCCGGACAGGTTGTATTGAAAGTGGCCTATGCCGGGGTGAACCGCCCCGACGCTTTGCAACGCGCGGGCGCTTACGATCCGCCGCCGGGTGCCAGCGACCTGCCGGGGCTTGAGGCTTCGGGCGAAGTGGTTTCAGTCGGTGCGGGGGTTGAAGGACTGTCTGTCGGCGATCGGGTCTGCGCACTGCTGCCGGGCGGAGGATATGCGGAATACGTTTCGACCCCAGCGGCCCATTGTTTGCCAGTGCCTGCAGGTATGGGAATGAAAGAGGCAGCGTGTCTGCCCGAGACCTTCTTTACAGTTTGGTCCAACGTGTTCATGCGTGGCGGGTTGAAGGCAGGTGAACGCTTTTTGGTTCACGGTGGGTCCAGCGGGATTGGTACGACGGCAATCCAACTGGCCAATGCCTTTGGCGCGCGCGTTTTCGCCACGGCTGGGTCGGATGAGAAATGTGAGGCTTGCGTCAAGCTGGGCGCGGAAAAGGCGATCAACTATCGAAACGAGGATTTCGTAGCAGCCATGCGCGCCGAAGGTGGGGCAAACCTGATCCTTGATATGGTCGGCGGTGATTACATTCCGCGCAACGTCAAAGCTCTGGCCGAGGATGGGCGGCTGGTGCAAATCGCGTTTCTGCAAGGGCCTGTGGTCGAGCTGAACTTTGCCCTGATGATGGTCAAGCGCCTGACCCTGACCGGCAGCACCTTGCGCCCTCAAAGCGATCTGGCCAAGGCGCAAATCGCGCAGGACCTGCGCGAAGCTGTCTGGCCTCTTTTGGAAGCCGGAAAAGTTGCGCCCGTGATGGACAGCGAGTTTGATCTGACCGAGGCAGCCGCCGCCCATGCGCGCATGGAAACCTCGGGCCATATTGGCAAGATTGTTCTGAAGATCGCGGGTTGAGTTTTGAATGCGCGGGCGTGTCCCGCGCGTTCACGCAACGGCTCGGCGATACAGGTGCCACGTGGCATGACCCAGAACGGGCATAACCACGATAAGACCCAACAGCAGTGGCAAAGCCCCCAGGAACAAAAGCACCGCTACAATGAACCCCCAGGTCAGAATGACTCCGGGGTTGTGACGCAGCACTCTGAATGATGTCACAACAGCAACCGGCAAGCCCACTTTGCGGTCCAGCAGTAAGGGAAAACTGACCACGCTGATCGCCAGAGCGCAAAGGGCAAAAACAAACCCAACCGCAGTTCCGACAATGACCATCGTCCAGCCCGCAGAGGTCGTGAACACCTGTGTGGCAAATGCGCTGAGCGACGCTGGAACCTCGGGGCCCATCGTGTAGGTGTGAATGCTTTGCGCCACCATTAGCCAAAGCAGCAGCAGCATTACTAGGTAAAACCCCAAAACCAGAATTGCTCCGAACGACGGCGATCGAAGCACACCAAATGCGTCCAGCCAGTGAACCTCGCTGCCCTGTTCACGTTTGCGGCTGATCTCATAGAGGCCCACGGCCGCAACAGGTCCGATCAGCGCAAAGCCTGCGACCAGAGGGGCCAGAAGCGGAACCAGATTGGCGTTCAGGGCAAAGCCGAACATCAAAAGCCCCGCAACCGGGTAAACCAGGACAATGAATACGACATCCGCTCGGGTTTCGAGAAAATCCTGATACCCCGCCCTCAGGCAGGCCCGCAGGTCTTGCAGGGTCAAAGTCTGTACCATTGGCAGTTGCGTCGGATCTGTACTGCCAAGTTGCGAGACACTTTCCGTGACATGGTCACTTGTGGCGCCCAGAGCCTGGGCCGCCCAGCTGATCGGATTTCCGATTGTCTTAGCCATTTCTTCACCCTTCCCTGGCGAGACTTGCGCCGCGGAACGGATCCGGCATTCAGTTGCCCGTGGCCGGATCAACCGGCAACGCCATGCCTCAGTATAGCATAAATTTGCGAAATCTGGATCAATACTCCGGCATCGGACGGATTGCCCTGTGTCACAGTCATGTTAGCTTGATGGCAGGCAAGAGGAGGTCAGGATGCAGAAAACAGCGAAAACGGTTGTGATTCATGAATTTGGTGGGCCTGAGGTTTTGCGGATCGAAGACAGGCCAGTGGGCGACCCCGGTCCGGGTGAGATACGTATTCGGCATCAGGCCTGCGGGTTGAACTTCATCGACGTATATCAACGCACCGGCCTGTATCCCCTTGATCTTCCACATGCTTTAGGCATGGAAGCGGCTGGTACCGTTGAAGCGGTTGGGGAAGGGGTAACGCATCTTCAGCCGGGGCAGCGGGCCGCTTACGCCGCAGCCCCGCCCGGTGCATATTGCGAGGCGCGCGTGATGCCCGCAGCGCAGGTTTGCCCGCTACCGGATGGCATCACATTCGAAGCCGGCGCCGCGATGATGCTGAAAGGTCTGACGGTTGAATACCTGTTTCATCGGACCACACCATTGAAACGGGGCGATACGGTTCTGTTCCACGCGGCAGCAGGTGGGGTCGGGTTGATTGCATGCCAATGGGCTAAATCCGAAGGCATCACCTTGATCGGAACGGCGGGGAGTGACGAAAAATGCAGCCTTGCCCGGTTTAACGGGGCCGCACATTGTATCAATTATCGGTCCGAAAATTTCGCCGAACGCGTGGCTGAGATTACAAAGGGTCAGGGCGTCGACGTGGTGATGGACTCGGTTGGGGCGGACACGTTCGAAGGATCATTGGATTGCTTGAAACCGCTGGGCATGATGATTTCCTTCGGCAACGCCTCGGGCCCGGTTCCACCGTTCAACCTTGGGATTCTGGGCCAGAAAGGCTCGCTCAAGATCACCCGGCCCACGTTATTTACACATATCGCGGATCATGCGGTGTGTCAGGCAATGGCGCGTCGCCTGTTTGGCAAAGTCGAGGGGGGTGAGGTCAAAATCCATGTCGATCAGCGTTTTGCCTTGGATCAGGTTGCTGATGCGCATCGTGCGCTTGAAGCGCGGCAAACGACCGGCAGCACAATTCTGGATGTGTAACGCAGTACCCAAACGCCATCGTCCTTAGGATGCGGATATATGTTTCGCCCGCTGGGGAAGGATGAGAGGTGTTCAAAAAACATACGGCGGCGGAAAACCCGCCGCCGCTGTGCCTGAAATAGTCAGATCTTACTGCGATTGCAGCTCTGCCGGGGATTTTTCAGCAATCGTTTCCCAGTTTGCGCTCGCGCTTTCGATGAAACCCGGGATGTCGCCTTCCCAGCGCTCCTGAATGTCTTTGGACAGATTCAGGTACAGCTTGTTGTCGACGATCTTCCAGTGGTTCGGGTCGCCGTCGAATTTAAAGCCCATGGCCGCGCCGAAGGCACAATAGCCACCATATGCGGGCAGGTATGCTTCGGGGTTGGCTTCAAAGGCTACTTTGTTTTCTTCCGACGAGAACCGGTACAGTGCCTCATCGTGCAACGCAGTGATGCGGTAGTCGCCTTTGGTTGCCTCGCCAGCAGTGAAATACGCCACCGGATCATAACCCTGCATCGCCAGACCGGTCGAGCTTGCGTTGATTTCAACACCAGCCGCCAGCGCGGAGGTTGCCAATGTGACAGACAGTGCCACGCCACTGATCAGAGATTTAAACTTGTTCATTGCTTCACCTTTCGTGAAAAGAGTCCGTTCGGCACCGCGAAAATTGCCGCCGTAAGGCCCAGATTGTTGTCCTGTGTGGCCCGTAATTGACCGTCACGATAGCGATTTGGGAAGCGGGCTGATCACGTTCAAAACAATGATTTGTGATTGTGCGCAGGTGATAGAGCCACTGTTCTTTTTTGCCGATCTCGCCTCAGGCATCCGGCCTTAGGTTCAGGACAAATGCGATGACTTTGCATGCAGACATTTCACAGGGTCTTAGCAACGCGCCGCTGCCCATGGTTTGATACAGGTTCAGGCTGATATAGTCGGCTCCGCCCAGTTCGTGTGCAACCAGCTTGTGGGAATTACCACCCGCCATTCGTTGACGCACAACAACATAGCGCCGACCGCCGCAGGTTCCGGTGAAACTGCCCAAGGGCAGTGCAAAAAGGGCAGACAGAAACCCGTCTGGCGCGATCACGGCTTTCCGATTCTGGGTTCCGTTCCGGCCTTGATCCGCGCGACGTTCGAGCTGTGCCGCCAGTAGACCAGAAGTGTCAGAATTATCCCAAGGATAAATGTAGTCCCGTTTGACAGCAACAACACCCAAGTCGTTGACAGCGCGGCCGCAGCCAATGCGCCAACCGAGGATATCCGCCAGATTGCCGCCGCGACCAGCCAGGTCAGGCAGCAGGCAACACCGATGCGCCAGTCCAGTGCCAGCCAAAGCCCCAGAAAGGTTGCCACGCCCTTGCCACCCTTGAAGCTCAGCCAAACCGGAAAGCAATGGCCTAGAAACGCCATAAGCGCGGCAACCTGGGCCGCATCTTCACCCGCATATGCGCGTGCGATCAGAACGGCTGCCGCCCCCTTGCCTGCGTCAAACAGCAAGGTCAGTGCCGCAGCGGCCTTGTTGCCGGTGCGCAGGACATTTGTCGCCCCGATATTCCCGGACCCGATCTCGCGCAGATTTCCCAGCCCCATGATCTTGGCAAGCAACAAGCCGAAGGGAATGGAGCCCATCATGTATCCAACCACCGCCCATTGGAGCAGTTCGCTAGTCGAGTTGTCGATTGGGGGCATCAGGGTCTCCGGAACACTTCATTACCTGCCACATAGGTCGAAATGACCTTACCTTGCATCCGCTGGCCGTCAAATGGAGTGTTCTGAGATTTTGATTTTAGTGCAAACCGATCAAGCACAAAAGGCACATCTGGGTCGAACAGAACCAGATCCGCTGGCGCGCCTTTCGACAGGCGACCGCTGTCCAGTCCAAGCCGCTTGGCCGGGTTAAGGGCCATGGCCCGAAACAGCGTCGGCAAATCCAGCTGGCCCGCGTGATACAGACGCAAGGCCGCGGGCAGAAGCGTTTCCAGTGCGACCGCACCCGAGGCCGCTTCTTCAAACGGCAGCCGCTTGCTCTCTTCGTCCTGAGGGGTGTGCATCGAGCTGATGATATCGATCAGCCCGGTGCGAACGGCTTCGATAACCGCCTGCCTGTCATCTTCTGATCGCAGCGGCGGTTTGACCTTGAAGAAGGTGCGATAGTCGGCCACGTCAAGCTCGTTCAGCGTCAGGTGGTGGATCGACGTCCCTGCCGTTATATCCAGCCCATTGCGCTTGGCACGCTCCAGTGCAGGCAGCGCTCGGGCAGTGGTGATTTGGTCGGCGTGATAGGCGGCGCCGGTCATCTCCAGCAGGGCAATGTCGCGGTCCAGCCCCATCCGCTCTGCCATCGGTGACACTGCGGGCAGGCCGCGCAATGCCGCGAACTTGCCACTGGTCGCTGCGGCCCCGGCGCTCAGCCCTGGCTCTTGCGGGTGGGCTATCACAAGCGCGCCACAGGATTTCGCATAGGTCAGGGCACGGGAAAACACCTTGGTATTAGTGATGACGTGATCGCAATCAGTGAAGGCGATCGCGCCCGCGTCCATCAGAAACCCGATCTCAGTCATCTCACGCCCTTCGCGCCCTTTGGTCAGGGCAGCCATCGGCAGAACATTGACTGGCGCATCGGCCTGCGACCGGCGTGTCGCGAATTCCAGCGTTTCCGGTGTGTCGACTGCTGGCAGAGTATCCGGTCGGGTGACAATCGTCGTGACACCGCCAGCTGCAGCAGCAAGTCCTGCTGACCGATAGCTTTCCTTATGACGTTCACCGGGTTCACAGACCTTGACGCCAATATCGATGATGCCAGGGGCGAGGCACTTGCCGTTGCAATCTACGATATGCCCTTCAGTACTCGGCGCGCTTCCTTCGCCTCGGGCGGTAATCCGGCCATTGTTTACCTGCAACCAGCCAGTTGACTCTGTTCCGGCTTCGGGGTCGATCAGGCGGGCGTTGGCGAAAAGAACGGAAGTCATGGAACAGCCCTTTCGATGGCGGCCTTCGTGGCGGCGGGATCGGCCTGATACTTGATCAGGTGTTTATCGCCGCCCTTGGTAACGACTTGTACGAAACTGCCCATGGTTTTGACCGCCTCGATCTGGTTCAGCGATACTTTGCGTGGACCGGGGCCGGTCAACAAAGTGCCGGTCATCTCCCAGTTAGCAGCCAGTTCTTCCGACGCCAGATACCACGCGCGGATGCCAATTGCGGCGAGGCCGGCAGGTGCTCCGGTCCAGACATAGGGGTTGCCGGTCAACCACAACACAGCCATTGCACCGGCCATGGCAGCCGCCGCAAGCCATGCATTAGTGCGGATGTACGCGCCCTTGTCCGGGGTAAAGACTACAGGATCAGCCATAGAATCCCTCCGGTGATCAAAAGTACTACCAACGCCATAACGGCCGAGCCTATGCGGAGCGGTTTGTTGCCAACCGGCGCGGTTTGCGGGGCGGAGAAAGGCTTGGCACTTTCGGTTTCGATCACACCTCCGGTCCAATTGGTTGCCACTTCCGTGAAAAGACCCGTCAGGTGAAGCCGGGGATCGGGTTCAAGGGTCGTGGCCTGGTCTTTAAACGCTGCGCTGCGCAGAACCATGACCCATCCGCCGATCTGCGCCAGCGCCGCACGGTCCAACTGATCCTCGGACACGCCGCACCCTTCGTTCAGATAGCCGTAAAGCCCAAGTTCTTCGAGGTCGGATACCGGAAAGATGTCGATCTGCTCGGGGTCCAGCCCGTCGACGCCAAGCACCTGATCGGCGGCACCCGGTTCGCGCAGGAACTTTGCCTCTTCCGGGCGCATGTCCAGTGTGAACAGGCGCAGAACGCCGCGTTCATGGGGGGCGACTATCAGAGTGCTCATGCAACCTCACGCAGGTTGCGGGCCAGAAGGTCCATGGCGGCCATGCGGACAGCGACCCCCATCTCCACCTGCTCCTGTATTACGGACCGATTGATGTCATCAGCCAGGGTTCCGTCGATCTCAACCCCGCGGTTCATTGGGCCGGGGTGCATGACGATGGCATCGGGCTTGGCCAGCGCCAGCTTATCCGCATTTAAGCCGTAACGGTGGTAGTACTCGCGTTCTGACGGGATGAAGCCTCCGTCCATTCGTTCTTTCTGAAGGCGCAGCATCATGACCACATCGACGTCTTTGAGACCCTCGTTCATGTCGTCATAAACCTCGGCCCCGAACTCGGCGAATTGCGACGGCACGAGTGTGGGCGGGCCGATCAGACGAATGCGGTTTTCCATCTTGCCCAGCAGGATCAAATTGGATCGAGCAACACGAGAGTGCGCGACATCGCCGCAAATGGCGATGTTCAGACGGTGCAGGCGACCTTTGGCGCGGCGGATCGTCAGCGCGTCCAGCAAAGCTTGAGTCGGATGTTCATGCCGCCCGTCGCCTGCGTTCAGAACAGCGCAGTTGACCTTTTGCGCCAGCAGGTCGACCGCGCCCGAATGCGGGTGACGCACCACCAAAAGGTCGGGATGCATCGCGTTCAGGGTCAGCGCAGTGTCGATCAGCGTCTCGCCCTTTTTGATCGAACTGGCCTGCATCGCCATGTTCATCACATCTGCACCCAGACGCTTGCCAGCCAGTTCGAAGCTTGCCTGCGTTCGGGTCGAGTTTTCAAAGAACATGTTGATCTGGGTGAGCCCCGACAACACATCCGAATGTTTGGTCGACTGGCGGTTCATGTCGACATAGGTTTCGGCCAGATCGAGAATTTCGGTGATATCGGATTGCGACAGATGCTCGATGCCAAGAAGGTGACGATGGGCGAAACGCATGGGCGGGCTCCTGTCTGACAATCGGGCCGCTTATAGAAAGCCACGCGGTGCAAAGCAACCTAAGGATCAGAACCCTCTGGCAGTTTTTCGCAGCCACCCTCTGGCAGACATTGTTCACCCGGTTTGCACCATTTGCCGTATCCGCAGTCGATGGCTTTGATCGGCACGCAACCCTGATGGTCCGAGCATTTGAATCCCGGACGGCACTGCGAGCCTGTTTCTTCGCATAGGAACCATCCCGGACGGGAACACCCCCCACCCGGCAGACAGGACGAGCCTCGCGCACAAGTTCGGCCATCCTCGCATATCGTAGGAGGGGCTGTATCCGGATCTGGTGTGATCCGTTCACATTCGCCGCGCCCATTGCAAAAACTGTCACCGGGGCAATCCAGACGCGATGTGCATTTGTTCACGCCTGCGGGTGCACAACGCGCTCCTCCCGCTACGCAGCGTTCAAACGGGCCGCAGCTGCGCCCGCCACCGCAATAGGTACCGCCCAGCGGTATGCAGTGCCCATCAAAGCTGCATCTTTGACCGCCGGAACAGCAGGTGGTGCCGCATTTGAACTGGCCCGCACGGCACTGGCCCTGTGCGTTGTGGAACGTCGCCAATGCCGGATTGCCGGTAAGCACCAGTCCAAGCCCGATCAGGAGGATTCGCAAGGTTCTGAGCATCGTGCTCTGATGGTCGGCGCGACAGAGCGACCGATCAAGCCCAATTCGCTTTCCATCAGCCCTCAGGCGGGTAAATTATCCATATGGAATCGGGCTTGGACTATTACTCTGCACGGGCCTTGCTGGAATGGCAGGTCGAACTGGGCGTGACCGAGGCAATCGGGGATGCTCCGGTTGATCGATATTCGGTGCCGGACACATCACCAAAGCCCAAGAAGGCAGAAGTTGCGGCAGCCATCCCGTCAAAGCCCGGGCAGACCGACCCGGTAACGGTTGCGCAAGCAGCGGCCAAGGGAGCGGGGTCACTGGATCAGCTGCGCGATGCGATGGAAGCTTTTGATCACTGCGAGCTGAAGCGCGGGGCGCGGCAGTTGGTTTTTGCTGATGGAACGCCCGGTGCGCGGGTGATGATTATTGGTGAGGCTCCGGGCCGCGACGAAGACCGCGAGGGCAAGCCTTTTGTCGGGCGCGCGGGCCAGTTGCTGGATCGCATGTTGGCCGCGATTGATCTGGATCGCAGGCAGAACGTCTATATCACAAACGTACTGCCATGGCGGCCCCCACAGAACCGTGACCCAAAGCCCGAAGAAATCGGGATGATGAAGCCCTTTCTGGAACGTCACGTGGCGCTGGCCCGGCCCGAGGTTCTGGTGGTGATGGGCAATATCAGCTGTCAGGCCGTTCTGGGCAAGCGCGGGATTACCCGATTGCGCGGCCAATGGGATCAGGCGATGGACCTGCCTGTGATCCCAATGTTTCATCCAGCTTATTTGCTGCGCCAGCCGCAAATGAAGCGGCAGGCCTGGGCTGACCTGCTGGAGTTGCAAGCCCGGCTGCGAGGTGAGTCATGAAGGTCTTGGCGTTTTCCGATCTTCATATGGCGCGCAACCGCGCCGTTGATCTGGTGGCGGCCAGCGCTGATGCCGACCTGGTTATCGGCGCAGGGGATTATTGCAATATGCGGCAGGGTCTGGATGAGGCGATGCAAATGCTTTCGGGCGTTTCAGCGCCGCTGGTCCTGATACCCGGGAATGCAGAAAGCGCAGAGGATCTGGGCAAAGCTGTGCCCGAGGGTGTGCATGTTCTGCATGGAACGGGAATGACGGTGGATGGATTGCGCCTGTTCGGGCTTGGCTACGGTGTTCCACCCACACCGTTTGGTGATTGGTCCTGTGATCTGACCGAGGGTGAGGCCGCCGAACTGCTGGCGCGCTGCAGCGGAGCAGATATCCTGATTTCGCACTCACCGCCCAAGGGCCATGGGGATGTGACCTCGCAAGGCATGGCTGTTGGTTCGGTCGCTGTTCGGAACGCGATCGAGCGGATACAGCCCCGTTTCACGTTTTGCGGCCATATTCACGACAGCTGGGGATATCGCGGCTCGATCGGCCGCACCCGGATCGCCAATCTTGGTCCCAAGGTAAACTGGTTCGAGGTCGCCGTATGATTGAGTTGGTAACACTGCTTGCCTTCATTCCCGCTGCGCTGGCGCTGAACCTGACACCGGGCGCGGATATGATGTTCTGTTTCGGTCAGGGCCTGCGATCAGGTCCGCGCGCCGCAATTGCCGCAAGTGCCGGGATATCCGCGGGTGGAATGATACAGGTCCTTCTGGCTGGGCTGGGCCTCGGCGCGGCGGTTGCGGCCTTGCCATGGCTGTTCGATGTCATTCGCTGGGTTGGTGTTGCATACCTGTTGTATCTTGCCTGGGGTGCTGTTCGAAATGGCGCAGTGTCGGCCGAGGCCCCCGTCAAACCGGCCCGGTTGTCCTTTCGGGATGGGATGCTTGTCAATCTGACGAACCCCAAGGTAATTCTGTTCGTTCTGGCCTTTATCCCGCAATTTGTAGACCCGTCGCGGGGGTCGGTCCTAATGCAGTTTTTGATCTTCGGCACAATCATCGGCATCGGTGGGTTCGTCGTGAACGGGCTGGTTGGTGTTTTCGCCGGAAGCGCGGGGCGCCATCTGGTCTCGAATCCGCGCGCCTCACGTATTCTGGGCTGGATTACAGGGGGCATTTTTGCGGCCCTTGCGGTCCGGCTTGCCATTCTGGAAAGGGCCTGACACCACATGTCGCGCATTGACGAAACCATGGAGTTCATCCCGGTTAAGATCGCCGTACTGACTGTTTCGGATACCAGATCGGTGGAAGAGGACCGCTCGGGTCAGACATTGGTGGACCGGATTGAAAAGGCAGGACATGTCGTCGCGGATCGCAGGATAATTCGGGACGAGCGCAGACAGATTGCAGATCAGTTGCGCGCGTGGGTGGCGGACGAACAGATCGACGTCGTGATTTCGACCGGCGGCACGGGTCTGACTGGGCGCGATGTCACCGTCGAGGCGCATCGCGATGTCTATGAAAAAGAGATCGAAGCCTTTGGCACTGTCTTCACGATCATCTCGATGGAAAAGATCGGAACTTCGGCGGTGCAGTCGCGGGCGACGGGGGGCGTTGCGGGGGGGACATACCTGTTCGCCTTGCCCGGCAGCCCGGGGGCCTGCAAGGACGCGTGGGACGGTATTTTGGAAAAACAGTTCGATTATCGCCATCGCCCGTGCAATTTTGTGGAAATAATGCCCAGATTGGACGAACATCTGCGACGGAAGTAGACTGGTCATACGTTCCATTCCGTATAACCGCCTTGTGGCTTGGCATATTTCCTGATCCAGCTACATGTTGTGGACGGCAGCGTGGTGCAACCGGGGTAACTGATTGATGCGATTTCTGCGGCATAGTCTTGTCGGTATTTTTCTGGCGTTTCTGGCGCTGGCTTTGTTGTTTGTTGCCGTGCAGATGATCGTTGGGGCCGCTCAGGAGGCTTTGACGCACGATAACGCGACACCTCCCGCTCGAGAAAGGATCTTTGCTGTTTCGGTTCGGCCTGCCGAGGCGGAAACCGTCACCCCATATCTTGAAGCTTTCGGAGAGGTTCAAAGCCGCCGCAGGCTGGAGTTGCGCGCGGCGCTTGGTGGTCGCGTTGTCGCGCTGGCGGAAGACTTTGAAGATGGTGGAAATGTTGAGGCTGGCGAAGTGCTGGTTGAACTGGACCCGGCAGATGCGCAATCCGCACTGGATCGGGCCAAGTCCGACCTCTTGGACGCTCAGTTTGAAGAGCGCGATGCAGAACGCTCGTTGCTGCTGGCGCAGGACGAGTTGAAATCGGCTGAGGCTCAGGCGGAACTGCGGGAAAGGGCGTTGCAACGTCAACGCGATCTGGAAATACGGGGCGTGGGGGCCGCCGCTAGCGTGGAAGAGGCCGAACTGGCTGCCGCAGCGGCGCAACAGGCCGTACTGGCGCGGCGTATTGCGCTGGCACAGGCTGAATCCCGTGTGGATCAGGCATCAACCCTGTTGGCCCGCGCCATGATTGCACTGGAAGCTGCGGAACGTGATCTGGGCGACATGACAATCCGGGCAGGCTTTGGCGGTACTTTAACGGATGTGACTCTTGTGGAAGGGCGGCTGGTATCGGCAAATGAAAAGCTGGCTGAACTGGTTGATCCCAACGACCTTGAGGTGGCATTTCGGGTGTCAACTGCGCAGTATGTGCGGCTTCTGGATGGCGGTGATCGTCTGATCAACGCGCCGGTCACCATATCTCTTGAAGTCACAGGGACCGATCTGACCGCGATTGGCCAGATTAGCCGCGACAGCGGGTCTGCCGGTGAAGGTCAGACCGGGCGGTTGGTCTATGCCCGTCTGCAAGAGGCATCGGGGTTTAAACCCGGGGATTTCGTTACGGTTTCAGTTCAGGAACAACCGCTTGCCGGAGTTTACCGACTGCCGTCCTCGGTCCTAGATGCATCCGGAACAGTTCTGGTGCTTGGCCCTGATGACCGTTTGGAAAGCCTACCGGTTCAACTCATCCGCCGCCAGGGGGACGAGGTTCTGCTGCGGGGCGACGGTTTGGAAGGGCGAGAGGTCGTCGTCGGGCGAACCCCCCTGCTTGGGTCGGGCGTGCGGGTGCGGCCCCTGCGGTTTGAGGCGGGTGCAGACCCCGGAATGGTCGAGCTGACGGACGAGAAGCGCGCCGAACTTGTGGCGCAAGTCGAGGCGAACAGTGCGATGCCTCCGAAGGAAAAGACGCAGGTTCTAACCCGGCTGCGCGAAGCTCGTGTGCCGATGTCTTTGGTGCGCAGCATTGAAACCAGGGCTGGGGGATAAACGCCATGATGCGCGAGATACCTGGCGCGGCGGGCGGCATTCTCAGTTACTTCACGCGGCATCGGACAGTTGCCAACCTGCTGTTGCTTGTCATGCTGGTTCTTGGCGCGGCAGCAATCCCGAACATGCGGGCGCAGTTCTTTCCGGACGTCATTCTGGAACGCGTCGATGTATCCGTAACCTGGGATGGTGCCGGGCCCGAGGACATGGACGCCGGGATCGTGCAGCTGCTGGAGCCTGCGCTGCTGGCTGTCGAAGGGGTGACCAGTACCGAAGCTTCCTCGCATCCAGGTTGGACCCGGATCAGGCTGGAATTCGAACCTAACTGGGATGTGTCCCGCGCTGTTGAGGAAGTCCGGACCGCTATAGACGCTGTCACAGATCTGCCGGAAGACGCTGAGGAGCCCAAGATTCAACGCGGTGCGTGGCGTGATCGGGTGACGGATGTAGTGATCACGGGGCCGACCGATACTGCTCAACTGGCGAAGCTGACGGATGAGCTTATCAATCGTTTATTCGCATCTGGTGTGACCCGCACGACAATTCGGGGTATTGCCGCACCGCGCATTGTTGTCGAGGTCACCACTGCACAGTTGATCGCAAACGATATCACGATGGCCGAAATCGCGGCAGCGATAGGTGCCGAAGTCAATACGGACCCCGCTGGCAATGTCGAAGGAGCGGGTGCTCGTGTTCGGGCGGGAACCGAGAAACGCACGCCGGAACAGATCGAAGGCATCGCGCTGCGGACGAACGAAGACGGGTCGAAGCTGAAGGTTGGCGACATAGCCACGATTCGGATTGAAGGCGTCACTCGCGACCGCAGCTATTATGTGGGCGATAATCCCGCCATGTCCATCAGAGTGGACCGGTCGAACCAGGGAGATGCGATAGGTATTCAGCACACGGTCGAGGACGTAGCCCGCGAGATGCAGGCCAGCCTGCCTGAAGGTGTGAGAATTGATCTGATCCGTACCCGGGCGCAAGCGATTACCGACCGGCTGAACATCCTCGTGGATAACGGGCTGATGGGGTTGGGGCTGGTTGTCATCCTGTTGTTCCTGTTTCTGAATGCGCGCATTGCGTTTTGGGTCGCGGCGGGTATCCCGGTGGCGATGTCGGCGGCGATTGCGCTGATGTATCTGGGCGGTCTGTCGCTGAACATGGTTTCGCTGTTTGGTCTGATCATTACCTTGGGGATCGTCGTAGATGACGCCATTGTCGTGGGCGAGCACGCCGATTATCGCGCCCGCCGATTGGGTGAGACACCTGTGGAAGCCGCTGAGCGTGCCGCCCGTCGAATGGCAATGCCGGTTCTGGCCGCCACAGTAACGACCGTGATTGCGTTTTTCGGCCTGACGTTGGTTGGAGGACGTTTCGGAGAGCTGATCCGCGATATCCCCTTCACGGTGATCGCCGTTCTGGTTGCGTCGCTGGTGGAATGCTTCCTTATCCTGCCCAATCACATGGCGCACGCAATTGCGCATTCGGCCAAGGAACACTGGTACGATCTGCCGAACCGTGTCGTCAATCGTGGTTTTCGTTGGGTCCGGGATCACTTGTTCCGCCCGTTGATCGCTTGGGTGATCTGGGCGCGTTATGTGGTCGCCGCGTTGATGATTGCTATTCTGGCCAGTCAGGTTGCATTGTTCATTCGCGGCGACGTGAACTGGCGGTTCTTCAACGCACCTGAACGCAGCTCAGTCAGCGGCGGGTTTATCATGCGCGAGGGGTCGACCCGGTCAGATACGCTTGAAATGATGCGCATTCTACAGGATGCGACCAACGAGCTGGGCCGAATCTACGAAGAGCGTCATGGCCGAAATCCAATTGACTATGTCCTGGCCGAGGTTGGTGGCAATGCCGGGCGTGCTCTTGCTGCGGCTGACGGCAAGGACGGCAGTGTGCTGGGGGGCATTTCGATTGAACTGATCGACGCCGATCTGCGCCCATATTCGAGTTTTGAGTTTGTGGGCGAGCTACAGGATTTCGTACCGCGCCACCCCAAGGTCGAGGTGATCAGCTTCCGCGGTTGGCGGTCCGGCCCCGGTGGCGACGCCATCGACGTGCAGTTCTATGGCTCGGACGTAAATGTCCTGAAAGCCGCATCAGAAGATCTGCAAACCGCGCTGTCGAAGTTTCCTGAAGTCTCGGCGCTCGAAGACACTCTGGCATATGACAAGGAAGAGTTTCTTCTGGACCTGACAGCGCAGGGTCAGGCGCTGGGCTTTCGGATCGAAACGCTGGGGCGGGCTTTGCGCAACCGTTTGAACGGGATTGAGGCCGCAACCTTCCCCGACGGGCCGCGCAGTGCCGAGATCCGTGTCGAACTGCCCGAAGGTGAACTGACGGCAGATTTTCTGGAACGAACTCTAATGCGTTCTCCTGATGGGGTCTACGTACCTTTGGCTGATATCGTTTCGGTCGAGCGCAAGTCCGGGTTTTCGACGGTTCGGCGTGAAAACGGCCTGAGGGTGGTTTCGGTAACAGGTGACATTTCGGAAGACGATCCGGCACGGGCCGCCGAAATTGAACGCGTGATGCAGGACGAGATCCTGCCCAATATCGCAGCCGAAAGGCAGGTTGAGTGGCGCATGTCGGGTCTGAGCGAACAGGAAAACGAGTTCCTGTCCGAGGCCCGCAACGGTCTGATCCTGTGCCTGACCGGTATTTACCTTGTACTGGCCTGGGTTTTTGCCAGCTGGACACGGCCCCTTGTGGTCATGGCGATTATTCCCTTTGGCCTGGTCGGGGCGATTTGGGGCCATTACATCTGGGAGGTGCCGCTTAGCATGTTCACGGTTGTCGGGCTGCTGGGCATGACAGGGATCATTATCAACGACTCCATCGTTCTTGTGACGACAATCGACGCATACCAGCAGGATCGCGGGTTGATTCCGTCAATTCTGGATGGCACGGCGGACAGGTTGCGACCTGTCATGCTGACCACGCTGACGACGGTTCTTGGGCTAGCACCCTTACTATATGAAGGCTCTCAACAAGCGCAGTTCCTGAAACCGACTGTAATCACACTGGTCTACGGGCTTGGTTTCGGAATGTTACTGGTGTTGGTGCTTGTGCCCGCCTTGCTGGGAATTCTCAATGACGTGGCACGTCCGATGGCAGCCATGCGCCGTGCTGCACGGGCCCCTGACAAGGTTGTTCGTGGCGCGTTGGCCGGAACCGGCGTGATGCTTGGGATCTGGTTTGCCTTGACGATGATCTGGCCCGCCGTCAACGGTGCACCGCTTGCCATGCTACAAAGCCTTTACCCCGGTGAGGATGGCATTGCCGCATTGAAAATGGGGCTGGGAGCGTTTGTTGCCGGCGCTGTGCCGATTGTGATTCTGAGCATTGTTGCCTCAGGCATGCTCTATGGTCGCCTCACGAAATCGGCAGGTGCTTAAACCGCACGCAAGGCATATTCCATTAGCTCTATGACGCGCGCGCTCATGGGCAGGTTGCCTTGGCGTATCTGATCAATGGGAAACCACCGGGCATCAAGTGCGTCGTCACCGGCCCTCGGCGTGCCCGAGCGATACTGACATGCGACCCCGACCAGCAGGTAATGGGACACGACCACCCCATCTGGGGCTCGGCGCAGAAGGTCCAGACTGTTCAGATAATGTGATGGCTGCGCGATCACCGAGGTTTCTTCCAACAATTCGCGTTGCGCCGCTTCCAACACGGTTTCACCCCATTCGACATGGCCACCAGGAAACCCCCACAGCCCGGCGTCGGGCTGTTTGCTGCGCTGGACCAGAAGAACCTGATCCTGATGCAGAACAACGGCCAGGGCACCGATTTTTGGCGATTGGGTCATGAATTCAGCCTGCGCTGCAGCCCTGAATATCAACTGCGTGATTGGCGCCCAGAACCGTAATCCGGATTTCAGACCGATCCAGCGCAAAGGGTGTGCCCGATGCATTGATAATCTCGGCCTCGGCCACCAACGTATCGCCCTGCCGATGCGCAACCGACTGCGAAGCCCAGAGGGTGGGATTGCCGGGTTCGATCACAGCAACTTCATGACCACCTGCCGATGGCATGGTCACCCGTGCTTCGATACGCATACCATCCTTCGTTGGCGTCAGACGACACGTGGCACTGGACACGCGAGCTTCGGCTGCGGAATAGGGGCGTTGCGCCAGTGCGGCGGCAATCGCGGGATGGCGCCCGGCATTGGCGTCGAGCGTGTGGTCAAAGCCCAGACGTTCCGGAATACAAACGTCTTTGCAAACGCCCAAATCCATTTCGCCCTGCAATCGGACCGGCTTGGCAGGGTTGCGCGGCGTAATCTCAATCGGAAGAACCAGTTGGTTCTTGTAACCAATCGACTGCAACCCGTTCTGGTCGAAGACATCGGGGGCAGGCCATGTGATCTCAACACGCCCGACATTGCTTGAGCGTTTCCAGTTGATTTCCGGCGGGATGCCAGCATCTCCCGGCGCGCGCCAGTAGGTTTTCCAACCATCCTCAAGCGTCAGCTTCAAGGCGGTAAGATAAGCGCCGTTTGCAGTCCGGCCGCCATCCAGAACATCCAGCTGAACCACACCATCCAGATCCTGTGCGGCAACCGGGGCGGACAGTTGCAGGCAAGCGAGTGCGGCGACGGCAGTGTGTTTCATCGACATCTTCATCCTTCTTAAATGCGCGGCGTTGGCCCGGATTCCAAGTCACGTTCTGTTCACTGGGATGAAATCCGCCAAAATACCTGTTGTTCTCTTGCCAATAGACATGCTGCGGGGCCATTGTTGAGGTGTTCTGAGAAAGAGATGGCGGCCCATGGACCTGACCGGAAAACTGTTGATTGCGATGCCCGGTATGGGAGATCCGCGATTCGACCATTCGGTGGTGTATGTGTGCAGTCATGGTGACGACGGTGCCATGGGTTTGATTGTGAACAAGCCCTCGGACCTGCGGATAAAGACCTTGCTGGGTCAACTGAATATCGCCTGCCGTGTACCGATTGTCGGCGAACGCCTTGTGCATTTCGGTGGGCCAGTCGAGATGTCACGCGGCTTTGTCCTTCACAGCGCCGATTACGAGGCCAACCTGCATTCAATGCAGATTTCCGAGGATTTCAGCATGACGGCGACACTTGATGTGCTCGAGGATTTGGCGTCAGGCACTGGGCCGCTGAACTCGATGCTGGCGCTGGGTTATTCCGGCTGGGGGCCCGGTCAGCTTGAGGATGAAATTGCGATGAACGGCTGGCTAACCACTGAGGCAACGTCGAAACTTGTTTTCGATGTGCCCGATGATGCGAAATGGGAGGCAGCGTTGGCTTCTTTGGGCGTGGACCCGCTGACCCTTTCTGCCAGCGCGGGGCGAGCGTGATCAGCTGTCACGGGGTGCCGCCGCGCGCCGCAGCCGGTCATTGATTGCCGCCCCCAAACCCGTGTCAGGGATCGGAGAAACGGCAATCGGTCGCCCGGTTTCGTTCAGCTGATGCAGAAACGCAAACAGATTTGCCGCCGCTTCGATCAAGTTGCCAGTGGCGGACAAGTTCAGGTCGCACTCTACCTGCCCAAATCCCAGTAACACCTCGTCACCCTGACGGGTTATGGCATTCAAACGGACCGGAGCGTCCGGCGCATAGTGTGATTGCAACTGGCCGGGGGCGGTCAGAAGATCACCGGATTGATGCAAATGCAGACGCGTTTTCAGCGTCTCTTCGACCTGCTCCAGCGCGATGCCTCCTGGACGCAAAAGTGCAGGTTCCCCAGCCAGGCCGATGATGGTGGATTCAAGCCCGACATCGCACGGCCCGTCATCCAGAACAGCCGCAATTTTGCCGCCAAGACCCGACCAGACATGACTTGCCGTGGTCGGACTGATCTGACCCGACGGGTTTGCCGAAGGCGCCGCAACCGGGCCATCAAATTCGGCCAGCAGCGCGCGCGCTGTCGGATGTGCCGGAACGCGCACGGCCAACGTATCCAAACCTGCCGTCACCAGCGATGAAATCCCGTGCCCTTCGCGCAAGGGCAAAACCAAGGTAAGCGGACCGGGCCAAAAGGCCTGCGCCAGATGCTCGGCCTGATCTGACCATTGCACATACCGTTGCGCCGCGGCGACCGATGCGACATGTGCGATCAGCGGATTGAAGCTGGGCCGCCCCTTGGCCTCGTAGATCGATGCCACCGCCTGCCCGTTGCGGGCATCGCCGCCCAGGCCATAGACCGTCTCGGTCGGGAAAGCGACCAGAAGGCCCTGTCGCAACATATCTGCAGCCCGCGCGATACCGCCGGGATCCGCCGTCAATTCCTGAGTGCCGGTTGAGATCATAACTGGTGACGCCGCGTTTTGGTTGCTTGAAACATAAGGGACAGTAGGTAATTGATCCAAGCTCATACGCTTACCGGCGCTTGCCCACAATTCCAAGCCTGCCGATATGTTCTGAATTGTTAGCCTTCGAGAGTGATCATGCCCTATCGCACCCCAATTTCAGATTACCAGTTCCTGCTGGACCAAGTGGTCGGGTTCGACCAGGTCGCTGCGACGGATAAATTTGCTGATGCCAGCGGGGATGTGGTCAATGCGATCCTGACCGAAGCTGGAAAGATGTGCGAAGAGGTGATGGCCCCTCTGCAGCGTCCCGGTGATCTGGAACCTGCACGGCTTGAAAACGGCGTGCTGCGAACTTCTCCGGGATATGCAGACGGCTGGAAGGCAATTGCCGAAGGTGGCTGGATCGGGATCAGTGGTAATCCTGAATACGGGGGGATGGGGCTGCCTATGACCATCACCACGGCGGTCAACGAGATGATGAGTGCCGCCTGCCTGTCGCTGCAACTTGCGCCGCTTATGTCTCAGGGCCAGATCGAGGCGTTAGAGCATCACGCCAGCGACGAATTGAAAGCGCTGTATCTGCCTAAGATGATGACGGGGGAATGGTCGGGCACCATGAACCTGACCGAAGCTCAGGCTGGATCGGATGTTGGCGCGCTGTCTGCGAAGGCTGAGCCGAACGGTGACGGGACATATTCGATCACCGGTCAAAAGATCTTCATCTCGTGGGGCGATACCGATTTCACCGAGAATGTCTGCCATCTGGTACTGGCCCGCCTTCCCGATGGGGTGCCCGGCACCAAAGGGATCTCGTTATTCCTTGTCCCCAAATTCTTGCCTGATGAAAATGGTGATCCTGGCGCGGCCAATGATCTGAAAGTGGTTTCGCTGGAACACAAGATGGGCTTGCACGGGTCGCCCACCTGCGTGATGCAATATGACAAAGCCAAAGGCTGGCTGGTGGGCGCCAAACATGGCGGTATGGCGGCCATGTTTACCATGATGAACAATGCGCGTCTGGGTGTGGGCGGACAGGGTGTGGGTGTGGCCGAAGGTGCATATCAGCACGCGGTGGCTTATGCGCTGGAACGGAAACAAGGCAAAACGCCGTCCGGGACGATCATCGATCATGCGGATGTGCGCCGTATGCTTTTGGATATGCGTGCTGATGTTTATGCCGCGCGCGCGATCCTGTTGGCCAATGCGGTTGCGATCGATATGGCAGAGGCCACTGGTGACGCCGATTGGGCTGCGCGGGCCGCGCTGTTGACGCCGATCAGCAAGGCGTTTGGTACTCAGACCGGGATGCGTGTGGCTGAAACAGGGGTCCAGGTGCATGGTGGCATGGGATATATTGAGGAAACCGGCGCAGCTCAGTTCTATCGCGATGCGCGTGTCACCGCGATCTACGAGGGCACCAACGGCATTCAGGCGATGGACCTTGTTGCGCGGAAGATGATGGACGGGGGCGAGGCTGCTTCGAACCTGCTGGATGAGATTGAAGACCAGGCTGAACGCGCCCGTGCATCACTGCCTGATCTGGCGGGCCCTGTTTGGGAAGCCACCGAAACGCTGCGCGAGGCGACAGAATGGCTGGTGGCACAGGACGATATGAATAACCGCTTTGCAGGCGCAGTTGCTTATCTGCAGGCTTTTGCCCGAGTGCTGGGCGGGCACTATCACCTGACCGCCGCCCTTGCCGACCCAGAGGGGCCGCGGGTGAAACTGGCGCGGTATTATATCAACGCCCTGTTGCCCGAACATACGGGCCTTTTGGCACGGGCACAGAACGGGGCGGATGACCTTTTCGCGCTGAGCACGGACGAGTTTGCAGTTTGATGGACGGGGATCACGTATTGGGGATCAGATATCCGTGGTCTGAACCGCCCGCGCAGGGCGAAGCCACCGAGATTGCCCAAGGTGTTCTCTGGATGCGCCTGCCCCTGCCTATGGCGCTGGACCATGTAAATATCTATGCACTGGACGATGGCGACAGCTGGACGGTGATCGATACGGGGCTGTCCTCGAACAAGACGCGGCGCATCTGGGAAGCGTTGATGGCCGGACCTCTCGCAGGCAAGCCGATCAGGCGGGTGGTGGTGACTCACCATCATCCCGACCATGTTGGCAATGCCGGATGGTTTCAGACGGAACACGGCGCCGAGCTGGTGACAAGCCGCACCTCGTGGCTGTTCGCGCGGATGCTGACGCTGGATGTGCAGGAAACCTGGCCGCAAGAAACGCTGGATTTCTATCGCAGCGCGGGCATGGCATCCGAAGTTTTGAACAAACGGATGGCGGACCGGCCCTTTAATTTTGCCGACACGGTCTATCCCATGCCGCTGGGTTTTACCGGGATCCAGCAGGGTGATGTGATCCGTATGGGCGGACGTGACTGGGACGTTCATATGGGCAATGGCCATGCACCGGAACACGCCACCTTCTGGAGCCGCGATGACAATCTGGTACTCAGCGGCGATCAGATCTTAAGTTCGATCAGTCCCAATCTGGGTGTCTATGCGACCGAACCCATGGCCGATCCGGTGTCAGGATGGATGGAGGCCTGTGAGAGGCTTCAGGCGCTCGCCCGTCCCGATCATCTGGTTTTGGGCGGGCACAAACTGCCCTTCACGGGTCTACCGTTGCGTATGAAGCAGCTGATTGACAACCACCATGGCGCGCTGGAACGGCTGCTGGATCATCTGGATCAGCCCAAATCTGCCGCTGACTGCTTTATGCCGCTGTTCAAACGTACAATCCGCGAGGGTGAGTATGGCCTTGCGCTGGTCGAGGCGGTTGCACATGTAAATCACCTCTACCACATTGGTGCAGTAACCCGGACGCAACGCGCGGATGGGGCATGGTTGTATCAACGCAAAGGGTAGACGAATGCAGGACCAGATCGAAACCTCGGCCGAGGCCGCAGAAGCCGCAGCTTTGCCAAAGTGTTACGAGGTGCACGCCGATCCCAAAGCCGAATCCGGAAGCAAAAAACTGCCCGAGACGTTGAAAAAACCGGTGGCTAGCAAGAGCCCCGCACAATGGGCATACGAGCGGTTAATCCTGTACATCCAGAATTTCGAACAGACGCTGGACGGCGATCATGAGGTCGCGATGGGGTTCACCGGTGGCGATGCAGGTGTAATGCGGATCGAGGGGATGGGTTATTTCGACCCCGACATGATAACCTTTTACGGGTCCGACGGGACCGGAGCCCGCACGCAACTGGTGCAACATGTCAGCCAGTTGAACGTGATGTTGCGTGCGCTTCCCAAATCGGTTGAAGACAAGCCAGCCAACCGCATCGGGTTCCGCCTAGCTGCAGACCTGAAAGACAGCTGACTTGCAATTCACGTTTGCGCGCCTTTGAATGAATGTATCAGTTCGGAGGCGACCGCGTGAGCAGATATTTCCATGCCGTAACACATGCCTACGCGGGGGCCTGGGCCCGGCGTCGGGTTTTTGTGCCTATCTATATCGCTGTCCGGTTGCTGCTTGTGGCGTTGATTGCGCCAGGGGTGGCGCTGGCGGTCAATCTGGCAGTCTCTCTGTCTGACCAGACGGCCTTGACCGATCAGGACATTGCCATGTTCCTGCTGTCTCCGGTCGGGTTTATCTCGTCTGTTGTAGTTCTGAGTTTGTTTCTGTTGGCTGAGGTCTTTGTGTTCTCGGTCATGGCCGGGTCGCTGCGCATGGGCGAACAGGATCCCTGGCGTGCTGGCAGTGCGGCGCTCGCATTGATCCTGTCCCGTTTCCCGGCGTTGTTCGGATTTGCCGTGCGTTTCATCCTGCGTGTCCTGTTGCTTGCCCTGCCATTCGTGGCTGTCGCTGGCCTGATCGCTTGGTGGACGCTGACTGAATATGACATCAACTATTACCTGACCTTCCGCCCCCCCGCCTTCAAGGTGGCGGTTCTTCTGATCGGAGTGGTTGTTCTTGTACTGGCGTGGCTTTTGATCCGCCGCCTGTCCGCCTGGGCGCTGGCCCTGCATTTGGTCCTTTTCGAACGAACTGCGCCCCAAGCAGCGTTTGCCCAAAGTGCGCAGAAAATGGAGGGCAAGCGCGGGCGGTTGAAGATCGAGCTTGTCCTTTGGCTGGGGATGCGCCTTGTCATCGCCGCTTTGATTGCCGCAGTGGCCAGCCATTTGTTTACTTTCGTACCCGTGCAGGACGGCGGCAACCTCAAGCTGGCCCTGACCTTCAGTTTTGTCGTCGCTGGGCTCTGGTCATTGGCGGGGCTGGTTTTGGCAGCAACGGCGCTGGGCGCGCTGGCCGTCTTGCTGGACGGGTTTTTCGATACAGACGGAAAAAAGATCGCTCACCCAGAGCCCCGGAAAATTCGGGTGCCTGTATTTGTGACAGTGGGTGCATCCCTAGCCGCGTTGGGTATTGGCCTTTGGTCAGGTCAAAGTCTGCTGGAACGTGTGCAGGCCCCAGATCATGCCGAGGTCATTGGCCACCGAGGTGCTGCGGCCTTGCGGCCGGAAAACACGATGGCCTCGGTTCTGAAAGCCATCGAGGACGGCGCGGATTGGGTTGAAATCGATGTTCAGGAATCCGCGGATGACGTAATCATCGTGGCCCATGACAGCGATTTCATGAAGCTGGCGGGTGTTAACCTGAAGGTCTGGGATGCCACAATGGCGGATGTGGCCGATATCGACATCGGCAGCTGGTTCGACCCGGAATACGCCTCGGAACGCACGCCAACTCTGCGTGATGTGCTGGAGGCGGCCAAAGGCAAGTCCAGGGTTCTTATCGAACTGAAATACTATGGCCATGATATCGATCTGGAAAACCGGGTGATCAAACTGGTGGAAGAGTTGGAGATGCAGGACGACGTCGCCACCATGTCGTTGAAATACCCGGCTGTCCAAAAGATGAAGAAACTGCGCCCGGACTGGCGTTCGGGTGTATTGGCGGCCACAGCCGTTGGTGATCTGTCGGGGTTGGAGGGCGAGTTTGTCGCCGTTAACGCAGGGATGGCGACGCCGGGCCTGATCCGAAAGGTTCACGATGCCGGCAAGGATATCTATGTCTGGACAGTGAACGATCCGCTGCAGATGTCCAAAATGGCGTCTATGGGCGTTGATGGTCTGATTACCGATCGCCCGGCTATGGCCAATGAGGTTCTGCGCGTGCGCGCTGAAATGGGACCGGCAGAGCGGCTGATGTTGTGGCTGGCCACGGCGTTCGGATTACAGGTCGACACCAAGGCGATGCGCGATGAAAGCCCTTAATCTGTCGCTGCTGTTACTCATCATTCCGCATGTTGCCTTGGCACAGGACTTGATGCGCCGGTTCGAAATGCCTGCCCATCGCGCCTTGATGGACCAGAGCAACGGAGCCGAGCTGCAACCATTTGAAACAGACGGGTGTTCGGGTGGGTTGTCTGCAAGCTGGCGCTGGGTGGCAAAGCAATTCCCGCAGGTTGGTGAACTTTTTGAAGAACATCCACCTTGGGAAAACTGTTGTGTGATCCACGACCGGGCATATCACAATGCTGGCGGCGCGGATTCGGCCGAGGAAAGCTATGACGCGCGTTTGGCGGCGGACGATGCCCTGCATGCCTGTGTTGCGGCGCATGGAGATCTGAACGCCGACGAATATGCGGATCGCTACGATATGGAACCTGATCAGATCCGCACCATTCATGCGATCACTGCGGATGCCATGTATGGGGCGGTTCGTTTCGGTGGCGGGCCGTGCAGCGGCCTGCCCTGGCGGTGGGGGTTTGGGTATCCAGGATGCTCGGTCCTCAAGTAAGCGCGCCCTGCGCGCGAATGACGTGGTGACAGGCGTTTTGTTTTCCATTATCCAACAGGTCAAACACGCGAATTGGGATTCTGAGACTCATGGCTGAATACAAGCACGGCGAAATGAACATCGACGTTCAAACCAAAACTTTTAACGGTTTCATCAAAGCCACTACCTGGTGTGTGGTTGCAATCGCCTTGTTGTGCCTGTTCCTGGCAGTTTTCGCCTCGTAAGCAACTCGGGGGCGGCTTTGCTCAGGATATTGACTGCGTGTCTTTTGGCCGCAACGTTGACTGGTTGCGCTGCATCACAGCGCCCGCAGGCGGATCAGACTGAAATCACGTCCCGCTCCTATCGCGATCCGGGGCCATCGACCCTGACCTTGTACACGATGATCAGCACCCGGACTGGTTCGGGCGCGCATACGTCGCTGATGATCAGCGGCAGTGAGCGGGTTATTTTCGACCCGGCAGGATCGTTCCGGGCGGATGTTGTACCGATCAGGAACGATGTGCTGTACGGTATTACCCCGAATGTCGAACGTGCATATCGCAGCAGCCACGCCCGCGAAACACATTATGCGCGCATCCAGACGATCGAGGTCACTCCGCAGCAGGCCGAAATTGCACTGCAACTGGCCAAGCAGATGGGCCCGGTAGCTGGTGCATTCTGTGCAAACTCTACCTCGCAACTGTTGCAGCAGGTTCCGGGGTTCGAACAGATCACGACCACATTCTATCCGGTCAAACTGTCCGATCAGTTTGGAGCGTTGCAAGGCGTTCAAACGGCGGAGTACCGTGAAAACGACGACGCGGACCTGCAGAAGGGACTGGCGTTCAACAATGCGCGCCTGAACCAGCTGGACGCGGCTTCATCCAACTAAATACAGCAATATGTAAAGTGTTGCCGCCCCGGTAAAGATGGCGGCCAGCACATTCTTGGTTAGAATGCCCACAGACAATGCAACCGCTGCGGCCGACATACGGGGTATATCCGGTTGTCCTTCGGTGGCTGCAGGCCAAACCACCAGCGGCGCGATCAGTGCGGGCAGGATGGCCACGGCTGTATATCGAAGGTGACGTAACAACCAGGGCGGCATCGGGCGATCACCGACGAGACCGATGAAGGTAAAGCGCAAAGCATAGCTGCCCACCGCAAGACCCGCGATGATGATCCATATTGTTGTCTGGTCGATCTGGTTCATGGCGCGTTCCGCTTTAGCATCAATTCTGCCTGCGCACCGGCCATCATCCCTGCTGCGCCCGCGATCAGCAGGCCCAGATTGAACGGCACACTCACGGTCAGCAGGGCAACAACAATGGCGACCAGGGCGGCAATGACATGGGCCAGCGTACGCATCATTGGCCCAATCATCGCCAGAAAGGTGATCGGCAGGGCAAAGTCCAGCGCCCAGCTTTCCGGTATTTGAGCACCCAGCACGGCACCCAGACAGGTTCCCAAAACCCACAGCGGTGTGATCGGAGTGACCGAACCCAGGAAATAGGCCATTCGCTGGGGGATCGTCAGATCAGGCTCTTTTTCGAACTGCGCGATTGAACAGGCGTAAGACTGATCAACGATCAGGTAAGCCGCACATGCTCTCTGCCACAAGGGCGCGGCACCCAGAAACGGCGTCAGTGATGCGGAATACATCGCAACCCGCAGGTTCACTGCCAGGGCCGAGATCAAAACGATGATTGTCGGCGTTTCATCCTGCAGAAGTTGCAGAGCTGTAAACTGCGCAGCGCCTGCAAAAACGGTGATGGAAAAGGCGATGGTCTGCACGATATTCAACCCGGCTTCTGTCGAGAAGACACCGAACAACAGACCAAAAGGCACAGCCACGAAGACAAACGGCGTGCCGTCGCGAAAACCTTTCCAGAAGTATGACTTGGATGTGGCAGAGGCCATGGCTAAATCCTATGGTGACGCCAGCAGCAGTATCGGTCTTGTGGAGGGGTTGCAATTGGTCACCGAAACCGACGTGTCAGACTATGTAATCGCTCCTGATCCGGGCGCGGCCCGCCTGACCCGTGCGGTCGAGGGTGTGGACCAGAATGGCGAGGTCAGCCAGATTTCAGTAGTTGAAGAGCGCCCACTGACGATCTTCCTCAACGCGCAGGAAATTGTGACGGCGATGACCATTGGCGATTATCCCGAGTACCTGGCGCTGGGTTTTCTGCGAAATCAGGGCATGTTGCTGGCTGATGATGAGATTACCCGTGTCGATTACGATGATGATCTTGAAACCGTTGTTGTCCGCACCGCACGCGCGACTTCGTACGAAGACAAGCTGAAGAAAAAGACACGCACCAGTGGCTGCGCTGTGGGAACGGTGTTCGGGGACATGATGGAGGGCCTTGAGGGCGTTCAACTGCCACAAGTGCAGGTGCGGACCTCGTGGCTTTACGAACTGGCGGCCAAGATCAACCGCACCCCGTCGCTTTATCTTGAGGCCGGGGCAATTCATGGGACTGTACTGTGCCGCGAAAACCGCCCGCTGGTTTATATGGAAGACGTGGGTCGCCATAACGCTGTCGACAAGATCGCAGGCTGGATGCTGTCCGAGGGTGCTTCGGCAGAGGACAAGATCCTTTACACCACCGGTCGCCTGACATCCGAGATGGTGATCAAAACGGCGATGATGGGCATTCCCGTGTTGGCGTCCCGTTCCGGCTTTACCGCCTGGGGTGTCGAGATCGCGCGTGAGGTCGGCCTTACGCTGATCGGTCGGATGCGCGGACAGCGCTTTGTTTGTCTTTCCGGTGAGGAACGGTTGGTTCGTGATGTGGACCCGTCGACGGTTGTGGCCGAAGACAGGAAACACCGGCGGAAGAGTAGCCAATGAGTGATGAAAACAGAAAACCTCTCGGCGTTATCCTCGCAGGCGGGCAGGCCACCCGGATGGGCGGTGGTGATAAAGGCCTATTGAAGATTGGCGGGCAGACCCTACTGTCCCATGTCGCTGACCGGCTGTCTCCTCAAGTCGATGGTTTGGCCCTGAACGCAAATGGTGACCCCAAGCGTTTCAGCGGTCTGACACTACCTGTTCTGCCTGACACAATTGAAGGCTTCGCTGGCCCTTTGGCCGGCGTTCTGGCGGGGCTAGATTGGGCGGCAGATCAGGGGGCCGACAGCATCGTAACGGCTGCCGCAGATACACCGTTCTTCCCTCGTGATCTGGTGGCGCGTCTGCAAGAGGCGGCAGCGGGGCAGGTGCATCCTCTGGTCTTGGCCACTACTCCGCGAACGGGCGACGAAGCGCTGAAATCCGGTGGGGGCAGGCGGGTCAACCGGCACCCGACCTTTGGGCTCTGGCCTGTGGCTCTGCGCGATGATCTGCGGGCGGCTCTGACGGACGGGTTGCGCAAGGTCGTGCTGTGGACTGATAAACACGACGGGCGCGAGGCTTTGTTCCAGGCCGACCCGTTTGATCCGTTCTTCAACGTCAATACGCCTGACGATTTGGACCGCGCCCGGACATTGTTGGAGCAGGTATGAGAGTCTACGGCGTCACTGGCTGGAAAAACGCAGGCAAAACAGGGCTGATGGAACGGCTGGTGGCCGAGATCACGGGGCGGGGCTTTACCGTCTCAACCGTCAAGCACGCGCATCACGGCGTCGATGTGGATCAGCCGGGCACGGACAGTCATCGTCACCGCGTTGCTGGCGCCAGCGAGGTGTTGCTTGCGTCGGGGCAGCGCGTTGCCTTGATGCAAGAGCTGCGCGGCGCACCCGAGCCGCCATTGGGCGAACTGCTGGCGCGGCTTTCACCGGTTGATCTGGTGCTGGTTGAAGGCTTCAAGCGGGAAGGCCACCCAAAGATCGAGGCGTTTCGCGCCGAGGCGGGAAACCCTCTGATCGCGATTGAAAACGATACCATTCGAGCCGTTGCCAGCGACACGGCGCTGGAACTAGATCGCCCGGTTTTCGACCTGAACGACACAGTCAGGATCGCGGACTTCATATTGGATGAGGTCGGTTTGTGACCCTGTTCCAGACCTTTGCCATGGTGGACTGGTCTGGTGGAAATGACACCGGACCAACACCGCGCAAAGACGCGATCTGGGTCTGTCTTGCGCGTGAAGGGCAGGCACAGGAACCCGAATACCTGCGCAACCGGGCGCTTGCCGAGGCGTGGCTGGATGCCCTGATCCGCACCGAACTGAAGGCAGGTCGCCGCCTGTTTCTGGGGTTCGATTTCCCTTTTGGATACCCGAAGGGCTTTGCCCGCGCGATCACCGGAACGGATGACCCCTTGACCTTGTGGGACTGGTTCGAACAGCATGTCGAAGACGGTCCGAAAACGAACAATCGTTTCGACTTGGCGGGCCGGGTCAATCGACAACTCGGAGGAAGAGGCCCATTTTGGATGAATGGCCTCGGGCGTGACATTGATGGTTTGCCGCGAACCAAGACGGGCTATTCCAATCCGTTTTCCGACCGTCGTGCGGTTGAAGCCTTGGCAAAAGGCAGTTTCACCTGCTGGCAGATGGCGGGTGCAGGCGCGGTCGGTGGGCAGGTGATGATGGGGCTTCCAGTTCTGAGCAGGCTCCGCCATCGCTTTGCCGGACAAGTCGCGGTCTGGCCGTTCGAGTCGTTGGATAGACCCGTTGCCTTTGTGGAAATCTGGCCGTCGCTCAGCTTGGGTGCGCCACCGGACGGGCGGATCAAGGATGCTTGGCAGGTCGAACAGGTCGCCTTGACTCTGTCGCGTTTGACAGAGCAGGAGTTGAAAGCGCAATTAGATGTTTCAGCGGCAGAGGAAGGCTGGATATTGGGTGTGACTCAGAAAAAGCCGAACATAGCCCCGCCACCATTGCGCAACGATTGTTTTGCGCTGCCAGCGGGTGTGGAGTGGACGCCGGTTGATGACGCCTTGGCCTATTTGCGCGGCAGGTTGCATCCGATTACCTCGGTCGAGGTGGTCGCGCTGAAAAAGGCGAGTGGGCGCATTCTGTCAGAAGATGTGACAGCCCAACGTTCCAACCCGCCGCAGCCGAATACAGCCGTGGATGGGTTCGGGTTCGCTGGTCCGGTTTCAGATGGGCCACAGGTCCTGCCGCTGGTCGATGGGCGTGCAGCAGCCGGTATCCCGTTCGACGGTGATGTTCCCGAGGGTCAGGCAGTGCGCGTTCTGACGGGTGCCGCGCTGCCTGACGGGGTGGATACGGTTATTCTGGAAGAGGATGTCACAGTTAAAGACGGGCATATCGCATTCCACGGCCCGCTGAAAAAGGGGGCAAATACCAGGCAAGCGGGCGAGGATGTGGCCGCAGGCGATCTGGCCCTGCCTACAGGGCGCCGATTGACACCGGCTGACCTTGCGCTGCTCACCGCTTTGGGCATTGCCGAGGTGAAGGTGCGCGAGCCGCTGCGTGTCGCCGTGGTATCGACCGGCGATGAACTGATCGACGCCGGAGAGTGCGCCGGACCGGGTCAGATATTCGACGCCAACCGCCCGATGCTGTTGTCTCTGGTCGAAAGGCTGGGGTTTGTACCTGTGGATATGGGGCGTGTTTCAGATGATCGGGACGCCCTGCGGGAACGGCTGGATCAGGCTGCGGAACAGGCAGATGTGATACTGACGAGTGGTGGCGCTTCTGCTGGTGACGAAGACCACGTATCTGCCTTGCTGCGCCAGGCGGGGGCGATGCAACACTGGCGGATCGCCTTGAAACCCGGTCGCCCTCTGGCTTTGGGGTTGTGGTCCGGAACTCCGGTCTTTGGACTGCCCGGCAATCCCGTTGCCGCCTTGGTCTGCACCCTAATCTTTGCGCGACCGGCGCTGGGCCTGATGTCTGGCGAAGGCTGGATCGAGCCGCAAGGGTTCGAAGTGCCCGCTGCCTTTGAAAAACGCAAGAAACCGGGCCGCCGCGAATACCTGCGCGCGCGCATACGGGAAGGCCGGGTTGAAGTCTTCAAGTCAGAAGGGTCGGGCCGGATCAGCGGGCTCAGCTGGGCCGAAGGGCTGGTCGAAATAGAAGATGGTGCCCGGCATATCCAACCCGGTGATATGGTTCGGTTTATCCCGTATGGCAGTTTTGGGTTGTGAAAATAACGGTCTCACGCGGTTTTTCTGATGCGGAACGCCCACTGGTGGCGACCCTGTTCTGGCAGGCATTTTCGGCGAAACTGAACAAAGTCATGGGTCCGGATGAAAAGGGGCTGGCTTTTTTCGAAACTTCGTTGAACCCGGATTTCGCGCTTGTTGCACGGGACAAGGAAGACCGGATTTTGGGGCTTGCAGGTTTCAAGACACGCGATGGTGCATTGGCCGGAGGCGGAATGTCAGACCTAGCAAAGGTCTATGGCTGGCTTGGGGCCATTTGGCGCGCCCTCATCCTCAGCATTTTGGAGCGCGAACTGAAACCCGGCGTGTTTCAGATGGATGGCATATTTGTGGCCGCGGGCTCGCGTGGCAAAGGGGTTGGTACTGCCTTGCTGGGTGCCGTTAAGTGTGAAGCGCGGAAACAAAACATGTCAGTGGTTCAGCTTGACGTTATCGACACAAACCCCCGCGCCCGCGCTTTATATGAGCGCGAAGGATTTCGGGCTGTGGGTGAAGAAAAAACTGGGCCTTTAAGTTATGTGTTTGGTTTCAGCAGCGCGACCAAGATGTCTTGGATCGTTTTGCCTGATTAATCAAACGTCCCGGCTACGCGCCCCAGCAACATGAACGCCCGCGCGGTGCGGGTCTCACCCAACGCGCTCAGTTCTGCATCGCTTGCGGTGGGCTCGAACTCGGCCATCATCTTGTCGAAGCGGCGAAGAAAATGGTGGGCGGCGTCGCGAAAAATGGGATCCTGTTTCATCCGCGCAGCTGTCAGCGCCAGCGAGGACCTGTCGCGTACACCCCCCAGCGCGGCAACGGCGCGACCCCGCGCGCCCTTCGCGAACTGACGCCAGATTTCGGGCCGGGCCATGTCAGGGCGCAGGTCGTCCATATAGATGCCTTCCTGGCTGAGCAGTGTAAGAACATCCTGCGAGGCTTGCACGATCTGCGCCGTCTTGCGGTCTTTCAGCGCCACGCGCAGGGCATTGAACCCTTCGGTGTCATTCTGAGTTTCCGGGAAGTTCAAGGCGCGGATAAAGGTATCGGTGCTCAGCGGTGGCGCAATTTCTTCCGCAGATGTGCCCAGTTCAAGCGAGGTTTGAGCACCCGCAACGAGTGGTTTTGCAGGGGCGTAAGGGGGCGTTGTGCGCTTGGTCGAAAATGTTGCCAGCGCGCTTTCGGTTTTTCGCGTCGCGGCTGCGATCTCATCCAGTTTCTTTGCTACCGCAGGTTCGTAGGTGCTGGATGCGCGCTGCTGCTGCGCGACATACGCCTGACGGATCGCATCAATCGCAGTTTGCAGCCGCGCGCTTTCCTCGCGCATCACGCGGCTGGCACGCATGGCAGTCGCGGCGACCCAGATCATCGCCACAGGCATGAAAACGGCCAGAAAGGTGACAACAAAACCACCGCTCTGCGCCTTACCCGGCAACACCAGAAAAACAACCGACACCACCAGCCAAATCAGGCTGAGCACCAATGCGGCAATCTCAATCTCGGTGACAGACGGTGCCTTTGGGCGGTCATAGATGCCCAGCGAAGTCGGTCTTTCAGTTTCCGGGTCAGGTTTGGGCCCCGACATTACATGCGCTCCGGTCAGGCGTACTTGATACTCAGAATTTCATAAGAGCGCACGCCGCCAGGGGTGCGCACCTCGACACTGTCACCTTCGTCCTTGCCGATCAGGGCGCGGGCGATGGGGGATTTGATATTCAAAAGGCCAGCTTCGATATTGGCTTCATATTCACCGACGATCTGCCACGTCTTTTCTTCGTCGGTATCCTCGTCAACCAATGTAACCTTTGCGCCAAACTTGATCGCGCCGGACAGTTTTGCAGGGTCAATTACATCCGCCAGTGACAGGATACCTTCCAGTTCCTTGATGCGACCTTCGATAAACCCCTGCTTTTCGCGGGCTGAATGATATTCGGCGTTTTCTTTCAGGTCGCCAAGTTCTCGCGCCGATGCGATGGCTTCGATGATCGCAGGGCGTTCGACGGATTTGAGGTTCTTCAGCTCAGCTGCGAGTGCGGCATTGCCCGCAGGCGTCATCGGGATCTTTTCCATACTCTCTACGTCCACGCATAAACTGACTCGCCCCGCCGCACAGAAGCGTCGGGGCGAGTCCTAGGTTGACGATTACCTGACCCAAATACCACGTGAATTGCAAGGGGTGTCAGCAGGTGCAGCGATCAATTTGCAACATTGCGCCGGCGGGATTGTTTCGGGTGTGGCCTATGGCGATGGTCCGGTTGCCCACCCTTGCACCATCGCTTTGAAGGCGTGCAGAGCCACAGCATCTCAATCATATTGAACCACTTCAAACTCGATGCCGTTGTCATCCCTGAAATAGAACCGACGCCCCGGTTCGTAATCGGCATGATTATGGGGTTCGAACCCGGCCTTGCGCACCTTGGCCTCGGTTGCATCGATATCTTCGACCAGAACACCAACATGATTCAGCCCGCCGACGATATCGTAGCTGCTTTCGACCAATGGTTTCGGCGCATCTGGTTTGTAAAGCGCAAGATAGGTGTGGGCCGATCCGACATGCACCGTGTATCCGCCTGATATTGCGGGTCCTTCCCACCGTGTTTTCCAGCCAAAGACCTGCTGCATCCAGGCGGCCGAGGCCTGTGGGTCGCTGACAGTGAAATTGGTATGTTCAAGCGTTGCCATCATGGGATCTCCTTTTTTGGCTTGTTTCGACTCACCGTAATTTCTAAACCTAACTTTAGGTCAAGGTATTTCTTCGAGGGCGACATGGCTGTTTCAGAAGGGTTGGCAATCGGGGCATTGGCCCGACGTACGGGGTTGGCCGTTTCAGCGATCCGGTATTACGAAGCACAGGGTTTGATTGCGCCCTGGCGCAATGCGGGTGGGCAGCGACGTTACCAGCGGGCGGATATCCGGCGGCTGAGCTTTGTCATGATCGCACAGCAGTTCGGCCTGACCTTGCCTGAAATTCGCGAGGTCTTGTCGGGCTTGCCGGGAAAGCGAACACCGACACCTCAGGATTGGAAAGCCATAAGCGTGCGGTTGCGCACTCATCTGGATCAGCGAATCGATACCCTGATGCGATTGCGCGACAATCTGGACGGCTGCATCGGGTGTGGGTGCCTCAGCTTGCCGAAATGCAAGCTTTATAACCCCGATGACAGGGCAAAATCCCATGGTAGCGGTCCCAGATACCTGATGGGTGATGCACCAGAGGACTGATGTGTCGAATAGCGCCCTTGTTACGCCGTGTTTCGATTGACCAAAGTCTTACTGACCATGTAATCAGCCGTGAAACAAAATTGCGCAGATCCTGCAGTGACAGCGCCAATTCGGAAAGTAAGCTAGGGAGCCCGCGATGGCCGAGATTGAACGCGAAGCAATGGAATATGACGTGGTGATCGTAGGCGCAGGTCCTGCGGGCCTGTCGGCGGCCATTCGTCTGAAACAGCTGGATGCGGATCTGAACGTTGTCGTTCTGGAAAAGGGCTCGGAAGTGGGCGCTCATATCCTGTCTGGCGCAGTTCTCGATCCCTGCGGGCTGGATGCTTTGATCCCGGATTGGAAGGCTAAGGGTGCTCCGCTGAACGTGCCGGTGCATGAAGACAATTTCTACATGCTGGGCGAGGCAGGTAAAATCCGCATCCCCAACTTCCCGATGCCGCCGCTGATGAACAACCATGGCAACTACATCGTTTCGATGGGCAATGTTTGCCGCTGGATGGCCGAGCAGGCTGAGGAACTGGGCGTGGAAATCTTCCCCGGCATGGCCTGTTCCGAACTGGTTTACGGCGATAACGGTGAAGTCAAAGGCGTAGTGGCCGGTGTCTTTGGTCTGGAAGCGGACGGCTCTTATGGCCCCAACACCGAGCCGGGTATGGAATTGCACGGCAAATACGTCTTCCTGTCGGAAGGTGTGCGCGGCTCACTGTCCAAGGAAGTCATCGCCAAATACGACTTGTCTGCCGGCAAAGAGCCGCAGAAATACGGCGTCGGCATGAAAGAGATCTGGGAGATCGATCCGGCCAAGCATAAGGAAGGTACGGTCACGCACACAATGGGCTGGCCTCTGGGCGGCAACGCAGGCGGCGGGTCGTTCATCTATCATCTTGAAAACAATCAGGTCTATGTCGGCTTTGTGGTTCACCTGAACTACAAGAACCCGCACCTGTACCCCTACATGGAATTCCAGCGCTTCAAGCATCACCCGATGGTGGCCGAGCTGCTGAAAGGCGGCAAGCGCGTGGCTTACGGTGCCCGTGCGATCACCGAAGGCGGCCTTCAATCGATGCCCAAGCTGGTGGCGCCGGGCGTGGCGCTGCTGGGCTGTTCCGCGGGCATGGTCAACGTGCCGCGCATCAAGGGCAACCACAATGCGATGCTGTCGGGTAAGGCCGCGGCTGAGGCTGCTTATGACGCGATCAAGGCTGACCGTTCGGGCGATGAGCTGACCGCTTATGAGGCCGATGTCCGCAATGGCGCAATTGGCAAGGACCTGAAGAAGGTGCGCAACGTCAAGCCGATGTGGTCCAAGTGGGGCATGATCCCCTCGCTGGTGCTGGGTGGTTTGGACATGTGGACCAACACATTGGGCTTTTCGCTCTTTGGTACGCTAGGGCATGGCAAGAACGATGCCCAGTCGACCGAGGAAGCCAGCAAGCACAAGCCGATCGATTATCCCAAGCCCGATGGCACGCTGTCCTTTGACCGTCTGACCAACGTGTCCTTTGCGGCAACCAATCACGAGGAAAGCCAGCCCTGCCACCTGCGCCTGACGGACCCGGATATCCCGGTCAAGGTCAACCTGCCCAAGTTCGACGAACCGGCGCAGCGCTATTGCCCGGCAGGCGTGTACGAAATGGTCGAGGATGACAACGGTCCGCGATTCGTCATCAACTTCCAGAACTGCGTTCACTGCAAAACCTGTGACATCAAGGATCCAAGCCAGAATATCACCTGGACCACGCCGCAGGGTGGCGACGGACCAAACTATCCGAACATGTAAGCAAAAAACCGGCAATGGCAGGGTCGTGAAGGCTCTGCCATTGCCTCTTGCCGACCGAAGCCCTAGCTTAACCGTCAGTCAACGATAGTAAGGCAGGATTTCGGTGGTTTCCCTGGTTCGTCGCGCGGCATTGTCCGTGCTGCTCATGTCGTCGGTCGCAGTTCCGGCCTATTCGGATTCGGGTGCCGGTTCATATCTGGCCGGGCGTCAGGCGATCTACGAAAGCGACTATTCTGCGGCGGAAAGATACTACGCCCAGGCTCTCAGGTTTGATCCGGAAAACGCGCTGCTCTTGGAAAGCGTTGTTGTCGCCCGCCTTGCGCTGGGGGAAATTGCCCGTGCTTTGCCCGTTGCAAAGCAGATCGAGGAAGCCAACCTTCCCAGCCAGGCCGCGCGCATGGCGATTTCGGCCAATTTGATTGCTGACGGCAAGTTTGACGAACTTCTGGCGCGTGACCCTGAAACGCAGGGGATCGGTCCTTTGGTTGATGGGCTGATGATCGCATGGGCCCATCTGGGGCAAGGTGAAATGACGAAGGCCATGGAGCAGTTCGATGCCGTGGCCACGCAGGAAGGCCTCAGGGAATTTGCGCTGTATCACAAAGCCATGGCACTGGCCTCTATCGGCGATTTCGAAGGTGCCGAGGTGATATTTGCGGATAATAACGGCGCGGTTGCGCGGTTCTCGCGTCGGGCCGCGCTGGCCCGTACAGAGGTGCTGTCACAGCTGGATCGCAACGAAGACGCCATTCGATTTCTGGACGATGTGTTTGTTTCCGGTAGCGATCCGACCATTGAAGCCTATACCGGCCAATTGACCGCGGGCGAGACGCTTCCGTTCACCCATGCGGGCTCTGCGCTGGATGGCATGGCGGAAATATTCTTTACCGTTGGTGCCGCATTGAACAGCGAGGCTTCGGCTGACTATGTCCTGCTTTACGCGCGACTGGCGAGCTTTCTGCGCCCTGACCACGTGGACGCCATTCTGCTGAGCGCGGAATTGCTGGACAAGCTGCAACAGTATGATCTGGCTGTTGCCGCCTATCGTATGGTCCCGGCAGGCAGCAATGACCACCATGCCGCAGAACTTGGACGAGCCGAAATCCTGGATAAATCCGGAAAAACCGATGCGGCCATCGAAGTTCTGCAAAACCTGGCGCTGCAAAACCCTGATTTGCCCAGCGTGCATGTTTCTCTGGCAGATCTTCAGCGTCGTCAGGAAAACTATGCGGCTGCGGTTGCCTCTTATGACACTGCGATTGCTTTGACGGACAGTCAGGCAGGTGGGAATTGGTTCCTGCACTACGCGCGCGGCATAAGCCACGAGCGGCTGAAGCAGTGGGATCAGGCTGAAACCGATTTCCGCCGGGCGCTGGAGTTGAATCCGGATCAGCCGCAGGTGCTGAACTACTTGGGCTATTCTTTGGTAGAACGGAAAGAAAAGCTGGATGAAGCGCTGGACATGATCCAACGCGCGGTCGAAGCCCGCCCGGATAGTGGCTACATCGTGGATAGTCTGGGTTGGGTTCTGTTCCGTCTGGGTCGTTACGAAGAAGCGGTCGAGCATATGGAGCGCGCGGTCGAGCTGATGCCTGTTGATCCGGTCGTCAATGATCATCTGGGGGATGTCTATTGGGCTGTTGGACGTGCGCGCGAGGCCGAGTTCCAATGGAAGCGGGCGCTGTCCTTTGTTGACCCCGAAGACACAGATGGCGAGGCTGACCCAGATCGCATTCGACGCAAGATCGAGGTCGGACTAAGTGCCGTTCTGGCCGAAGAAGGTGCGGAACCTTTGAAAGTCGCAAATGGAAATTAAGGCGTTTGCGCCCGCCAAGATCAACCTGACCCTGCATGTGACCGGACGTCGTAAGGACGGTTATCACCTGTTGGATTCGTTAGTGGTTTTTGCTGATCTCGGCGATCAGTTGACATTCACACCCGGCCCCGAGCTGACTATGGACGTGAGTGGGGAGTTTGCTGAAGGCGTGCCCACGGACAGCCGTAATCTGGCCTGGAAAGCGGCCGAAGGCGCCGGCTGGACCGGGCATATCGACCTGATCAAGTGTCTGCCCCACGGGGCAGGTATAGGGGGTGGGTCATCGGATGCGGCGGCCACGCTGAATATGCTGGGCGGTCTGGGCCGTGACATCCCGCCTGACCTGCCGTTGTCACTGGGGGCAGATGTGCCCGTTTGTCTCGAAAACCGGGCGATCAGAATGCAAGGCATTGGCGATTGTTTGGCGGCGGTGAACCTTCCGAACCTTCCTGCCCTTTTGGTCAACCCGAATGTGCCGGTGCCGACAGGAGCCGTTTTCAACGCGCTGGCGTCCCGAGACAATCCGCCGATGCCTGAGCTGGTTCCAGATTTTGAAGACGCTGTAGCCTGTGCCCTTTGGTTGCGTGATCAACGCAACGACTTGCAGGTACCTGCCATGGGCGTTGCACGTGAGATCGAGCAGGTTCTGGACGAGTTGAACATGACCAGTCGTGCCCTTGTGACGCGCATGTCGGGGTCAGGATCAACCTGTTTTGCCCTATATCCCACAATGAAAGACGCGCATCTCGCGGCCTATGAGATCGGTGCGGCGCATCCTGACTGGTGGTGCCGCGCGACGCAGCTTAACTAAGACGCGAGACCACGTAATCGGCCAGTTCGCGCAGCAGGCTGCGAATTTCATGATCGGGCAGAACATCCAAAGAAGCCTTTGCCTTTTTCGCCCAGCCCAAAGCGTCCTGCCGGGTTTTTTCCAGCGTTGCGTATTTGTCCATCAAACCCAGCGCATGATCCAGATCACCGTCCTGTTGGCGGCCTTTTTCGATCGTACGCTCCCAGAATGCGCGTTCTTCGGGCGTGGCCTGTGCAACAGCCTTGATGACAGGCAGGGTCAGCTTTCGTTCGCGGAAATCATCGCCCACATTCTTGCCGGTTGTCTTGCTGTCCCCTTGATAGTCCAGCAGGTCGTCTGCAATCTGGAATGCGATCCCCAATGCGTCACCATAATCGAACAGGGCCTTGATCTGTTCTTCCGATGCACCGGCGATCACGCCGCCCACCTCGGTCGCAGCTGAAAACAAAGCTGCTGTCTTACCGCGCACGACCTGTAGGTAAACGCTTTCATCTGTCCGCAGGTCGGTTGCTGCGGTCATTTGCAGCACCTCGCCCTCGGCGATGGTTGCTGAGGCATTGGCCAAGATATCCAGAACCCGCAGCGAACCCGTTTCGACCATCAATTGGAAGCTGCGAGAAAACAGGTAATCACCGACCAGCACACTGGATTTATTGTCCCAAAGTAGATTTGCGGTCGGGCGTCCGCGCCGCTGCGCGCTCTCATCCACAACGTCGTCGTGCAGAAGGGTAGCGGTATGGATGAACTCGACCGTGGCAGCAAGGCGTACATGGTGCTCGCCCGAATAGCCAAACAGCCGCGCGGCTGCCAATGTCAGCATCGGGCGCAGGCGCTTTCCGCCCGCTTCGACCAGATGCTGGGTCACTTCGGGGATACGTGGGGCATGGTCCGACGCCATCCGGGTGCGGATCAACGTATTCACAGCCTCCATTTCACCCGCCAATATATCAGCGAGGCGCTCATGCGGTTTTGAGATCATGCCGACGGTCATCATTCTCCTGATACAAGGCTCGACTTCCGCCCCGCCTTGCCCTTACATCCATCCCCATGAAAGAACTATTGCGCAGTACCGATCCGACGATCCTGGCCTTTGCATCCGCTCTCCTTGAAGGCGAGGATATAGACTGCTTTCAGATGGACGTAAATATGAGCATCCTCGAAGGTGGGATCGGAATCTTTCCCCGCCGACTGATGGTTCGCGCCGAAGACCTGACCCGTGCCGAACGTGTGATGCGCGACAATGAAATTCCGCTGGGCCGATGACCCGGTTTTCCGATAGTGAACTCAGCTGCAATGATTTCTTGGGGGGCAGGGTCCGATTGCTGCAACCTCAGTCGGGTTATCGTGCCGGGGTCGACCCGGTATTGCTTGCCGCATCCGTTCCGGCCAGCGCAGGTCAGTCCGTGTTGGAGCTGGGGTGCGGCGCAGGGGCTGCCATTCTTTGCTTGTCCTCCCGAGTGCCCGGTCTGCATCTGACAGGTATCGAGCTACAGCCTGCCTATGCGGAATTGGCCCGCAGAAATGCGGAAATCAACCGGATAGAGCTGGAAGTTGTCCAAGCTGATCTGACCGCTTTGCCTGAGGCGTTTCGGCAGCGCCAGTTCGATCACGTCATTGCGAATCCGCCCTATTATCGGGCGGGGGCGCACAGCCCTGCAAAGGATGCGGGACGAAGTGTGGCCCTGAGCGAAGACACCCAGTTGGCCGACTGGATTGCAGTGGCTGCCAAACGCCTTGCGCCAAAAGGGTACCTGCACATGATCCAGAAAGCCGATCGACTGCCCGACATGCTGGCAGCGTGCCAGGGGTTGCTGGGATCGGTAGAGTTGTTGCCGCTAAGCCCACGGACAGGGCGAGAGGCTGAGCTGATCATTCTGCGCGCCCGCAAAGGAGGGCGTGCGGCATTTCGCCTCCACCCACCTTTGATTGTGCACGCGGGTGAACGTCACGAAAAAGACGGCGAAAGCTATACGGATGCAATTTCGGCCGTGCTCCGGAAGGCCGCTGCCCTGCCCGGGTTTTGACGACGACCGGCAATGTCCAGCCGATTTTGTCGGATTTGTTTCAGATTCTGTGCGTCTGCAGCGTGACAGGGTGGAAACGATGTGATCAACTTCTTACGTGACATTCAGACACGTATAAAAGGAGGATCGCAATGAGCGTGAGCGCACATCTGACAGAACTGAAGAAAAAGCACGAATCTCTCGGTTTAGAAGTAGAACAAGCCCAACGCTCGCCAGGCATCGATGATCTCCACATAGCCCAGCTGAAGAAACAGAAGCTCAAGCTGAAGGAAGAGATCGAGCGACTGTCTGCTTAAGATTTCAAACTGGAACGGGCCGCGATCAAGGCCCCGCCGGTAATCAGAAAGGCCGCGATCGCCAGCACCCAGGATGGGGCAGCGATCCCGGCCATCACCAAAGCAAGTGTCGACAAAAGCGGGGCCGCATAAGATGAGGTCCCGAGCATTTGAATATCACCCTGCTTTACCCCGATATCCCATACATAAAAGGCCAGTCCAACGGGCCCGAGGCCAAGTGCCAATACCGATAACCACCCCAGTGTCGTGTCGGGCAGCACGGTGTCTTCTATGGCCAGATGCAGCAGACCCGAAGCCATCGCAGCCATCAGACAAAAGACCGCAACCGAACTGGTCGGTGTACCCCCCAATTTGCGCGACAAAACCGAATAGCCTGACCATGTCAGGGCGCAAAGCAGGGCCAATGCATATCCCGGCAGGTGTTGTGCCTGAAAACCGGCGCTCCCGCCTCCGGTGATGATCAAAGCAGCCCCAGCAAAGCCAAGGCATGCCCCGATCAAGTGACCAGTGCGAAGCTGCTCGCCCGGTAGCAGGCCGGAAAACAGAACGATAAGAAGGGGCCAGAGATAGGCAATCAACCCGGCCTCGGCCGCGGGGGCCATACGCAGGGCTGAAAAATACAATGCGTGGTACCCGAACAGACCCAATGAACCGAGCAGGTAGGTCGTCCAGGGGACCTGTTTCAACCCGCTAAACCCACCGGTTGCGGCTGTCCAGATCAACCCAAGCGTACCACCAATCGAAAAGCAGATCGTGTTCAACAGCAATGGCGGTGTGGGTGCAGAGCCGACGGTCAAAAGCGCCAGCAAAGCCCATAATAGTACGGCCCCAAAGCCGATGGCTGTTGCGCGCGTTTTGGTCATGATCCGGAAACCTCTTCGATCGGAATAATGTCGAACTCATCCGAAAAATGCGCGGTCTTTTCAATCTCGGTCAGGAACCAATCCCGAAAGGCTGCGATCTGAGGGCGTTTCTCGGCCCCAGGAAGGCACAGGAACCGGAACCGGCCCTGCGTTTCCAGCGCGACCTTGAAGGGGGCAACCAGCCGACCCTCGGTCAAGTCCTTGAGGATCATGGCGCGCCGTCCAAGGGCGACACCAACACCGGCGACAGCGGCGTCAATCGCGTGATCTGCGTTGGAAAAATGCGCGCCATGAGTGGGGATGAAATCGATACCCACAGCGCGGAACCAGGCAGGCCAGTCGCAGGGCGGGGTCAGAAAATTGATCGAATCGTCGTGGATCAACGGTGCGTCGCGCAGGCTGTCTGGGGTGGCGAATTGTTCTGCCAGTTCCGGGGTCATGACCGGGGTCAGCCACTCTTTTCTTACAGGTACGGAATACAGCCCCTCATCGGCGGAATTGCCAAACCGGATGGCAACATCCACATCATCCCGCTCCAGATCCATGTTGCGCAATGTGGCCGAGAATTTCAGGTCGATTTCCGGATGTGCACGGGCGAATTCGTAAAGGCGAGGTGCGAGCCACTTTGCAGTCAGTGCCGGGCCTGCGGTGACGGTCAGTCCGGTGTCTTCCTCCTGCCTGCGTACAGCACGCCACGCGCTTTGCAATGTGGCAAAGCCCTCTGCCGCGCCGGGGGCCAAGGCGCGGCCCGCATCGGTCAGTTCCACAGCACGGTTCAGACGGCGGAACAGAGGGCGACCCAGATGCTCCTCAAGCGATTTGATCTGAAAGGACAGGGCCGCTGGCGTCACGTGCAGCTCTTCCGCCGCTTTCGCGAAGGACATGTGCCGGGCCGCGGCATCAAAAGCTCGAAGCGCGGTAAGTGGGGGCAGATAATCACTCATGGTCGAGAAATTCTTAACTGAAGGTTCAGGAAACTTCGTTTGTCATGATCATAGGTGACCTTCATATTCACATCAGGTCAAGCAAAACTGAATTGAAAGGCGGCTACCATGATCGAGATGACAACAAATCCCGCCGCCCAAGTGGCGATCCTGCGCGCGCATGAAGAGCGTGGCAAGGTGGTCCGGCAGTTGTGGAATTGGGTATTGGGTTCCCGCTGATCGCAGCGCGCGCGATCTTACGGGATAAGGATGGGCCGGCCCTAATGGACCGGCCCGTTTTCACAATTCTGATTGCAGATCAGACGAAGAACTGGGCGCCGTTGGCCGAGATGGTCGAGCCGTTGATGAACTGAGATTCGTCCGAGGCCAGGAAGGTCACACAGCGTGCAATCTCTTCGGGCTCGCCCAGACGACCGGCGGGGATCTGGCCAATAATCGATTCGCGTACCTTTTCGGGCACCGCCATCACCATCTCGGTTGCAATATAACCGGGGCAGATCGCGTTGGCCGTGATGCCCGCTCGCGCGCCTTCCTGCGCCAGAGATTTAACGATGCCCAGATCGCCCGCCTTGGTCGCAGCATAGTTCACCTGAGCGAACTGACCTTTCTGGCCGTTGATCGAGCTGATGACGATGACACGGCCAAATTTGCGCTCGCGCATGCCGGGCCAGACAGGGTGCACAGTGTTGAACACGCCGGTCAGGTTGGTGTCGATCACGTCTTTCCACTGATCGGGTGTCATTTTGTGGAAAGGTGCATCACGGGTGATGCCTGCGTTGGCGACAACGATGTCGATGGGGCCAACCTCGGCCTCGACCTTTTCGATGCCCGCTTTGGATTCGTCATAATCGGCGACGTTCCACTTGTAGGTCTTGATGCCGGTTTCTTCGGTGAATTTCGCGGCGGCTTCGTCATTCCCTGCATAGGTGGCCGCAACGTTGTATCCTTCGGCTTTGAGCGCCTTGGAAATTGCTGCGCCAATGCCGCGGGAACCGCCGGTAACGAGTGCTGTACGTGCCATTTAGGACTCCTCCAATTTTAGTCGCCTTGGTAATGCTGTTACTTTGAGAGATGTTTGTGCGCAATATTGTTTCGTCGTTAAGGTGTTTATTTCGGATGGCAATATCGTCGCATCTAAGGGGTACGACCCCAGTGTAACAAAAAAGGGCGTCCCATGGACGCCCTTTTTTATTTGGTTATTGGCGCACTTAGTCGCGCTCCACACACAGGGCGACACCCATGCCGCCGCCGATGCACAAGGTGGCCAGACCTTTCTTTGCGTCGCGGCGCTTCATTTCGAACAGCAGCGTGTTCAGAACGCGGCAACCTGATGCGCCGATTGGGTGGCCGATGGCAATTGCGCCGCCGTTCACGTTCACAATCGACGGATCCCAGCCCATGTCTTTGTTCACTGCGCAGGCCTGCGCGGCAAAGGCTTCGTTGGCTTCAACCAGGTCCAGATCGTCGACGGACCAACCTGCTTTTTCCAATGCCTTGCGCGAAGCGTAGATCGGGCCAACGCCCATGATCGACGGGTCCAGCCCGGCAGTTGCGTAGGACGCGATGCGCGCCAAAGGTTCGATTCCGCGCTTCTCTGCGTTTTGAGCTGACATCAGCAGGGTTGCGGCCGCGCCGTCGTTCAGGCCCGAAGCGTTTGCAGCAGTGACCGATCCGTCCTTGGTAAAGGCGGGGCGCAGCTTTGCCATGGCTTCCATTGTAGCGCCGTGGCGGATGTATTCGTCCTTGTCCATCACGATGTCACCCTTGCGGGTCTTGATGGTGAAGGGCACGATTTCGTCGACAAATTTGCCAGCTTTTTGCGCCGCCTCGGCCTTGTTCTGCGAAGCAACAGCGAATTCATCCTGCATGTCGCGGCTGATCTGCCATTTCTCGGCAACATTTTCCGCCGTCTGACCCATGTGATAACCGTTGAAGGCATCCCACAGACCATCGCGGATCATGGTGTCGATATACTTCATATCGCCCATCTTGTGACCGGCGCGCAGGGCAGCTGCGTGGGGCGACAGGGTCATGTTCTCTTGACCGCCAGCGGCGACGATGTCGGCATCGCCGAGTTGGATATGCTGAGCGCCCAATGCGACCGCACGCAGGCCCGAGCCGCAAACCTGGTTGATGCCCCAGGCGGCACTTTCTTGCGGCAAACCAGCGTTGATATGCGCCTGCCGAGCCGGGTTCTGCCCCTGAGCCGCAGTCAGCACCTGACCCAAGATGGTTTCGCTGACTTCGCCTTTTTCAATCCCGGCGCGCTCAACAACTGCTTCCAGGACGGCCGCGCCCAGATCATGTGCGGGGGTGTTCGCAAACGAACCACTAAAGCTGCCGACACCTGTTCGTGCGGCGGATGCGATTACTACGTTGGTCATATGATCAGTCCTTTACCGTCATTGTCTGGCGGAATGTCTGACGGCGCAGGCCGAGAGTTTCCCTCTCGAAACAAGAGCGCCCCGTTATCCCCCGCTCAAGTACTTCTGCAATAGCGTAATGCTGCACTTGCAGCAACGGGCAGCTTGTCTCAGCTTGGGAAATGGCGGAAAAATGTCGATCACCCACGGGTCAACTTGCTGTTTTTGAAATTTTTTCCTGTTTCCACGGGGGCGAAACACTGGGCGCGCCAAACAAAAAACCCTGCATGCAATCCACGCCACTTTCAAGCAAAAATGCCGCATCCTTCTGAGTTTCGACCGATTCGGCAGTGACCAGAATTTCAAACTCACGCGCCACGGCAATCAGGGCCCGCACCAAAGCCTGGTTGTCGGGGCTGTTGCTGATGCCCCTGATAAACTGACCATCGATCTTGGCGGCGTCGAACAGAAACTCGCGAAAGTGGCGGAAACTGAAGTTGCTGGCACCAAAGTCGTCCAGCGCAAAGGCGATGCCGCGATCCTGTAGGCGGTCCATAAAGTCGACCACCAATTCCGGCACCTGCATGGCAGAACTTTCGGAGATTTCTAGGATCAGACGTTCGCCCAGCTGCTGATCCCGTTTCAGAAACCGGTCCAGTATACCGGACCAGTTGGAATAACCGATCGAGCGGGCGGACATGTTGATCGACAGGCGGATCTGGGGGTTCTTCACCAACGTGCGCAGACCAAGTTCCAACGCGACGCAGTCGAGATCACGTCCGATCGGAGTGTTTTCAACCTGTGGCATGAACTCACGCGCGGGGATAACGCGCCCTGTTTCATCCAATACACGAATGAAGCCTTCGTAAAACGCGATGTCATGCGGCGGGTGCGCCTGAACAACCGGCTGAAAGGCCAACCGACATTGCTTGTGCTTCACAGCATCGGTTGCCATCTGAACCACCGAACGATCCCGTGTTGACACTGCTGCATTCAAAGGGGTGTCCAACCCTTCGGGAAGATTGGTGAGCTTTTTGTTTCCCATAGGCGCAGATTCCCGTGTGTCCGGAACAGGTGTTTTGACACAGTTTCGGGGCAAACAGATGAATCTGCGGTTAAAGCGTCAGATGAAGTTGCTTATTGCGGTTTTCAGCGCGCGGAATGCCCGGCACGGGCCAGCGACGCCGCGGCTCCAAGAAGGGCTCCTGTCGCACCCAGAATCATCAGGACAAAACCCAATGCGATCAGAGTGCCAACAAAGCTGCCAAGCGCAGCAAGCATGGCCAGCAACAGGCCAAACAACCCGACGAAGGTCGAAATGGTTGCCAAACGTTTCATGCCGCCCCTCGCTCAGTTATGCGCCACATTCACTCACCGATATGGCGTGCAAAGACCGGAGTTCAAGTCTGGGCGGGGCCTGTTGGCTGTGTCAGGCCTGTTCTGCCTGTCCTTTGGGCAGGATCTTGTCGACCTGCTCAAAACCGGGCGTTCCCCGGTCCTCGGGGTGGCGAGCCAAGTGCTTGGCTTTTATCTGCTCCGAGTTGTCGCGGCTGCCGTCGTGGCTGTACCCAGGAGGTGCGAAACAATAGGCCAGACGTTGCCGCAGTGTCAGGCCGGGCTGCGTGGCGTCGTGCCAAATGCCGACCCATTCGTGAAACGCAACGCGCAAAGGGTTGAAGGTGCCGATATTGTGAACCAGCCCGTAATCGACCCGGTCGTTTTCCTGTTCAGGCACAAATGTCCCGAACATCTTGTCCCAGATGATGAAAACTCCGGCGTAATTGCAATCCAGATACCGTGCGTTCCGGCCGTGATGCGCGCGATGATGGCTGGGGGTATTCATGACCGCCTCAAACCATCGGGGCATTTTGCCGATGGCCTCGGTGTGAATCCAGAACTGATAGATCAGGTTCAATCCGCCAACGAACAGAACCATGGCCGGATGGAAACCCAGCAGTATCAGCGGCGCGCGAACGACCATCATGAACGTAAAGGTATAGGTCCAAGTCTGCCGCAGAGCTGTGGTCAGATTGTAGTGCTGCGAGCTGTGGTGGTTGACATGGCTGGCCCAGACCCAGCGAATGCGATGCCCAAAACGGTGTACCCAGTAATAGCGAAGATCATCCAGGACAAAGCACAGAATGATAATGGGAATTGACGTGCCCAGGTCCAAAGGAGTGATCTGCCACAGCCACATGAAAAACGCATAGGCAATAAAGCCCAGCAAAAAGCCCGACGCGATGTTCCCGGCCCCCATGATCAGCGAGGTTACAGCATCGCGCGTTTCATACCGCCCGCCTTTGCCTTTGACTGCGATCCACAGGAATTCTGCCAGAATAGCAGCGATGAAAAACGGGACGGCCCATTGCACCGCATCGGGAAAGCTTACCTGGACTGTCATGCGGGCCTCATCAAGTGTTGCCAGTGCTGGCGTTCGGTCTGGTCAAGGTGAAGAGTCGCGCGCGGGGTGCTGAAGTCGTGAAACCGAACTTCGATGCCATTGGCGGTCTCAAACCAGTCGAAGTCCTGGAGATGCCGCGCTACTGTGTCGGCGCCGAAGGACCAGATCAACCCAGCCCCGTTCTGGGTTCTTACCAGCGCCGTGTGACCGTCATGGGCGATTGTTACGTCGATCACCGTGTCATCAGGGAAATGCCGCAGCCACTGGCGTGGCGCCGTGTCCGGCGTCAGCACGTGCAACCGCGACTTGCCCGTCAGATGCAACAATACCGTAATCCCGGCTATGCCCCCAACGACCAACACCAATAGAATTTCCAGCGGCATTCCATCCTCCTGAGCGCAGAGTGCAAAGGAGGATGGAAACTGTCAAAGGTGGCGTCGCGTCAGTTGTGTTCCAAAACCAAGGCTTTGACCGGAACCATTCGACAAGCGGGAATACAGGTCGGAGATCGTGTAGGTTACCGGATCTCCCTTGCCCTTCTTGAGTACAACCTTGGTGATAGCAGCATCGGCGGCCATCCAGAAAACACCCGCCGTCGCCGCAATTCCTGCAATTGGTTTCACCAAAATATCCTCCGGGTTGAATGCCCGGAGGATATCATGATTCACTGATCTTTAAGCTATTTCCTCAGCTTTCTGCGCCAACAAGCGTCGAGATAATCGCCTTGGCGCTGTCCGAATTCCATTCGGCGTCGCCGATCAACCGCGCGATTTCCTGACCTTCGGGATTCAGAATGACCGTGATGGGCAAGGCAATTACGCCAAATTCGCGCGCGGCGGCCGAGCTGAGGTCCTGATGACGCGGCAGGTTGGATATGCCATTTTCTTCAAAAAACTTCTTGATCCCTGCTGGCGAGTTGCGGCCTGTGGCAAGGGTCAGAACCTGGAACATGTCACCCCCGAACTCGTTCTGCAATTCGGCGATCTGAGGCATCTCTTTGCGGCAGGGGGCGCACCAGGTGGCCCAGAAGTTCAGCAGCACATACTTGCCCTCATAATCGGCCAGCGTGCCGACACCCCCGTCATCTTCCAGCTGAAACTCGATCACTTTTGCCGGTTTCGGTTCTTCATGCAGGATAAGGCGCTTCAGACTGCCTTCCCGTAAGGGGCCCAGTGTCGCAGCATCGGTTGCAAAAGCGGCATTTGCACCTAGCGCAAGGGCCATATAAAGGGGGATCAAACGAAATAGGCGCATATCAACTCCGGGTTTTCTTACATGACCGATCAATCCTCGAACCAGATGTGGGGCGGCCGCTTTGCCGCCGGTCCTGACGCGATCATGGAGGCGATCAACGCCTCGATCGGGTTCGATCAGCGGATGGCAGCCCAGGACATCGAAGGCTCGCGCGCCCATGCGGCCATGTTGGCTGCTACAGGCGTCATAAGTGATAGTGATGCGCAGGCCATTCGGGAAGGGCTGCTCACCGTTTTGTCAGAAATCCAGAGCGGCACGTTTAAGTTCTCAACAGCGTTGGAAGACATACACATGAATGTCGAGGCGCGGCTTAAAGAGATCATCGGCGAGCCTGCTGGCCGTTTGCACACAGGGCGTTCGCGCAACGATCAGGTGGCGACGGATTTCAAACTGTGGGTCCGGGATCAGCTAGATGCGGCTGAAACTGGCCTGCTGGCTTTGATTCGTGCGCTTTTGGCGCAGGCCGAAGCAGGCGCCGATTGGGTCATGCCCGGCTTCACCCACCTGCAAACTGCGCAACCCGTAACATGGGGCCACCACATGATGGCCTATGTCGAGATGTTTGGCCGCGACCTGAGCCGTGTCCGCGACGCCCGTGCCCGAATGAACGAATCCCCGTTGGGGGCCGCCGCGCTGGCAGGCACATCTTTCCCCATTGATCGCCATATGACGGCGCAGGCGTTGGGCTTTGATCGCCCCGCCGCCAACTCGCTTGATGCCGTCAGCGACCGCGATTTCGCGCTGGAGTTCCTGTCGACCGCCTCGATCTGCGCTGTGCACCTGTCGCGCTTTGCCGAGGAGCTGGTGATTTGGTCGTCGGCCCAGTTCCGTTTCGTGTCCCTTTCCGACCGGTTTTCGACCGGCTCGTCGATCATGCCGCAGAAAAAGAACCCGGATGCAGCCGAGCTGATCCGCGCCAAGGTTGGGCGCATCTATGGGGCCAATACCGCGCTGATGATGGTGATGAAGGGCCTGCCGCTGGCCTATTCAAAGGACATGCAGGAGGACAAGGAACAGGTCTTTGATGCCGCCGACAACTGGATGCTGGCTCTGGCGGCGATGGAAGGGATGGTCAAGGACATGACCGCCAACCGCGACAGCCTTGCCGCCGCCGCCGGGTCGGGTTTCTCGACCGCGACGGATCTGGCCGACTGGCTGGTGCGCGTGCTGGGCCTGCCCTTCCGCGACGCGCATCACGTCACAGGATCGCTGGTGGCCATGGCCGAAGGTAAGGAGTGTGACCTGCGCGACCTGGCTCTGGACGATATGCAATCGGTCCATGGTGAAATCTCGGATGACGTCTACTCTGTCCTTGGCGTCGACAATTCGGTAAACTCGCGCCAGTCCTACGGCGGTACTGCCCCCGAACAGGTGCGGGCTCAGATCGAACGATGGAAGGCAATGGTATGACGACCGCGCTACGTGCGATCCTGATAACGGTTTCCGGCTTGGTGCTGGCCGGGTGCGGGGCTGATGGCGAGCCTGATCAACCAACTGCCCCTCAACCCACGGTCAATGCCACCATTGGGGTTGGATCAAGCGGCGCGTATGTTGGCGGGGGTGTCGGCCTAAGCCGCGGACCGCTGGGCATTTATCTTGGATTCTGATCCTTTTGAATGTTGCGCCCATGGTCCCGGCACCTCATGTTGGGTCCACGTATCGATTACCTGTCACACAAAGAAATGGTATTGAAATGAGAATTCTGGGATTGGTTTGTGCACTTGCTGTTTTGGCGGCTTGCGAGCCTTCGTCAGCGCGACGTCCGGAACCTGCGGCCGAACCAAAACAATCGGGCACCGGCATTTCAATCTCGGGCTATGGCCGAGTTGGTGTTTCAACGCAAAACTAAACCGGGACCAAGGATACAGAATCCATTGATCCGAAGTCCTTTTATGGTCTAAGCGCGCAAGCATGGATCACTTTTTGTACCGCGACGGCGCGCTTTACGCCGAAGATGTCCCCATCTCCGAAATCGCAGCCGCGGTCGGAACACCGTTCTATGTCTATTCCACGGCTACATTGCTGCGGCATTTCAAACTGTTCGATGACGCGTTGGACGGCACCGATCATCTGGTCTGCTACGCGATGAAAGCGGCCAGCAATCAGGCGATCCTTAAGACATTGGCCCAAGCAGGTGCGGGGATGGACGTGGTCTCGGGCGGAGAATATCTGCGTGCGAAGGCGGCTGGTGTTCCCGGTGACAAGATCGTGTTCTCAGGTGTGGGGAAAACAGCGGACGAGATACGCATGGCGCTGAGCGGCGGCATTCGCCAGTTCAATGTCGAATCCGAGCCCGAAATGGAAGTGATCAACGCCATTGCGCTTGAGCTTGGCGTGATCGCGCCGATTACCGTCAGGGTGAACCCGGATGTTGATGCCAGGACGCATGCCAAGATTGCCACGGGCAAGTCCGAGAACAAGTTTGGCATTCCGATTGCCCGCGCCTCGGAAGTTTATGCTCACGCCGCCGACCTGCCGGGGCTGGAGGTGATTGGCATCGACGTTCACATCGGCTCGCAACTGACCGAACTTGAACCGTATGAGTTGGCCTACACAAAGCTGGCCGAGCTGACCGAGCGCCTCCGCTCTGAAGGTTACAACATTAGGCGCCTCGACCTGGGCGGTGGTTTGGGCATTCCATACACCCGGTCGAACGACGCACCGCCCTTGCCGATTGAATATGGTGCGCTGGTCAAGAAAACACTGGGCCATCTGGGCTGTGAGATCGAGATTGAGCCGGGCCGCCTGATCGCGGGCAATGCCGGGATCATGGTCAGCAAGGTCATCTATGTGAAATCAGGCGAAGGTCGCGACTTTTTGATCCTTGATGGGGCGATGAATGACCTGATCCGGCCTGCAATGTACGAAGCGTACCACGATATCGTAGCGGTGCAGGAACCGGCGGCTGGCGTGGAACAGCAAGCCTATGACATCGTAGGCCCGGTCTGCGAATCCGGGGATACCTTTGCCAAGCAGCGCAATATGCCACCGTTGAAATCGGGTGATCTGGTCGCATTTCGCAGCGCGGGTGCATACGGTGCGGTGATGTCCAGCGAATACAATACCCGTCCGTTGATCCCTGAAGTTCTGGTGAATGGCGATCAATTTGCAGTCATTCGTGAACGGCCAAGCTTTGACGAAATCATAAACCGCGATACCATACCATCGTGGCTTTGACGCGATAACCGCGCGGGCCCGTCCCGGAGGCCCGTCTTGACCAACAGTACGAACCTGCCCATTCCGCGCCTGTCCCTGTGGCTAACCCATCTTGGCATGGTGGCTGAACAGGTACTGCGCGCGTTCTGGCCTGCGTTCTCTATTGTTCTGGCTTTGCTCGCCGCTCTGATGCTGGGGCTGCAGGATCATCTGCCCGTTGAAATCGTCTGGGGTGCTGGTGCGCTCTCGTTGATCTCTTTTGGTGCAATATCCGTCTGGGGTGTCACGAAATTCAAACTGCCGTCCCGCGCTGATGCGCTGGCGCGGCTGGATGAGGCTCTGCCCGGTCGGCCGATTCAGGCTTTGCTGGACGATCAGGCAATCGGTACCAACGATGGGGACTCGGTTGCCTTGTGGCAGGCGCACAAAGCCCGCATGGCACAGCGTGCGGCCACTGCTGAGGCTGTGAAACCAGATCTTCGGCTTGCGTCGCGCGACCCGTATGCGCTGCGCTATGCCGCTCTGCTGGCATTTGTCGTGGCGCTGATCTTTGGTTCGTTGTGGCGCGTGGGTTCAGTGGCGGACATGGCGCCGGGTACAGCCGTCGCTGGACAGGGCCCAACTTGGGAAGGATGGGTGGAACCCCCCAGATACACAGGTTTGCCGACCTTATATCTTGCTGATCAGACGGGGGCGGCGCTTTCTGTTCCCAAGGGCAGTCGCATCACCTTGCGACTTTACGGTGAGGTCGGTGCACATAGTCTGACCGAAAGCAGTTCTGCCAGCGGAACCGAGGCGGCAACAGACCCGGAACAGGAGTTTGTCGCCGAACGCTCGGGTCAGTTGCGCATTGATGGACCGGCGGGGCGGGACTGGTCGGTGCAGGTCATTGACGACGCGGCTCCGCAGATTGCAGTTTCCGGCACCGCCCAGTCTGAAGCGGGCGGGCAGATGAAGCTGCCATTTTCCGCCAGCGACGATTACGGAGTGGTTTCGGGCTTGGCCCGGATCGAACTGGATTTGCCGGCGATTGACCGTCGGTACGGACTGGCGGCCGAGCCAGAGCCGCGCGAGGTGATCGAAATTGAATTACCCATGCCGATCACCGGTGATCGGGCAGATTTCACCGAAGACCTGATCGAGGACTTCTCGCAGCATCCGTGGGCGCATTTGCCGGTCAGGATTACCTTGATGGCAACGGATGCAGCGGAGCAGCAAACGTCTTCGGATTCCTATGAGACGGCATTGCCAGCACGGCGCTTCTTTGATCCGCTGGCGGCAGCCGTGATTGAGCAAAGGCGCGATCTGCTTTGGTCGCGATCCAATGCGCCTCGTGTCTCGCAATTGCTGAGGGCTGTGTCGCACCGCCCTGAGGATCTGTTTCGTTCTGACACAGCCTATCTGCGACTGCGGGTTGTTCTGCGGCGATTGGAAACTTTTCATCGATACGGGTTGAAGCCCAAACAACAGGAAGAGATTGCACAAGCCCTGTGGGACCTTGCCGTGGTGATCGAGGACGGGACGCTGGCGGATGCATTGGAACGGATGCGCCGCGCGCAGGAACGTCTGACCGAGGCGATGAAGAACGGGGCCAGCGATGACGAAATAGCGGAGTTGATGCAGGAATTGCGCGAGGCGACGCACGATTACCTTCAGCAACTACAACGTCTGGCACAGCAAGATGGAGAAGACGGCGAACGTCAGCCCGGCCAGAATAGTGAATCTTTGCAAATGACGCAGGATGACCTGCAGCGCATGATGGACCGCATTCAGGAACTGATGGAACAAGGTCGCATGGCCGAAGCCCAGCAGGCGCTGGAAGAATTCCAGCAGATGATGGAGAACATGCGTGTAACTCAGGGTCAGGGCCAAGGGCAGCAATCCGAAGGCCAGCAGGCCATGGAAGGTCTTGCCGAAACCCTGCGCGAACAGCAGGGTCTTAGCGATCAGGCCTTTCGTGATTTGCAGGAACAATTCAACCCCGGCGCGCAATCAGGTGAAAGCCAAGGGAACGAAGGCCGCAACGGCGGGCAAGGCCGGGGGCAAAGCCACGAAGGACAGGGCGGACAAGGTGAAGGTTCGGATCAGGCTGGAGACGGTGAGCAGGGGCAAGGCTCGCTCGCCGACCGACAGCAAGCGTTGAGAGACGAGTTGGGTCGTCAGCAACAAGGTCTCCCCGGTGTCGGCACACCCGAAGGTGACGCCGCGCGCGAAGCGCTGGATCGGGCCGGGCGTGCCATGGACGAGGCCGAGCAAGCTCTGCGTGGCGATGATCTCGCCGAAGCTATCGACCGTCAATCCGAAGCGATGGAAGCGTTGCGCGAAGGGATGCGGTCGCTGGGTGAAGCCATGGCGCAGGAACAGCAGAACCAACCGGGGCAGGGAACGCAGGACGGCGATATGCAGGCCAACAACCGCGATCCGCTGGGTCGAAACCCAGGCGCTGCGGGTTCGATTTCAACCGACGAGAACCTGTTGCAGGGCGAAGACGTTTATCGCCGGGCGCGCGAGTTGCTGGATGAAATCCGCCGCCGGACCGGTGAAACAGATCGTCCCCAGATCGAGCTGGAATACCTCAAGCGGTTGCTGGAGCGGTTCTAGCCCTTAGTTCTGCGCACCGGATCCTGCCTGAGTTTCGAGCCAGATGCGCGCCTGATCCACCAGCGACACATATGAGCTGAGCAACGGATCGGCCTGCGGTACAGCCTCGCTGATCTGGCGGGCATTCCCGTAGATCAGGTACAGAACCACGCCGATTATCAGCATCAGCGCAAAACCGCGCAAGAACCCACCGGACTTGCGAGGCGCCTGCGCCTCATCTTCTGCCGGGTCCGACCGCATGCTCGAGTTGATGGCATCGACATCCGGCAGTGCATCCTTTTGCCCGGCATCTACGGCGGTTTCCGAAGTTGCAGGGCGTTTAGGCCTGACCTTTGGCTCTGGCGGTGCTTCCAGGCCCAGATCGGGCTGGCTTTCCAGACCACCGCCTTCCTGCGCGCGCAACTCCGCTTCTCGTGCGGCTTCTTCTTTCAGGATACTGGCGACTGATGGGGCAACATTTCCCGTGGATGCCGCAGGTTTTTCAACCTCTGGCGCTGTTTTTTCGGCAGGCTCAGAGTCCTTCTGGGCCTCGACCTCGGTGTCCGATGTATCTGCCTCAACAGGCTTGTCCTCGGGCGCGTTCGGCTCATCCGTCGCCTCGGATGGATGCTTGGCCTGAAACCAGGTCTGATCGCAGTTCGAACACTGCACGTCGCGGCCTTCCTCGGGGATGACCTCGTCAGGAACTTCGTACTGCGCAGTGCAATTCGGACATGTAAGACGCATACTGCCTCCTCGGCCGGGTGAAGGGCCGATAATAGTTTTTTCAGGGATGATATTCCGTTAAGACCCAACAGCAAAGGGCGTTTTCGGTTTCATGGGCCAAGTGTCACCAATTGGACTCGGTAGAGCCATTGAAACCGTCGCCCTGCTCGGGCAAGAAGAGCGGCAAAATATTGGGGGCACGTGTGATCGAGCTGGAAAATGTCAGCTATACCTACGGTGGCGGCGAGTTGCTGAGCGATGTCTCGGTTCAATTGCAGCCGGGGTCGTTCCATTTTCTGACCGGGCCATCGGGGGCGGGAAAGACGACATTGCTCAAGCTGTGTTACGGGGCACTGTTACCAACCTCAGGACGTCTTAGCGTGTTTGATCAGGATATCTCGGCCCTTGATCGGGATCAGCTGGCCGTGCTCCGCCGACGCGTTGGTGTTGTTCATCAGGATTGCCAGTTCCTTGACCATATGACGCTTGCCGAGAATGTCGCCTTGCCACTGATGGTCTCTGGGCGCGGGGAATCGTCCGGGCAAGACAATTTGACCGAACTGCTCAGCTGGGTGGGGCTTGGTTCACGTCTCGAAGCGCGGCCACCGGAATTGTCCGGCGGTGAACGTCAACGGGCGGCTCTGGCGCGCGCCGTCATCCTGTCGCCCGATGTCATATTGGCTGATGAGCCCACGGGCAATGTCGATTGGGAGATGTCGCAACGTTTGTTGCACCTGCTGGTCGAGCTGAACCGTATGGGAAAGACCGTTCTGATTGCCACCCATGACCTGAGCCTGATCCGTGCGGCAAAAAGTCATGTTCAGGCCCGTGTTTTGCGGATTTCGCAGCGAAAGCTGCATCTGGCGGGGGCAGACCTGTGACTGGGGCTGATATCCAAAACCTGCTGCGCGGCGATACCCGTGCTGACCGTGTTGTTCCGCCAACCGGCTACACAGCGCATCTGACGCTGTTTGTCGCTGGTGCCATGGCATTTCTTGCTGTTTTTGCTTTGGCTTTGTCCCTCGCCTCTGGCCGCATCGCGGATCGGTGGGCCTCGGAACTGGCGGGCGCTGCAACCTTGCGCATCAACGCACCGGCCGAGCAGCTTGCTGCCCAGACAGAAGCGGCATTGACCGTCCTCAGCCAAACACCCGGTGTCGCGTCTGCCCGTGCGCTTAGCGCAGATGAACAAGCCGCGTTGCTGGCACCATGGTTCGGGCCGGACCTGCCGTTGGATACTCTGCCAATCCCGCAGCTGATCGAGATCATCGAGGGCGAACCGGGACTGGATGCACTCGGGCTGCGATTGCGATTGGGGGCCGAGGTGCCCGGCGCGGTTCTGGATGATCACACGCGATGGCGCGAACCGCTGGTCGATGCAGCGATGTCCCTGCGTCGCCTGGGGTGGATATCAATCCTGCTGATTGGCGGTGCGACCGCTGCGATGATTACCCTTGCAGCCAACGCCTCACTTGCGGCCAATGCGCAGATTATCGAAGTTCTGCGATTGGTTGGCGCGCAGGATGGTTTCATCGCGGGGGCTTTTGTACGGCGGTTTACCTATCGCGCGTTTTTCGGCGCCTCGGTTGGGACCCTGCTGGGAATGACTGGTGTCTTGCTTTTGCCCGAAGCTTCGGACGCGGGCGGATTTCTGACCGGAGTTGGATTTCAGGGTAAAGACTGGGTGTTGCCGGTTCTTATCCCCGTCCTTGGGGCAGCCGTTGCCTTTGTTGCCACATGGGCCGCAGCCCGACGCAAGTTGAAGGAGCTTTCCTGATGTTGATGGCAATTCAGTGGGTTCGTTCCCTCATCTTCATGATTGTGATCTATGCCTGGATGCTGATCCTTGGCATCGCGTTTCTTCCTTATGCTCTGTTTTCTAAAAACGGTGCGCTGAAAGCGTGTAAAACCTACGCCAAAAGCACCATGTGGCTGGCCCGGTGGATGGTTGGTATTCGCTGTGAGGTGCGGGGCAATGCCCCAACGAATGAAGTGGTCATCGGGGCCAAACATCAGTCGTTCCTTGATATCATCATGATTTTCGACGCCATTCCGCACGGCAAGTTTATCATGAAGCGCGAGCTGTTGTTCACACCGGTCATTGGCATGTATGCACGACGCCTTGGCTGTATCCCGGTCAATCGCGGCAAGCGCGGTGCGGCTGTGGCAAAAATGGTCAAGGACGTCTCAAAAGAGTTTTCCGAACCCGGTCAGCTGGTGATCTATCCGCAGGGCACGCGTGTGGCACCGGGAGTAAAGAAACCCTACAAGGTTGGTACAGCGGTCCTGTATGAAGGCCTTGGTTTTCCATGTGTTCCGGTTGCTACGAATGCTGGCGTGTTCTGGCCCCGCACAGGCGTGATGCGTAAGCCCGGCCTTGCCATTGTAGATTTTCTGGAGCCGATCAAACCAGGTGTTGCCCGCGATGAGTTCCTCGCGCGGTTGGAGGAAGTCATCGAAACACGCTCGAACGAATTGATGCGCGAAGTGGGGTTTGATCCTGATGGAATTCATTGAAAAAGTAGAAGATCTCGAGGCGTTGTACGGAACGCCGGGTGCTGCTTCGTTGCGAAAGGTCGTTCGACACTTAACTCCGCTCTATCGCAAGTGGATTGAAGCCGCGCGCCTTTGTGTTCTCAGTACAGTTGGTCCCGAGGGTGTGGACGGAAGCCCACGTGGGGACGACGGTGCTGTTGTGCGCGAATTGAACCCAAAAACACTGGCGCTGCCTGACTGGCGGGGAAACAACCGCCTGGACAGCTTGCGCAACATTGTTCGGGACCCGCGCGTTTCGCTGATGTTCTTTGTGCCGGGTTCTGACAATGTCGTTCGGGTTAACGGAACAGCCCGATTGACCGCAGACGCGGCATTGCGCAACCAGTTCGAAAAGGCTGGCAAGGTTCCGGCGACGGTTATCGTCGTGCAGATTGACGAGATTTACAGTCAGTGCGCGCGTGCACTGATGCGCGCCCGCACTTGGACTTGTGGCGACGAAAGCAAGGACCTTCCGACGATTGGGCAGCTTTTGTCGGAGGCGTCAGAGGGTGAAGAGGGCGGCGCGCAATATGACAAAGACTGGGCTGCACGCGCCGCCAAAACAATGTGGTAGGTAGCGGACGGTTGTTCAGTCAAGCTGCGGCGGCTCCGATTCTGGACACCTTTTTGATCCAGCGATCAACGCTGCCCGGTTTGGGATAGCTTGCGCCTGCAAAGTAAGTGAATCGCGTTGGTTTGAAGCCAACAAACCCGAGGATCTGGCCCCGAACCTGTCGAATAAGCGCTTGCCTGTACATCAGGCGCATGAACCAGCCCGGCGTATCTGAGGTCAGGATAACGCGTGCCGTGCGTCCGGTCAGCATCGGGGCTGGCAGGCCAGCCATCGTCGTGTTTCGGGTGTCGAATGTCCGCCCCGGTATGAACATCCGGTCAATCAATCCCTTGAGTTTTGCAGGCAGCCCGCCCCACCACATAGGTGTGGTCAGGACCAGATGGTCGCTCCATTCGAAGTCCTGCAACACGTGTTCCAGAACCGGTTCAAGCGGCTTGAAGTCGTGATAGTTGCCCTGACCGAAATCAAAATCGAATTGCAGGTCGCTCAGATGGACTATTCGGACATCATGTCCGTTTTTGCGGGCTGCCTCGCCATAGGTTTCTGCGAATGTGCGTGACAAGCTGCTTTCTGCCGGATGTCCATCGAGGATGAGGATTTTCTTGGGGTGCATCGGGGTTCTCCTAAAAATGACCGCGGTCAGTTTATAGAATCAAAAAATGACCACGGTCAATATTAAATTTGACCACGGTCAAAAAATGTGCGATTGGGCGTTATGCAAAAAACGATCCAGAAACGTACCATCAAGACCCGCGCCAAGCTTCTATCAGCTGCGGAAGAGGTTATCCGACATGGCGGATATGAAGCCTTGCGGGTGGATGAAGTTGTAAAGGCCGCGGGTGTTGCCAAGGGGACCTTCTTTGCACACTTCCGCGACAAGGATGCGCTGATGGAAATCTTGATAGCGGACAAGCTGAATGCTTGCCTGGATCAGGCCCAATCCGGTACCCCACCCAAAACGGTACCAGAGATTATCGCTTCGCTGGAACCGGTCCACGAATTCATGACGTCCGAACGGTACGTGTTCGATCTGTTGATCAGATACTCGGGGGCAACGGCTATCGCAGATATTGGGCCGATTGCCTATTGTTTTGAACGGTATTTCCGGGTCGTGATGATGTGGCTTGAAACCGCAGAGGTACGCAAGGATGTACCATCCGAGCTGTTAGCAGAAGGCGTGCAGGCCTTTGCCATTCAGGCCATGTCCTTACAGTATTGCGCGCTGCATTCAGCGACAACGTTCACAGACAGACTGGAAACATATCTGGATGCATGGCTGACCCCGGCAAGCTGATCGCCGCCGGGGTCAGGGGTGTTAGCTGTGGATCGGGCCGTCTCCGCAGGCCAGGGCAGCCTCGCGCACCGCTTCGGAATACGTCGGATGCGCGTGGCAGGTGAGCGCCAGATCCTCGGCAGAAGCACCGAATTCCATCGCCACACAGACCTCGTGGATCAGATCACCCGCGCCGGGGCCGATGATATGGGCACCCAGGATGCGATCAGTTTCCTTGTCGGCCAGAATCTTGACGAACCCGTCTGCCGCAAAATTCGCCTTGGCACGCCCATTGCCCATGAACATGAACTTGCCGACTTTATAGGCACGACCCTGTTCCTTGAGCGTCGCTTCGGTTTCACCGACATTGGCAACTTCGGGCCAGGTGTAGATCACGCCCGGAATCACGCCATAGTTCACATGACCGTGCTTGCCTGCAACCTGTTCGGCAGCGGCCATTCCTTCGTCTTCGGCCTTGTGTGCCAGCATCGGGCCTTCGGTCACGTCGCCAATTGCATAGATGCCCGGCACGTTGGTCTGCCAGTCGGCACCAACCTTGATCTGACCACGTTGGGTCATCTCGACGCCCAAAGCGTCCAGTCCCAGACCATCCGAATAGGGTTTGCGGCCTGTGGCAACCAGCACAGTGTCGGCGTCGATCACATGTTCACTGTCGTCTTTGAGCAGCTTGTAGGTAACTTTGGCCTTGGTCTTGGTCGCTTCGGTTTTCTGCACCGCTGCACCCATGATAAAGGTCAGGCCCTGTTTTTTTAGAATGCGCTGGAAGGTTTTTTGCACCTCAGGGTCCATGCCCGGCGTGATCTCCTTGAGGAACTCGATCACGGTAACTTCAGCGCCCAGGCGGCTGTAAACTGATCCCAGTTCCAGCCCGATCACACCCGCGCCGATCACAACCATTTTCTTCGGGACTTTGTTCAGCGACAAAGCACCGGTCGAAGTCACGACAACCTTCTCATCAACTTCAACACCGGGCAGGGAAGATGGTTCCGATCCAGAGGCGATGATAATGTTCTTGGTCTCGTGGACCTCATCACCCACCTTGACCTGACCTGCGGCTGGGATTGATCCCCAGCCTTTCAGCCAGTCGATCTTGTTCTTCTTGAACAGAAATTCGATGCCCTTGGTGTTGCCGTCGATGACCTCGTCCTTGTAGGCCTGCATCTGCTTCCAATCGACCGAAGGCGCTTTGCCCTTCAGGCCCATCTTGGCAAAGTTATGCTCGGCCTCGTGCAGTTGATGGCTGGCATGCAGCAGCGCCTTGGAGGGAATGCAGCCCACGTTCAGGCAAGTACCGCCCAGTGTTTCGCGCCCTTCGACCACGGCGGTTTTCAAACCCAGTTGAGCGCAGCGGATCGCGCAGACATAGCCGCCGGGCCCGGCGCCGATTACGATGACGTCATAATTTGCCATTACATTCTCCTAAATCGACCGGACGTTCCGGCGCTTCCCCGACCCGATTTGGCGGGTCGGAAATAGTCATTGTCAAACAGGTTCCAGCAGCTTGATCGAGATATGGGCAATTCCGCCCCGCTCGTGATGCATCGCCAATTCTTCGGAACCAAAGAAGGCTTTGGCCTTGTCCAGGTTTGTAACCTCGAACATCGCGATGGCGTGGTCTTTTTGGTCGGGGTCGCGCCAGACATGCAGGTCGCGGATACCCGCCGCCTTGCGCATCGGTTTGTCCTCGCGGAACACTTTCAGCCAGGCGTTGAAATCGGCCACGTCGGCTTGCCAAAGGACATGCGTTGCCATGCTTACAGGTCCATCAGCAGGCGGCGCGGATCTTCCAGCGCCTCTTTCACACGAACGAGGAAGGTAACGGCACCTTTGCCGTCGACAATCCGGTGGTCATACGACAGGGCCAGATACATCATCGGGCGGATCTTGATATCACCATTGATGACCATCGGGCGGTCCTGGATCTTGTGCATGCCCAGAATACCCGACTGAGGGGGATTCAGGATCGGCGAGGACATCAGCGAGCCATAGACACCACCATTCGAGATGGTGAAGGTGCCACCCTGCATCTCAGCCATGCTCAGCTTGCCGTCACGGGCGCGCTTGCCCTTTTCGGCGATGGCTTTTTCGATCGCGGCAAAGGACATGCTGTCGGCATCACGGATCACGGGAACTACCAGACCCTGCGGCGTACCGGCGGCAACGCCCATATGCACGAAGTTCTTGTAGACGATGTCGGTTCCATCAATCTCGGCATTGACCTCGGGCACTTCTTTCAGCGCGTGGCAGCAGGCCTTGGTGAAGAAGGACATAAAGCCCAAACGCACACCATGCTTCTTCTCGAACTGGTCTTTGTACTGATTGCGCAGGGCCATGACCTCGGTCATGTCCACCTCGTTGTAGGTGGTCAGGATCGCAGCGGTGTTTTGTGCGTCCTTGAGACGTTTGGCAATGGTTTGGCGCAGGCGGGTCATCCGCACGCGTTCTTCGCGGGCCTCGTCCTCGGCAGCCACAGGGGCGCGTGGGGCTTGGGCCACAGGGGCGGGCGCAGCCGCCGCAGGTACCGGGGCTGAAACTGCTGCAACGGCTTTGGCTACGTCTTCCTTCATGATGCGACCGTCGCGGCCTGTTCCGGTGACCTGATCAGCCGACAGTCCGGCTTCGGCCATTGCTTTCTGGGCGGACGGTGCGTTTGCGACGTCTTTTCCGGTGCTTGTTGCTGCGGGCGCCGCCGCTGCTGCCTGTGCCGGCGCGGCTGCTGCACCAGCGGCAGCTCCGGTGATGACGGCCAGCTTGGCAGCCGCATCCACGGTCGATCCTTCTGGAGCAACGATTTCCGCAAGAACACCCGAAGTCGGTGCGGGAACTTCAACCGAGACTTTATCGGTTTCCAATTCGCACAGCATCTCATCCTGCGCGACGTTGTCGCCAACCTTCTTGAACCAGGTCGAAACGGTTGCCTCCGTCACAGACTCACCAAGTGTCGGAACCATCACGTCAACCGACCCACCTGATGCGGCAGGTGCCGCTGCCGGGGCTGCGGCTGGCGCCGGGGCTGCGCCTTCGCCCGCCGCAATCGTTGCCAGCAAGGCGTCAACACCGACGGTTTCGCCTTCGGCTGCCACGATTTCACCCATGACACCCGCTGCCGGCGAAGGAACCTCGACGGTGACCTTGTCTGTCTCCAGCTCACACAGCATCTCATCCATGGCGACCGCATCACCGGGCTTTTTGAACCAGGTTGCAACTGTGGCTTCGGTGACCGATTCGCCAAGCGTGGGAACACGAACTTCAATCGTCATCGCTTACTTTCCTTCAATGCTCAGCGCTTCGTTAACCAGCGCTTCTTGTTGGGCTTTGTGTTGGCTGGCCAGCCCCGTTGCGGGCGAGGCCGATGTGGCGCGACCGGCATAGGTCGGGCGAGTGTGTTTAGCATCGATACGGGACAGGACCCATTCGATGTTGGGTTCGATAAAGGTCCACGCACCCTGGTTCTTGGGCTCTTCCTGACACCAGACCATCTCGGCATTCTTGAACCGTTCGAGTTCGTTGATCAGTGAATGTGCCGGGAACGGATAGAATTGTTCGATCCGCATCAGGTAGATGTCATCGATGCCACGCGCGTCGCGTTCCTCCAGCAGGTCGAAATAGACCTTGCCGGAACACATGACGACGCGCTTGATCTTGTCATCAGCCACCAGCTTGGTGTCAGAGTTGCCCTTCTGCGCGTCATCCCACAGCACCCGGTGGAAGCTGGAGCCTGTGGTGAAGTCGTCCGCCGTGCTGACGGCCAGCTTGTGACGCAGCAGCGACTTCGGTGTCACCAGGATCAGCGGTTTCCGGAAAGTCCGGTGCAACTGACGGCGCAGGATGTGGAAATAGTTCGCGGGTGTCGTACAGTTCGCCACGATCCAGTTGTCCTGACCGCACATTTGCAGGAACCGTTCCAGACGCGCTGACGAGTGTTCCGGGCCTTGCCCTTCAAAGCCATGCGGCAGCAATGTGACAAGACCGGACATCCGCAGCCACTTGCTTTCGCCCGAGCTGATAAACTGGTCGAACATGATCTGCGCACCGTTGGCAAAGTCGCCGAACTGCGCCTCCCACAGAACCAGAGCGTTCGGTTCTGCTAGCGAATAGCCGTATTCGAAACCCAGCACCGCGTATTCCGACAGCATCGAGTCGATGACATCGTATTGGGATTGCCCGGCACGGATGTTGTTAAGCGGGTAATACCGTTCTTCGGTTTCCTGATGAACAAACCCAGAGTGACGCTGGCTGAAGGTGCCCCGTGTTGCGTCCTGTCCGGCCAGACGCACGGGATATCCTTCGGTCAGCAACGAGCCAAACGCCAGTGCCTCGCCCGTGGCCCAGTCGAAGCCTGCACCAGTCTCGAACATCTGTTTCTTATGTTCCAGCAACCGCTCAACGGTTTTGTGCATTGCGAAATCGCCAGGAGCCTTGGTCAGCGCGGCTCCGATTTCTGCCAGTGTCTCTGCCGAGATCGCTGTTTCACCCCGGACATAGTCATCCTTGTTCTTGTCAAGATGCGACCAGCGCCCATCCAGCCAGTCGGCCTTGTTGGGTTTATAGTCTTTCCCGGCCTCGAACTCGTCGTTCAGGTGGGCCTGAAAAGCGGCCTTCATATCTTCGATCTCACCCTCGGGGATCAGCCCGTCCTTGACTAGCCGCTCGGTGTACAAGGAAAGCGTAGTTTTATGGGTTTTGATCTTCTTGTACATGATCGGGTTGGTGAACATGGGCTCATCGCCCTCGTTATGGCCAAACCGGCGATAGCAGAAGATGTCCAGAACCACGTCTTTATGGAACTTCTGGCGGAACTCGGTCGCCACCTTCGCGGCGTGAACCACCGCCTCGGGGTCGTCGCCGTTCACATGGAAGATCGGGGCCTCGACCATCAGCGCGATATCGGTCGGATAGGGGCTCGAGCGGCTGAAATGCGGCGCGGTAGTGAACCCGATCTGGTTGTTCACCACGATATGCATGGTGCCGCCGGTTCTGTGCCCTTTCAGGCCAGACAGGCCAAAGCCTTCGGCCACCACACCCTGACCGGCAAAGGCCGCGTCACCGTGCAGCAAAATGGCCATGACCCTTGTGCGATCTGTATCGCCCAGTTGGTCCTGCTTGGCGCGGACCTTACCCAGAACCACCGGGTTTACCGCCTCAAGGTGAGAGGGGTTGGCGGTCAGTGACAGGTGCACACTGTTGCCATCGAATTCGCGATCGCTGGAGGCGCCGAGGTGATATTTCACGTCGCCAGAGCCATCCACGTCTTCGGGCTTGAAGCTACCGCCCTGGAATTCGTTGAAAATCGCGCGATAAGGCTTGCCCATCACGTTGGCCAGAATGTTCAGGCGACCCCGGTGCGGCATCCCGATGACGATGTCACTAAGGCCAAGCGCACCACCGCGCTTGATGATCTGTTCCATCGCCGGGATAAGCGCCTCGCCACCGTCCAGACCGAACCGCTTGGTACCCATGTACTTGACGTGCAGGAACTTCTCAAAGCCCTCGGCCTCGACCATCTTGTTCAGGATCGCCTTGCGGCCTTCCTTGGTGAACTGGATTTCCTTGCCATAGCCCTCGATCCGCTCCTTCAGCCAGGCGGCCTCTTCCGGGTTCGAGATATGCATGTATTGCAGTGCGAAGGTGCCGCAATATGTACGTTTCACGATTTCAACGATCTGCCGCATCGAAGCGACCTGCAATCCCAGCACGTTGTCGATAAAGATCGGGCGATCCATGTCGGCATCGGTGAAACCGTAAGTCTTCGGGTCCAGCTCAGGATGTGTGCTGGCAGCACGCATGCCCAGCGGGTCCAGATCCGCGGCCAGATGGCCCCGGATGCGATAGGCCCGGATCAGCATCAGTGCCCGCAAACTGTCCAGCACGGCGCGTTTGATCTGGTCGTCGCTGACCTCAGCGCCTTTTTCAGCCGCCTTGTCCTTGATCTTTTTGCCCGCCGCTTTGGCGTCAATCTCGGCCCATTCACCAGTCAGCGCACCAGTCAGGTCGTCTGCTGGCATTGGCGGCCAGTCGGTGCGCGCCCAGGACGGACCGTCGGCTTCGCGTTGAACATCGGGTGCGGCATCGCCCATGGCATCAAAGAACGCGCCCCATGCGGCATCCACCGCCCCGGGGTTCTTTGTGTATTGCGCATAAAGCTGCTCTAGATATTCGGCATTATGCCCCTGCATGAAGCTTGAGGCATGAAAGGCGGAATTGGGCGAATGTTCGGTCATAGGGCTACCTCTGTTGGGTTGGGACCGTATTGATTGGTGCCTGGCTGGCTGGGGCGTGTCAGCCACCATAGAACCAGGAGGGGCGACACCACCAGTACCAGTAGTGTCGGAAGAACGATGAGCAACGTGGCGCGGGTGAACAGGATATCCAGCCTGCCGCCATGCTGGAAATGAGAGGCCAGGCCGATACCGAAAACGAGCACGGCTCCGGCGCCAAGGATCAACAGGATCGGCAGCAGAGCATACAGCCCGCTGCGACCGGTATCATGCATCCGTCGGAAAGCGACCGCCAAATGAGGAAAGAAGACAATCAGGCCGACAATGCCCTGCACCGGTTGTGAGGACGTGGCTGACACGGATTTCGAGGTTTCGGTTTCCGTCACCGCGACCTGCGTGAAGAACTGCCAATCAATGATCCCAGCGATGATGTTCCAGATAACGATGAACAGAAAAAAGAACCAGTATTCGGGCCGCGAAGCACGGCCCGAGAAGGTGAAAACCTGGGCAAAACAGGTGCGGATGGCGTCGGAGAAGGTCATTTGAACTATTCCGATATCCTCAAATCTATCCGGAGCAGCGCACGACCAAGTGTCGTGCTCCCGGCAACTCTTCTGGATGGTGCAAGTCGGTATCTTCTACTTCCACGACTTTGGCGCCTCTTGCTGCACATAATTTTGCTGGGGCAGCACTCAATTGCCTGCGGTCAATCTTGTCTGGATAATAAAACACTCCGACTTGCGAACCTAATCCAATAATCGCGGCGAGTGCTTCTTTGTCTAAGCCTGACACCGGCTCGGTTACTGCGGATTGCCCATCGTCAGCTTCGGAGGAGCGCTCGACCGACGTGTCGAGTTCGGAAGCACATCCTTGCAGCAACAGGGTCGCTGCAAGGGGCAGGATGAGCGCGGCCAGCTTCAACCAATCGCCTCCAATACAGCCTCACCCAGCTGCGCCGGGCTTTCGGCCACGACGATACCGGCCGAGCGCATGGCTTCGATCTTGTCCTCGGCACCGCCCTTGCCACCGGCGACAATCGCACCCGCGTGGCCCATGCGGCGGCCCGGAGGGGCTGTGCGGCCTGCGATGAAGCCTGCAACCGGCTTTTTGCGGCCTTTCTTGGCCTCATCGGCCAGGAACTGCGCAGCCTCTTCCTCGGCTGAGCCGCCGATCTCGCCAATCATGATGATCGAAGTGGTCTCGTCATCTGCCAGGAACCATTCCAGCACGTCGATATGCTCAGTCCCTTTGATCGGGTCACCGCCAATGCCCACACAGGTGGACTGGCCCAGTCCTACATCCGTTGTCTGTTTCACGGCTTCATAAGTAAGAGTACCCGAGCGGGAAACGACACCCACGCTCCCGCGTTTGTGAATATGGCCGGGCATGATGCCGATCTTGCAGGCGTCAGGCGTGATGACACCGGGGCAGTTCGGGCCGATCAGGCGCGACTTGCTGCCTTCCAGCGCGCGTTTTACCTTCATCATGTCCAGAACCGGGATACCTTCGGTGATGCAGACAATCACTTCCATCTCGGCATCAATCGCTTCGAGGATCGAGTCCGCCGCGAATGGGGGCGGTACGTAGATCACCGATGCGTTGGCTTCGGTCACGTGCTTGGCCTCGTGGACCGAGTTGAACACGGGCAGGCCCAAATGCTCCATCCCGCCTTTGCCGGGGGTTACGCCGCCAACCATCTTGGTGCCATAGGCAATGGCCTGTTCGCTGTGGAATGTACCTTGCGAGCCGGTAAAGCCCTGACAGATCACTTTGGTGTTTTCGTCGATGAGGACTGCCATTTTGTCCCTTTCTCTAGGCGGTGTTGGATTGATGGGGTTCAGCCGCTGGAAGAACCTGCGGCGCATAGGTAATTTTCTGAAGCGTGGCGCGACCAAAGGCCAGGTTGGCCATCGTGCGCAGGCCGCTGCTGATTTCGGCGACACCGCGCCTGATTTTTTGTCGGACCAGCGGCCAGCCCGTAGGGCGTGCGCGGGGGGCACCCATCTGGATTTCGCCCGGCGCTTCGTTGCCTTGCTCGACCATCGCAGGGACCACCTGATAGACATTGACCCGACGCGCCGCAGCCGAGGCTGACGGGTTGAACAACAGGCCATCCAGCGTGATGTCATAGGGCTTTTGCGCCAGGAAATGTTCTGCCGCATTTCGGGTCAACGCATATGCGGCACCGCCGGGGTGGCGTGAGTGCATCAGGCGCAGTTCCCGACCCAGATGGGATGAGCTTTTGCACTCAAGTGCGAGGTAAAGCTTTGTGCTGCGCCAGCGTTCGAACCGCACGATATCGGCATCCTCTGGCCACCAGGATGCATCGTTCAACCAATCCGCCAGTTCTGGCGACAGGAAAACATCATCCTCAAGTATCAAAGCCTGCTCCGCGCCAGAGGCGACAACGGCCTCCCACGCTTTGGCGTGACTGAGGGTGCAGGCCATGTCCTTGGTATGGAAATAACCCCAAGGTCCCTCAGACCGGCATTCACGCAGGAATTCCTCACGGGTGGCGGCGTCGCAATCAACAGCGTTGATGCGCGTTGCCGACAGGCCTGCCTTTTGCAGCTCCTGCGCCATCAAACGCGCCCGCCCGGTGGCGCGTTCTAGGCCTATGAGGAAGATGGGGATGGTCATGGGGTTACATTTCCAGTCAGATCAGGCAGTCTGTACCAACAGCGATTTGGTCCGCGAGCCGGTAGAGCCCTGACAGATCACTTTGGTATTTTCGTCGATGAGGACTGCCATTTTAGTGGCTCCTTCGCTTGCTATCTTATCTGTTGAAGTTCGATGGACGAGTATTGCTGTCCAGCGGGTTGTTTCGGAGGTTGCCCGGAGACGATGTAGACATTTCGCCCTGCAATGGGTTTGTCGGCTCTCAGCGTAGTTCTCGAAGAGCTTCTGGTCGTCTGATAAGTAGATGAACCATCGATGTGCTTTGCAGCCATCCGCTTTTGTATTTCTTCTACGTCAGTGGAAGTTAGGTTTTTCGACGCTATATAGCAGTAGTCATACTCGACCCTGCCCCTGGTTCCAAAATCAGAAGTTCTGGTTCCGGTGACTGCATAGATCCAATTCGGCTCACTGAAGAACCGAGTTCCTCCCTCGGACGTGTTAGAAATACGTTCAAGGCCTGAGTTCTCCAGCGTTTGAGTTGCTTGAGAAGGATTACCCAAGCTGGCCATGCAGACCGTTTCAAACAGCACACTCGCTTCTTCAATTGCACTGCTTCGTGTTACCGGCGCGTTCGTGCAACCAGCTAAAAGAATTGCGGTTGCCAAGGAGATCTTCTGGAAATTCATTCAATCGGCCTTTGAAAGTGATACTCATCCCGAGGACAGAGGAAGGTTTGCATTTCTGCAAATCTTCCTCCCAATCTGCTCAACCCTTAACCGCCTTCACGATCTTCTCGGCACCGTCTTTCAGGTTGTCCGCCGCGATCACGTCCAGACCCGAATTGTTGATGATCTCTTTGCCTTTCTCGACATTGGTGCCTTCCAGACGCACGACCAGCGGAACTTGCAGCCCGACCTCTTTCACCGCAGCCACCACGCCCTCTGCGATAACATCACAGCGCATGATGCCGCCGAAGATATTGACCAGAATGCCTTTGACCTGCGGGTCCGAGGTGATGATCTTGAACGCTTCGGTCACCTTCTCTTTGGTCGCACCGCCGCCCACGTCGAGGAAGTTGGCAGGCTCGGCCCCATAAAGCTTGATGATGTCCATCGTGGCCATCGCCAGACCGGCACCGTTCACCATGCAGCCGATCTCACCGTCCAGTGCGATGTAGTTCAGGTCGTATTTGCTGGCTTCCAGTTCCTTTGGGTCTTCCTCGGTCGTGTCGCGCAGTTCAGCGATATCCGGGTGGCGGTAGACCGCGTTGCCATCAAAGCCAACTTTGGCATCCAGCACTTTCAGGTCGCCGCTGTCGGATACGATCAGCGGGTTGATCTCGAGCATCTCCATATCCTTCTCGACGAAGGCTTTGTAGAGGATGCCCATAAGCCTGACACATTGCTTGACCTGCGCGCCCTCAAGCCCCAACGAAAACGCGATGCGGCGACCGTGGTAGGGTTGGTAGCCGGTGGCCGGGTCAACCGAGAAGGACAGGATTTTCTCGGGCGTCGCAGCAGCAACTTCTTCGATGTCCATGCCGCCTTCGGTCGAGCAGACAAACGAGATACGGCTGGTCTGACGATCTACCAGCAGGGCCAGGTACAACTCACGCTCGATGCCGGAACCGGCTTCGATATAGATGCGGTTGACCTGCTTGCCTGCCGGACCCGTCTGATGGGTGACCAGAGTGCGACCCAGCATCTTCTTGGCTTCTTCGGCCGCTTCCTCGACCGATTTCGTCAGACGGACACCGCCTTTTTCACCAGCGTCGGCTTCTTTGAAGGATCCTTTGCCACGGCCACCCGCGTGTATCTGCGCCTTGACGACCCAAAGCGGCCCATCCAGCTCACCGGCTGCGGTTTTGGCTTCCTCGGCGCGCAGCACGGCGCGACCATCGGAGACCGGAGCGCCGTAGCTGCGAAGAAGAGCCTTGGCCTGATATTCGTGAATGTTCATCGAAATTGTCCCGTCTGACTGCGTTTAACCGTTATAGGCGTGTCTAGCGGGTAAATTTAAAGGGTTTTTTGATCTGTGACGGGAAATTGCCGAAGATTTTCAACATTTGTGATCACGGGTTTTTAGGGTGTGATCACAAAAGCTCGAGTGTCATCAATTGATTCGATAATCCTGCACAGTTTTTTGAAATCACATTCGAAAAAAGGGATTTGCGACGTTTGCGCCAACATATGCGGCCGGGTTCCGCGGTGGCAAATGAAAACCGGCCCAGAATTGGGCCGGTCTCAAATTCAGATTGTCTGGCGGTTTTACGCCAGTGAACTGTCGATGCCTTTGCATGCCTCGATCAGGCCTTTCACGGCGTTGACCGAATTGTCGAAACCGGCTTGCTCGTCTTCGTTCAGCTTGATGTTTACGATGCGCTCGACGCCACCAGCGCCGATGACTGTCGGCACCCCGACATAAAGGCCGTTAACACCCAACTCACCGCTGCAGTACGCCGCACAAGGCAGAACACGCTTCTGGTCTTTCAGATAGGCTTCGGCCATTTCGATCGCCGAAGTGGCGGGCGCGTAATAAGCCGACCCGGTTTTCAGCAGGCCTACGATTTCCGCGCCACCATCACGGGTGCGCTGTACGATGGCATCCAGCTTTTCTTGCGAGGTCCAGCCCATTTCAACCAGATCAGGCAGCGGGATACCGGCAACGGTCGAATAACGAACCGACGGCACCATGGTGTCGCCATGTCCGCCCAATACGAACGCGGTTACATCGCGCATCGAGACGTTGAACTCTTCCGACAGGAAATGCGCGAAACGTGCTGAATCCAGCACGCCAGCCATGCCGCAGACTTTGTTGTGCGGCAGGCCCGAGAATTCGCGCAGCGCCCAGACCATGGCGTCCAGAGGGTTGGTGATGCAGATCACGAACGCATCGGGCGCATGCGCTGCGATACCTTCGCCGACCGACTTCATGACTTTCAGGTTGATGCCCAGCAGGTCATCGCGGCTCATGCCCGGTTTGCGGGCTACGCCTGCGGTCACGATGCAGACATCCGCGCCAGCGATATCGGCATAGTCGCTGGTACCTTTCATCGAAGCGTCAAAGCCTTCGGACGGGCCGGATTCGGCGATGTCGAGCGCCTTGCCCTGTGGCAATCCGTCAGCAATGTCAAACAGGACAACGTCACCCAGTTCTTTGACAGCTGCAAGATGCGCAAGCGTGCCGCCGATGTTCCCCGCGCCGATCAGCGCAATCTTGGGTCTGGCCATTTGGAATATCTCCGGTCGGTTTTGAAATCGCGGCTGTGCTAGTCGCTAAAACGGCATTAGGCAAGAGTTCTGCGACGTGGCATACAACCGCATACCGTTTGCGAGACCCCATGTGGTTGCGCTAAAGGGCCTTTGAGACAAGCCAAAACCGGGACCGGTGCATGTTTGAATTGAACCTGATGTTTTTTGCAGTGGCGATCCCGGCGGTGATATTTGCGGGTATCTCAAAGGGCGGTTTCGGCTCGGGCGTGGCTTTTGCGTCATCATCGATTCTGGCCTTGATCCTAACACCCGGGCAGGCCCTGGCCCTGATGCTGCCGATTCTGATGGTGATCGATGTGGCCACTTTGGGCCCTTATTGGAAGCGGTGGAGCTGGAGGGATGCGCGCCTGCTGATCCTGGGTGCTGTACCCGGTGTGGCAATGGGGGCATGGCTTTACCGTTCAACGGATGATGACCTGCTGCGCCTGCTGATCGGCGGCATCTCGGTCGGGTTCGTGATCTGGCACATCGCACAGTCAAAAGGCTGGGTGCGCGGATTTGCCAGACGGTTGCCACCCTCCGCTGGCCTGTTTGCAGGGCTGGTCGCGGGCTTCACCAGCTTCGTCAGCCATGCCGGAGGCCCTCCAGCTGCCGTTTACCTGTTGTCCCAACGGCTGACAAAGACCGAGTTTCAAGCCAGTACGGTATTGGTTTTCTGGGTGATTAATATCGCGAAGTTTGTACCCTACGCTTATCTGGGCATGTTCACGTGGCAGACGGCATGGGCCGATATGCTGTTAACACCGTTTGCTGTTCTCGGTGCGTGGCTGGGCGTCCGCGCACATTTCATGTTGTCCGAGCGCCTGTTCTTTGGAATTGCCTATGTGCTGCTGACCCTCACAGGCAGTAAACTGATCTGGGACGCACTTATCTGATTAGGCGTTCGGGGGCAGCGCTTCGGCTACAGCCTCAAAAGCTTGCCCCGAAGCGACAAGGCAGGTGACCCCGTTGGGCAAGGTCACCGTGATGGTCCAGCTGCCGCTTTGAGTTGAGGCGAAAAGTTCCATGACTGCGCCTTGCTGGGCCAGACCAAAGCCCCTGCGCGTTTCGCCATAAGTGTCGGTCAACCTTTTCAGCACATCCTCTCGCGGTGCGCAGTTTTGCCCCTGGGCCTGTACCTGTTGTGCCGCCAGAACCATGATCCCAAGTCCCATCGTCATCTCGAACATTGTCTTTCGCATCCCGAATCCTTTCGGTTCCCTCTGCTGGTCAGGGTGCGGCGTAGGCGCCGAAATTCAGTTAAGGCAAAGCACGTTGCGCCCTGTTTGCTGCGGTGCGGCAATTTTGGGCTTGAACTTTCCGGTAAAAAATGCCCCATTCCGCGCAACTTTATTTCAATGGGAGTGGTCCATGGATCCTCGTCAGCGCCCCTATCGTTCGGTTCTCTATATTCCTGGGTCCCGGGATAGGGCTTTGGAAAAGGCCCGCACTCTGCCGGTAGATGCAATCATCTTCGATCTGGAAGATGCGGTCGCGGCCGACGAAAAGGACAATGCGCGCGAAACGCTCAAGGCGGCTTTGGCTGCCGGAGGGTACGGGTCACGCGTCAAGATTGTCCGGATCAACGGGTTGGACACCGAATGGGGCCGTGCGGATGCCGAGGCTGTGCGCGAAATGGATGCCGACGTAGTCCTGTTGCCTAAGGTGAATTCGGCGGCTGACGTGGATGCGCTGGCTGCGATCACCGGAGATCTGCCGATCTGGGCCATGATGGAAACCCCGCGTGGAATGCTGAACGCGGCAGAAATCGCCGCGCATCCGCTGATGGCCGGATTCGTGATGGGAACAAATGATCTGGCGAAAGAGTTGCAAACCCGCTTCCGCCCAGATCGCCTGCCTATGATGGCCTCGTTAGGGCTGTGCTTGCTGGCCGCCAAGGCCGAAGGGCTGATTATCATCGACGGTGTTTACAACGCCTTCAAGGATGTCGAAGGTCTGGCTTTCGAATGTGCGCAGGGCCGCGATATGGGCTTTGATGGCAAAACGCTGATCCACCCGGCCCAGGTCGAAGTGGCAAATACTGCCTTCGCGCCATCGGATGACGAGATCGACCTGGCTCGCCGCCAGATCTCGGCCTTTGAAGAGACCGAGGCGCTTGGCCAAGGGGTCGCTGTTGTCGATGGCAAGATTGTCGAAAATCTGCACGTTGTAACTGCCCGCGAAATTCTGGCAAAAGCAGAGGCGATATTAGCTTTGCAAGCGGGGTAGGCCAGCATGGGCTTTGTTCTTCTGATCTTGGGTGTGGCGCTGTGGTGGGGGGCGCATCTGTTCAAACGTGTGGCACCTGAACGCCGCGCCGCAATGGGTGACGCGGGTAAAGGCGCTGTTGCCCTGGCTTTGGTCGCGTCGATCCTACTGATGATCTTCGGGTATCGCATGACCGACTTCATCCATGTTTGGGCGCCGCCAACCTTTCTGGTTCACGTCAACAACCTGTTGGTTTTGATCGCGATTTATATGATGAGCCCTGCGGGCACAAAAGGCCGGCTGCTGAACAAGCTGCGCCACCCGATGCTGGGCGGGTTCAAGCTGTGGGCTTTTGCGCACCTGTTGGTGAACGGCGATCTGGCCTCGATCATTCTGTTTGGTGGCCTTCTGGCCTGGGCGGTGGTCGAAGTCATTGTAATCAACAAGTCTGAACCCGAGTGGACCCCGGCAGAGCCTGGCACTTACGGCAAGGATGCGATGTTCTTTGTGGCTTCGATCGTTCTGATGGGAATTATCGGATACATCCACGGGCTGGTTGGCCCATCTCCGTTCGGCTCATAAGGATTTGATTTGATGTCGAAACTTTATCGCTTGCTGACCGAAGAAGACACTTCGGCTTTCTGTCACAAGGTGTCCGACGCCCTGTCAAAGGGATGGGAGCTGTATGGCGACCCGGCTTACGCCTTTGATGCCAAGGGCAACGTAATGCGTTGTGCGCAGGCCGTGACCAAAGAGGCCGAGGCCGACTATTCCCCCGACATGAAACTGGGACAGCAGTAATGGCGAAAACAAATCCGGGCCGATTTTTCGAGGACTATTCTGTAGGGCAGGTGTTGCAGCATGCAGTACCTCGCACCGTGACCGAGGGAGAGCGCGGCTTGTATCACGCGCTTTATCCCGCACGTCATGCGCTTTACTCTTCGGACGAATTTGCCCGGGACTGTGGGTTGCCGGAAAGCCCGATTGATGATCTGGCCGCGTTCCACATTGTGTTCGGCAAAACCGTGCCTGACATTTCCTTGAACGCGGTTGCCAATCTTGGCTATGCCGAAGGCCGTTGGCTGAAGCCCGTTTATGCTGGCGATACGCTGCGATCCGTATCAGAGGTTATCGGCCTGAAGCAGAATTCCAACGGAAAAACCGGTGTTGTCTGGGTTCGTACCCGCGGGTTGAACCAATTGGACGAGGTGGTTCTTGAATATGTGCGCTGGGTCATGGTGCGCAAGGCAAACATGGATGCACCCGCGCCCGAGACGGTTGTTCCTGATTTGAAGGCTGTACTTGATCCGCAGGACCTGACCGTGCCGGAAGGGCTCGATTTTGCAAACTATGATTTTGCCCTCGCGGGCGAGGCGCATCGCTGGGGCGATTATAAGATCGGTGAAACCATCGATCATGTGGATGGTGTCACCGTCGAAGAGGCCGAACATATGCTGGCCACACGTCTGTGGCAGAACACCGCCAAGGTGCATTACGACCTGACGTTCCGTCCGGAAGGCAGGCTCATTTATGGTGGGCATGTAATCTCGATGGCGCGGACATTGTCCTTCAATGGCCTTGCAAATGCGCAGATGATTGTCGGCTTGAATGGTGGTGCCCATGCTAACCCGTGTTTTGCGGGTGATACGATCAAGGCGTGGTCCGAAGTTCTGGACAAAGCGGAAACCGGGGTTGCCGGCATAGGCGCTGTGCGATTGCGTCTGGTCGCGACCAAGGGCGGTGATCCGTTCAAGCTGAAAAACGAAGAAGGGCGTTACCTGCCAGACGTTCTGCTGGATCTCGACTATTGGGCATTGATGCCCAAATAGGTGATCTGACGGATATGTGACGCCACGGCTTGCAAGGCGTGATAGGTTTGCACAATGAACCTGCTACGCGCGATATTGGCCAGCGTCACTCTGGCACCGGCGGCTCAGGCCTGCGATCTGGCCTTGGCTTTAGCCGTGGATGTTTCTGGTTCAGTCGATAGCAGCGAATATCGCATCCAGATGGATGGGTTGGCCGCAGGTTTGCGCGACCCGATCGTGTCCGAGGCGCTGGTGCGGGGGCAGGCGCGGCTGATGCTGGTGCAGTGGACCGGATCATCGCGCCAGCGGATCACTATTCCCTGGACCCGTATCGATAGCTTTGCCACGCTGGATCAGTTTGCAGACCAGGTTGCCGCCGATCCGCGCATCTGGCGGAATTTTTCGACGGCAATCGGTGAGGCGCTTCAAATGACCCTGAGTTCATTCGATTCGGTTTCAGACTGCCGACGGCACCTGATAGACCTGTCAGGGGACGGTGTGTCCAATGAAGGGATTGAGCCGACGCGGGTACATGCGGCCCTGCGCGCCGAGGGGATCGTTGTCAACGCGCTGGCTATTGAGGAAAGCGAACCGGATCTGACGGCGTATTTCTTTGAGAATGTCATCGTGGGCGAAGGTGCCTTTGTCGTTTCCGCCACCGGGTTCGCGGATTACCCGGAACGAATTCGCCGAAAACTGCTGCGCGAAGTGACGCAGCAAACAGCAGACCTGAAATGACGGCTTGAGAGATTCGTGATCACATCTCTTTGGCCTTGAAAACGCTAACATTGACAGCGCGGAATGTGATATGTGATCACGAGATTATTTTGTGTGATCACATATTTGAATTATCCGTGTAATTGAGCGCAATTTGATAGTTTTTGCACTCGCAGCACGTGACAGTGTCGCAAAAACCAGTAAAACGTTCGGTAGCCAACCGAAAAGGAGCCGCCATGGCCGATGTAAATCGGGGCAATCGCCCACTTTCGCCGCATCTGTCGATTTATCGCCCACAGTTGACGTCGATCACGTCCATCCTGACGCGCATCACCGGCAACGCCCTTCTGCTCGCAGCTCTGTTGATCGTCTGGTGGTTTCTGGCCGCAGCAACTTCGCCCGAGGCGTTTGCAGTAGCGAATGGGGTAATAACCTCGATGCTTGGAGACCTTGTGATGGCGCTATCCGTTTGGGGGCTTTGGTATCACACGTTGGCCGGTGTGCGGCACCTGATCTGGGACAACGCGGTTGGTCTGGACCTTCCGACGGCGACCAAGCTGGGTTGGGCTGTTGTTATTGGATCGGTCGTCTTGACCCTTCTGACCCTTGTCCTCGTCGCGTGATTGGAGGCCTGACATGCGTTATCTGACCGACCGCAAACGCGCCGCTGGACTTGGCTCGGCGAAATCCGGCACTGCCCATTTCTGGGCGATGAAAGTCAGCTCGGTTGCTTTGCTGATCCTTGTGCCGTTGTTTGTATTTACATTTGGTCCGATCCTGGGCCAGCCATTCGAGGTCGTTCTTGACTACTACTCGCGACCTTTCCCTGCCATCGTGGCAGCACTGACGCTGGCGGTTGGCTTCAAACACTTCGCGGACGGTGCGCAGGTGATGCTTGAAGACTATGTTCACGGCACGCTTGAAAAGGTCCTGATCATTCTGTTGACTTGCCTGTCCTACGGCGCAGCAGCGGCTGGTATCTTCGCCATCGCGCGCATTGCCCTTTAATTCCCGGAGCTGAAAGAAATGGCTGCATACGAATACGAAACGCATGAATATGACGTGGTCGTTGTCGGCGCCGGTGGGGCCGGTCTGCGGGCGACGCTGGGTATGGCGGAACAGGGTCTGCGCACGGCCTGTGTGACCAAGGTTTTCCCAACCCGTTCGCACACCGTAGCGGCTCAGGGCGGAATCGCCGCGTCGCTGTCAAACATGGGCCCCGACCATTGGCAGTGGCATATGTACGACACAGTGAAAGGCTCGGATTGGCTGGGCGACACCGATGCGATGGAATACCTCGCGCGGGAAGCGCCCAAGGCTGTTTACGAATTGGAACACTATGGCGTTCCGTTCAGCCGAACCGAAGAGGGTAAGATCTATCAACGCCCGTTTGGTGGTCACACTACTGAATTCGGCGAAGGCCCGGCGGTACAGCGCACCTGTGCCGCTGCGGACAGGACCGGCCACGCGATCCTTCATACGCTCTATGGCCAGTCGCTGAAGAACAATGCTGAGTTTTATATCGAGTACTTCGCTATCGACCTGATCATGTCCGATGACGGTCAGTGTCAGGGTGTTGTCTGCTGGAAGCTGGACGATGGCACGATGCATGTCTTCAATGCCAAGATGGTTGTGCTGGCGACCGGCGGGTATGGCCGCGCCTATTTCAGCGCGACCTCGGCCCATACCTGCACCGGTGACGGTGGCGGTATGGTGGCCCGCGCGGGCTTGGCGCTGCAGGATATGGAATTCGTCCAGTTCCACCCGACCGGCATCTACGGTTCGGGCTGCCTGATCACCGAAGGTGCGCGTGGTGAGGGTGGTTACCTGACCAACTCGGAAGGTGAACGGTTCATGGAGCGGTATGCGCCCCAGTACAAGGACCTTGCACCGCGCGATTACGTCTCGCGTTCGATGACCTTGGAAATCCGCGAAGGTCGTGGTGTCGGTGCGGAAGGGGATCATATTCACCTGAACCTCAGCCACCTGCCAGCCGAGGCTTTGGCAGAACGTCTTCCCGGCATTTCGGAAAGCGCCAAAATCTTTGCCGGCGTGGATGTCACCAAAGAACCGATCCCGGTTCTGCCAACCGTGCACTACAACATGGGCGGCATCCCCACAAACTATTGGGGTGAAGTTCTGAACCCAACAGCCGAGAACCCGACAGCTGTGGTGCCGGGCCTGATGGCAGTGGGCGAGGCCGGTTGCGCCTCGGTCCACGGCGCGAACCGCTTGGGCTCGAACTCGCTGATTGACCTTGTGGTCTTTGGCCGCGCTGCGGCGATCCGGGCAGGCAAAGTCGTGGATGCAGAAGCTGCGAACCCGGTTCTGAACCAGGCATCGGTCGACAAGGCCTTTGACCGGTTCGACGCGGTGCGTAATGCCAGTGGTTCCATCCCGACCGCCGAGTTGCGGCTTGAGATGCAGAAAACCATGCAAGCGGATGCTGCCGTGTTCCGTACCGCCAAGACCATGGCCGAAGGCGTCGAGAAGATGACGGCAATCGCTGCCAAGATGGACGATCTGAAAGTCACCGACCGGTCGCTGGTTTGGAACAGTGACCTGATGGAAACGCTGGAATTGACCAACCTGATGCCCAACGCGCTGGCCACGATCGTCGGCGCAGAGGCGCGCAAGGAATCCCGTGGTGCCCACGCGCACGAAGATTACTCTGCGCGTGATGATGAAAATTGGCGTGTTCATACGGTTAGCCGGGTCGAAGGCAACCAGGTCGAGCTTAGCTATCGTCCCGTGATCGTCGATCCGCTGACGACCGAAGACGAAGGTGGCATCAGCCTGAAGAAAATCGCGCCCAAGGCACGTACGTTCTAAAAGGCTCGGACAGCAGGCAATGGTGAGCAAGCGCCAAATACCCACGAAGACCGCAACGGCCATTGGCCAAGGGTCGGTCCGTGTCCGGTGTTTGTCATGACGGTCGAGGTCCTGCAATCCGGTTCAGGCGATCCCAAGATCATCCTGATCGGGCTGAACCGCTGTGCGACGACCTCGTTTCACAGGCTGTTTCAGAAAAGCGGGATACCGTCGGTTCATTGGGAAGATGACCAGGGCCGAAACCTTGCGCACCGCATGTTGACCAACATAGCCATGGGGCGACGACCATTGGACGGGTTCGGAGCGGTGCGGGCCTTCACTGACATCGCTTTTGTCAGTTCGCGCTTCATGTTGGACGGGGCGCGTTTCTTTCGTGAATTGCATGCAGCTTACCCGAATGCCTATTTCTTGCTGAACACGAGGGACAGGGATGACTGGATAGCTTCGCGCGCCAACCATTCCGGTGGCGGGTATCTGGATCGGTGCTGCAAAGCCAATGGGCAGAGTGCGGATGAAGTGAAACACGGCTGGGCGCATATGTATGATGTGCACCATGCCGAGGTAGAAACCTATTTCGACGGCAACCCGCGCTTCCTGCGCTTTGATATCGACTGTGATGATCCGCAGCGTGTTGCGGACTGGCTCGCGCCGGATTTTGACGTGAACATCGCCCATTGGGGGCATTATAACCGAGGGGCGTCCCAGCGCGCCCGGACAGGCTGAAAGGCGGCCTTGTGCTGAATGGAGAATTGACATGGTTCAACTGACCCTGCCCAAAAATTCCCGGATTACGACCGGCAAGACCTGGCCCAAGCCGGATGGCGCGACCAATGTGCGCAAGTTCCAGATCTATCGCTGGAACCCGGATGATGGTCAGAACCCCCGTGTCGATACCTACTTTGTCGATATGGACACGTGCGGGCCGATGGTTTTGGACGCGCTGATCAAGATCAAGAACGAAATCGACCCGACCCTGACATTTCGCCGATCATGCCGTGAAGGCATCTGCGGCTCGTGCGCGATGAATATCGACGGGATCAACACACTGGCCTGTATCTATGGCATGGATGAGATCAAGGGCGACGTGAAAATCTATCCGCTGCCGCATATGCCTGTGGTCAAAGATCTGATCCCTGATCTGACCCATTTTTACGCCCAGCATGCGTCGATCATGCCGTGGCTGGAAACCAAGACCAACCGCCCTGCAAAGGAATGGAAGCAGTCGATCGAAGACCGGAAAAAGCTGGACGGTCTCTATGAGTGTGTGATGTGCGCCAGCTGCTCGACCTCGTGCCCGAGCTATTGGTGGAACGGCGATCGGTATCTTGGCCCCGCTGCTCTGCTGCACGCATACCGCTGGATCATCGACAGCCGGGATGAGGCCACGGGTGAGCGCCTGGACGAGTTGGAAGATCCGTTCAAGCTCTATCGCTGCCACACCATCATGAATTGCGCCAAGACCTGCCCCAAAGGTCTGAACCCGGCCAAGGCGATTGCCGAGATTAAAAAGATGATGGTCGAACGCGCGGTATAATCACCTGTACCGAATTGCGGCAAACGCATGTCGATCTTGCAAAATAAGGCGATGTAGCCCCGGCTGCATTGCCTTATTTTTCGCTCAGGGAGGAGTGATGAGTTCGAGTCAGGAACACTCCAATGAATGCAAACACATCCAAACAAAAAATCGACGCTAAAGAGGCGCTGAAACTGCTGGAGCAGGCATGGGCCTACTACACGCCGGAACCGGTTAAAGCCGACAAAGAGCCCGAGCTGTTCGAATACGCAAACGCGGCCTGATCCAATACGACAGCCCTTGAAAAACTTCGGTCAATCGGCAAAGCAGAGGAATGCCTGTTCTTCTGCTTTTGTTGGCCGCCGGAGTGTTCGCCTATTTTTTCTGGCGCTCGCGCCATTCCACGCTGACACGGGATTGTCGTTGGCGACAGGACAGACGCCATGGCATCTGGCGGTGTAGCTTTTGTGGAGCGGCAGTCGCTGCGCCGGACCAACCTATGCGCTGTCTTAAGGCAAGTGATGGTGGAGAATAGGGCTTTTCGCGAGCCAGAGAATCCGCCACTCTGCACGCCATGACCGGTTCTGAGAATACTGCCCGCCCCCCAGAAGATGCCGAAGCCCGTCGTTCGGTCGCCCCTGTCATCTGTTATCCGAACGATGCCTTGCCGCGACCAGATTTGCCCTGGATCAGATCTGTACGCCAACGGGCAGTCAAAACCGGCGAAGTCCTGGTTCCTCCGCGTGAGGCGCGCTGTTTCGATGTACCTGCCGGGCATTTCTTTCGCATCACATCGGTTCAAGGCCCGCAGGTTGGCGATTTGAACCTGTGGAACCGCAATGATTTGTCCGAGCGCTTTTATTCCGGAAAAACGCGGGCTCTGCATGGTACGCACCTGACCACCGGAGAGCGGATGTGGTCCAGTTTCCCACATCTGCGCCCGATGGCCACGATCATAGCGGATACACTGGAATGGTACGGGATCGATACCCATGGGGGGTCGGTTCATGACGTGATTGGCACGCGTTGTGATCCATATACGGGCAATTTGCTGTCCGGCACGCAGTATCATCATTGTTGCCATTCCAACCTGACCCGCGCGTTGGCGGATCATCTGAATATCCCGATGGATGAGGCCGAACCCGCGGTGCACGACGTTCTGAACGTCTTCATGTGTACTGGTTTCACTCGGGATACTGGTCAGTATTTCATGAAGGCATCGCCCGTTCGCCCCGGCGACTATCTGGAATTCTTTGCCGAGATCGATCTGCTTGGTAATCTCAGCGCCTGTCCGGGTGGGGATTGCTCGTCCGAGCATTCCTCGGACACCGCCGCGTGTTATCCCTTGTTGGTCGAAACATTTGCCGCGACGGTCACAGACCTGGATGGTTGGGAAAGCCCGGCGCGCAATGGCTATGATCGCACGCACGGGCGTTAGGATCGGCGGGCACCCACCTTACTGTTAATTGCCCGGGAATGCGGCCTGTAGCGCGATTTCCACCATGTCTCCAAAGCTGCTTTCACGTTCCGAGGATGGCAGAGCTTCTCCCGTCAGAAGGTGATCGGAAACGGTGAGAACTGCCAGAGCACGACATTTGTGGCGCGCTGCCAGGATATAGAGCTCGGCCGCCTCCATTTCGACGCCGAGAATCCCGTGACGCACCATCTGTTCGTTCAGGTCCGGGCGCTCATCATAGAAAACGTCCGAAGAATAAATCCCACCGACATGGGTAGGGGTTCCTTTGGCAGCCGCCACCTTCGCGGCCGCCTGCAACAAACTCCAATTGGCGCAGGGCGCAAAATTCAGTTCTTTCATGATACCGCGTGACGGCGTACTCAGCGTCGTCGAGGTCATTGCCAGAATGACGTCTCGAATTTTGACACTGTCCTGCATTCCGCCACACGACCCAATTCGGATCAGGGTTTTTGCACCGTAATCGCAAATTAACTCGTTTACGTAAATGGAGAGCGAGGGCATTCCCATGCCGCTACCCTGTATCGTTACAGGATTTCCCTTCCAATTTCCGGTAAACCCAAGCATCCCCCGGACGTTATTGACCTGTTTCACATCGTCCAAAAACGTCTCGGCTGCCCATTTCGCCCGATAAGGATCTCCGGGTAATAGGACAGTGTCTGCAATTTCGCCTTTTTCAGCGCCGATATGAATTGTCATTGTTTTGATCCGCCCTGATCAGATTTCAAGATCGGAGATGTCGGCACCCGACTGCAACGCGTCATGCACCCATTTCGGTTTGCGGCCACGACCTGTCCAGGTTTGTTCCGGGTTGCCAGGATTGCGGTATTTTTCTTTTGCTTTCCTTTGCTTGGATGCGCGGGGTGCATCGCCTGAAAGTTCGGACAGCGAATACCCAAATTCTGCGGCAGCTTTTTCTGCGGCTTTCAAAGCCTCACGGCGCTCGCGTTTTTCCGCTCCTACCAAGGCTTTTTCGACATCGTCGCGCAATGCCAAAAGGTCTTTGCGCGACATCTGTTCAAGATTGAACCCCATCATTCATCTCCAATGGATATATTTTACGGTGCACTTGAGCGCGCACCGTAATTCTAGCGAATGGTTTATTCCATCCCAAATATCCAAAGGGAAGAAACGGGGAATTAAGGTTCTAAAACCTCAGTTACTCGGCTGCGAGGTTTTTGGGGTCAACCAGCGTTACAATATCGCTCATGATCGCATTAAGTTCAAAGTTTTTGGGGGTGTAAACCTTGGCTACACCCATGGCTTTCAATTTTGCGGCATCTTCATCCGGAATAATTCCGCCGACAACCACGGGAATGTGAGACAGGCCAGCCTTTTGCAGCCGATCCATTACATCTTCGACCAAAGGCAGATGGCTACCGGACAGGATCGACAACCCGATGACATGTGCGTCATCATCGCGGGCTGAGGTGACAATTTCTTCCGGGGTCAGCCGGATACCTTCATAGCTGATATCCATGCCGCAGTCGCGGGCACGGAACGCGATTTGTTCGGCGCCGTTGGAATGGCCGTCCAACCCCGGTTTTCCAACCAGGAATTTCAGGCGCCGCCCCAGTTTGTCGCTGACGGCATCAACCGCCGCGCGCAGATCATCCAACCCTTCGGTCTTATTCGAGACCGAACCGGAAACGCCGGTCGGGCCACGATAAGTGCCGAAAACCTTGCGCATCTCTTCGGCCCACTCCCCGGTTGTCACACCCGCCTTGGCAGCGGCAATGGACGGCTCCATGACGTTCGCTCCTGTCTGAGCCGCCTGGCGCAACGCAGCCAAGGTCGCTGCAACAGCCGCTTCGTCGCGCTCAGCCCGCCACGCGTTCAGGCGGTCGATCTGTTCCTGTTCTACCGCAGGATCAACGACCATGATGCCGCCATCTTCGGTCTGAAGGGGCGAAGCCTCGCCTTCCATCCATTTGTTCACGCCAACGACGACGGTTTCGTTGCGTTCGATCCGGTTCAGACGTTCAGCGTTGGAATCCACAAGGCGGGATTTCATATACTCGATTGATGCAACCGCACCGCCCATCGCATCCAGATTCGCCAGCTCTGCCCGCGCGCCTGCTTTCAATTCTTCGACCTTGCCATCAACAGCAGGGTTGCCATCGAACAGGTCATCGAATTCCAACAGGTCAGTTTCATAGGCCAGAATCTGCTGCATCCGCATGGACCATTGCTGGTCCCAGGGGCGTGGCAGGCCAAGCGCCTCGTTCCAGGCAGGCAACTGCACCGCACGGGCGCGTGCATTCTTCGACAGGGTTACGGCCAGCATCTCGATTAGGATGCGGTAGACATTGTTCTCAGGTTGTTGCTCGGTCAGCCCCAGAGAGTTCACCTGCACACCATAGCGGAAGCGGCGGAACTTTGGGTTCTCGACACCATATCGCTGTTGCAGAATTTCGTCCCAAAGATCGACAAATGCGCGCATTTTGCACATTTCAGTGACAAAGCGGATGCCAGCATTCACAAAAAACGAAATCCGGCCGCAAAGCGCGGGGAAATCCTCGGCAGGTACTCGTGGGCGCAATTCGTCCAGCACGGCAATGGCTGTTGCCAGCGCATAAGCAAGTTCTTGTTCCGGTGTCGCGCCAGCCTCTTGCAAATGATAGGAACACACATTCATCGGGTTCCACTTGGGAACATTGGAATAGCAATACTCGGCCACGTCCGCGATCATCTTCAGCGACGGTTTTGGCGGACAGACATAAGTGCCCCGGCTCAGATACTCCTTGATCAGGTCGTTCTGGACTGTGCCCTGCAACTTGGAAACGTCAGCGCCTTGTTCCTCGGCTGCGGCGATGTAAAGGGCAAGCAACCAAGGGGCGGTCGCATTGATCGTCATTGACGTGTTCATCTGTTCCAGCGGAATCTGATCGAACAAAACCCGCATATCGCCCAGATGGCAGACGGGCACCCCGACCTTGCCAACTTCACCACGTGCCAACGTGTGGTCACTGTCATATCCGGTCTGGGTGGGCAGATCGAAGGCTACCGAAAGACCGGTTTGCCCTTTGGCGAGGTTGCCACGATATAGCGCGTTCGAGGCCTTGGCGGTAGAATGACCGGCATAGGTCCGGATGAGCCAGGGGCGATCTTTCTGCATCTGCGTCATGAAGGGGCCTCGCGTTTCGGTGGGCAATAAAATTACGTCTATGGGTTCTAAAGCGCAATTTTCGGGACAAGTCAATTCGCTGCGTTGCGGCATCCTGCAATTGTTCAGATTGTGAGCAGCTGCGATTGGTGGCAAGGTGCGGCTATGACGCAAACCGTGGAACTTCCGCTTTGGCTTTTTGTGCTGATCGTGGTCTTTGCCATGGTTACTTTTGCTTCACATTTCCTGTTCCCGTCAGTCCGATGGTTCTTCCGCCGCCGGTTGGAACGTGCCGTGGCGCGTTTGAACCAGCGCCTGCAACGTCCGATCCAACCGTTCAAGCTGGCCCGTCGGCACGACATGATTCAACGGCTGATTTATGATCCGCAGGTTGGTAAGGCGGTCCAGCATCACGCCCTTGAAACCGGAATACCCGAAGCTGTCGCATCCGAACAAGCACGCCGCTATGCCCGCGAGATAGTGCCGTCCTTTTCCGCCTTCGCCTATTTCAGTTTTGCGATCCGTTTGGCCCGGCTGCTAAGCAACACGTTCTACGAGGTGCGGCTTAGCTACGAAGACGAAGACTCGGTCAGGACCATCGACCCTGATGCAACCGTTGTTTTTGTGATGAACCACAGAAGCAACATGGACTATGTGTTGGTTACATATCTGGCGGCCCCGCATTCTGCTTTATCCTACGCGGTAGGAGAATGGGCTCGGGTTTGGCCGCTCAGCCGGTTGATCCGGGCAATGGGGGCCTACTTTATCCGGCGCAAGTCAGGCAGCGAGCTCTACCGGCAGGTTTTGTCCACTTATGTGCGCCATGCGACCGAAGCCGGTGTAACGCAAGCCATGTTTCCAGAAGGTGGTTTAAGCCTGACAGGAGCGCTCGCCCGCCCAAAGCTTGGATTGCTCAAGTACATAATGGATGGGACGACGTCGCAGGGGCGTGATGTTGTATTCGTTCCCGTCGCTTTGAATTATGATCGCGTGCTTGAAGACACCATTCTGACCCGCGCGGCGTTGGGAACAGAACGCCGTTTCCGGGCGCGGATCGGGGTCATCACGCGTTGGATTCTCAAACAGATCTGGCGGCGAGTGATCGGGCGCTACAAGCGGTTTGGGCTGGCATCGGTCCGGTACGGGCTGCCGATTTCTCTGAAAGAGTTCCGGGCCGAGGGTAGTGACGACATGATGACCGATTTGGCGCGTACATTGATGCAGCGTATTCAGAACGCGATCCCGTTGGTCCCGGCCCCTGCGGCCTGTTTGCTGATACGTGACAATGGGCCGATGGAGGAACAGGAACTGCGGTCCTCTATTCAGGCGATGATGGAACGCGACGGTAAGCAGACCCAAGACAATGCGCCGGCCATATCAAGCGCTTTGGACCAGTTGATTGAACGACGGATTCTCAAGCGGCAGGGAGATATTCTTTCTGCATCTGGGCAACGCGGTGATCTGCTGGAGTATTATGCAGCATCTGTACCGGGTTCCGCGCGCCCCTCAAATTCTGCGTCTGCAAAATAATTTCTGCAACTGCTGGGTCATAAAATTACAATTTCTCATCGAAACAGGTTGCAATATTTCGCAGCGGCCAATATTTCATCTGATAAAGCACGCGATTCTGCGTCGCGGCAAAAGTATTGAAAAGGAGGCCAGCATGGCTTTGGACACCGAAACCGGTATCGCGTCGTATGAGGCACCCGAAAAAGACCTCTATGAAATGGGTGAGATCCCTCCGATGGGATATGTCCCGAAACAAATGTACGCCTGGGCCATCCGAAAGGAACGCCATGGCGAGCCAAACACTGCGATGCAGCAGGAAGTGGTCGATGTACCCACGCTGGACAGCAATGAGGTGCTTGTTCTGGTGATGGCTGCAGGCGTTAATTACAACGGTGTCTGGGCTGCACTGGGCCAGCCGATCAGCCCCTTTGATGGCCATAAGGCACCGTACCATGTCGCGGGTTCTGATGCATCGGGTATCGTCTGGGCCGTTGGTGACAAGGTCAAGCGGTGGAAGGTTGGCGACGAAGTTGTCATCCACTGCAACCAGGACGATGGCGACGACGAAGAATGCAACGGCGGCGACCCAATGTATTCGACCAGCCAGCGGATCTGGGGCTATGAAACACCTGACGGCTCATTCAGCCAGTTCACACGCGTGCAGGCTCAGCAGTTGATGCCGCGCCCCAAGCACCTGACTTGGGAAGAAGCGGCCTGCTACACGCTGACACTCGCGACAGCTTATCGTATGCTGTTTGGTCACGAACCGCATGACCTGAAACCGGGTCAGAACGTTCTGGTCTGGGGTGCCTCGGGCGGTCTGGGATCTTATGCTATCCAGTTGATCAACACAGCCGGGGCAAACGCGATCGGGGTGATCTCGGACGAAAGCAAGCGTGATTTCGTCATGGGTCTGGGCGCAAAGGGGGTTCTGAACCGCCGCGACTTTAATTGCTGGGGTCAACTGCCCACGGTCAATACGCCCGAATACGCCGAGTGGTTCAAAGAGGCCCGCAAATTCGGCAAGGCAATCTGGGACATCACCGGCAAGGGCAACAACGTCGACATGGTGTTCGAGCATCCGGGCGAGAGCACCTTCCCGGTCTCGACTTTCGTGGTGAAAAAAGGCGGCATGGTTGTGATTTGTGCGGGGACGTCCGGGTTCAACTGCACATTCGATGTGCGTTATATGTGGATGCACCAGAAACGCCTGCAGGGTTCGCATTTTGCCCATCTGAAACAGGCGGCGGCGGCGAACAAGCTGATGGTCGAGCGCCGCCTGGATCCCTGTATGTCCGAGGTGTTTGCCTGGAACGACCTACCGGAAGCACATATGAAAATGCTGCGGAATGAACACAAGCCGGGCAACATGTCTGTGCTTGTTCAGGCACCGCGTACCGGGCTGCGCACTCTCGAAGAAGTTTTGGACGCAGGCTGATAAAGTTTAGGACGTTAGACAAAAACCACCCGCGAATCGCACTGCCGGTTCGCGGGTGGTTTGCTGTTTGCAGACCTTTTTCATGGTTTCAAATGCTTGCGAATCTTACTCCCGCTATTTTTGGGGAGTAGAAACCGGTGAATAGGTCGAAAAAGATCATACATGTTATGGTTGTGTTAACGCTTCGTTAACTGTTTCAGAGAGACCCTGATGGCGCAAAATGAGTGGATATTGGACGTACTATCGGACCTCAATGCGTTCGCCGTTGCGAATGGGTTGAGCGCGCTTGCAGAACAGCTTGATGATACAAGACTGATTGCCGCGGCCGAGATTGCGTCCCTGAAGAACGAGGCACGGGCGCCCGCGGATGGGAACGAAAACCGATTTGGGTCAAATCCTACAGGATTTGGAAAACACCAGCACGCTTGAAGAGCTCAGCATCGTTGCCGAGTGTCTGCGAGACACTTTGAAGGTCGCACATCTGACATATCATTGGGTTGACGGCGCGGGGGACCAATACGGCTATACGACCTACTCAGACGCCTGGGACGAACGGTACAGGGAAAAAAACTATCATCGTATCGACCCTGTAATTCTGGGGTGTTTCCAGCGATTTCACCCAGTTGACTGGAAGTCTCTGGACTGGTCCAGCAAGGTGGCCAAATCATTCCTTCAGGATGCCCACGACCATGGGGTCGGCAATCAGGGATACTCGATCCCGATCCGAGGGCCAAACGGTCAGTTCGCTCTTTTTACCGTTAACCACAGCTGCGACGATCAAACCTGGCAGACCTTCATCTCGACCTACGGGCGTGAGTTGATTCTTGTTGCGCACTACATCAACCGCAAAGCGCTGGAGTTTGAAAAGGACAGGCAACCGGATGCCACGCGCGGCCTGTCGCCCCGTGAAATCGATGCCATTACCCTTTTGGCACTGGGTTACAGCCGTGCTCAGGTGGCGCATTCCCTGTCGATTTCCGAACACACGCTACGCGTTTACATTGAAAGCGCCCGGTCGAAACTCGGAGCCCTTAACACGACCCACGCAATCGCAACGGCACTCAGCCGGGGATTAATAGTCGTTTAAGGCCAGAGCGTCCTCAAAACGCAATATTAACCACGACTCTGTACCCCCTTCGTTCCTGCACAGGACGACAAGGGGAAAAGTCATGTTGCGTTATCTATATGCCGATGAGTTACACAGATTTCCGACTCTGGCTGAGGGGATGTTCAAGGATCGCGCAGATCAGTTCAAAACCCGGTTGGGGTGGGATGTCCATGTCAACAAAAAAGGAGAAGAGCGGGATGAGTACGACGACCTCAACCCGCTTTATGTCATCTGGGAAGAACCGGATGGCAGCCATGGCGGGTCGATGCGGGTATTGCCGACAACAGGCCGGGTAATGATCAATGAGGTGTTTGGGCATCTCAACGGCGGCAAGCCGATTTGCAACCCGCTGATCTGGGAGGTGACCCGGTTCTGCCTGTCCCGCACAGCCAGCCCGCACACTGCCGGGGCCATCATGCTAAGCGGGGGCGAGATGATGGAAGGCTTTGGCCTGACGCATATTGCCGGTGTTTTTGATGCCCGTATGATCCGGATCTATCGTCTGATCGGGTCGTCCCCCAAGGTTCTTGGAACCCAAGGCAAAGGGCGTGACCAGATCTCGGTTGGGTTGTGGCCCTATTCAGCGGATGATTGCAACCGCGTGGCTGAACGGGCAGGCATCCCGCGTGAGCTTTCGCGCATGTGGTTCAAGGCGGCTTTCGGGCGATCCAAACTGCACCGATTTGCCTTGTCTGCCTAAGGACCGGAAAACGCAATTCCGCATCTGGTGATGGTTGGCGCGGCCCTGTAGGGTCGCGCCATGTCTTTGCCCAACGTGACCTTCTCAGATGATCAGGCCGCCGCGTATGACAGCATCGCCGAGATGCTGCGCTCAGCTGGTGTCGACCTGGAGGACGATGCCCTTCTCAAACTGCCGGGGGCAGGGAAGTCTGGCGTGATGGCTGTCATCGGCAAGGCCGGGTCCGGCAAAACGTTGCTACTGGCCGAACTATATAAGGCGCTGGCGGAGACCGGCGTTCAGGTCGTGTCCGGCGATTACGAAAGCCGGAAATCCAGAGACAAGCGCAGCCTTGCCATTCTGGCCCCCACGAACAAAGCCGCAAGTGTTTTGCGCCTTCGCGGTGTTCCGGCAACTACTATTCACCGCATCCTTTATACGCCGGTCTATGACCCGGAATACGAGCGTATCGCCGAGTGGCTGGCCGGAAATGATGAACGCCCCGAGATCGAAGGTCTGACAGACGAAGCTTTGGACCGTGCTGCTACGTTTTATCGTAACAACAAATCGATCCCCGGAGCGCTGGCCGCAGCCGGATTGCGCGGTTCAGATTTCATCACTGGTTGGAAACGACGTGAGGAACCGCTGGATATCGGGTTTGTCGATGAGGCGTCGATGCTGGATGATCGTCAGTTCGAGGACTTGAAGGAGATATTCCCGACCCTTCTACTATTCGGTGATCCCGCACAGCTGGCTCCGGTCAATCAGTCCGGCAGCATGGTGTTTGAAGCCTTGCCCGAACCGCGAAAGCTGACGCTTCAGCGTGTGCATCGGCAGGATGCAGATAACCCGATCCTGGATCTGGCGCACGCTCTTGCCGATCCGTCGATGGGATTTGAAGAATTTGAGCGTCTGGTCGAAGACACTGCCCGGCGGGATGACAGGGTCGTTTGGGGGCAGCGGGTCGAAGTTGATCTGATGGCGCGCAGCCCGGTTCTGGTCTGGCGTAACGCCACGCGCATTCGTTTGATACAGGCGTTCAGGCAGGTTCATGGTGCACCGGATACGGAGCTTTTGGAAGGCGAGCCGCTGATCTGCGACGGGATCGAGTTGCCGTTGAAGCACCGCAAGAAGCGGTTGGATCTTGAGGCGCGCGGCCTGATCAAAGGGGCCCAGGTTGTTTATCTTGGTCCCGGTCGTAAGCCTGGGTTTTCGCGCTTGCATGTGATGGGGGCCGAAGACCCTCAGGTCAGCGCCGCGTCGATTGTCCAGATCGAAAAACCGGATGAGGAAGAGCCCTTCATTCCTTTTGCTGCCCGTATGGGGGCGACGTTTTTGCACGGGGCTGCGGTGACGATACATAAGGCACAAGGATCACAGTGGGACACGGTTCAGGTGTTTGCCCCTGACATTTACGCCGCGGCCCGTATGGGCCGTTCCGAGGCCGGGCAACCTTTGTGGAAGCGTTTGGCTTATGTTGCGATCACACGCGCACAAGAGCGTTTGATCTGGGTGGTTCGCAATCGATTGTCAAAACCCACCCACCCGTTGCAGATTGATGATTTGCGCGCGGTCCCCGCAGTTTCACTCACACTGGAGACAGAAGAGACATGGGTTCCATAATCGTAACTGGTGCAAGCTCTGGCATAGGTCGGGCCACCGCCGAGCTTTTTCTGGCGCAGGGCTGGACGGTCGGGCTGCTGGCGCGCAGCTCGGACAAGCTGAATGCCCTCGCGCAGGAATACCCGGCGGCCATAGCATTACCCGCAGATGTGACCGACCCGGACGCAGTCAAACGGGCGTTCCACGCCTTCATGGATCGGACAGGGCGACTTGATGTTCTGTTTAACAACGCTGGTATTTTTGCCCGCGGCGGCACAGTCGACGAAATCGCGTTGGACGATTGGTATCAAACTGTCAACGTCAACCTGAACGGTATGTTTCTATGCGCGCGCGAGGCCTTTGGGATCATGCGTCATCAAAGCCCGCAGGGTGGGCGGATCATCAATAACGGCTCGATTGCAGCGCATGTTCCGCGCCCGAATTCTGTACACTATTCAGCGACCAAACATGCCGTTACCGGGCTGACGCGCAGCCTTTCACTGGATGGGCGATCATTTGGAATTGCATGTGGTCAGATCGATATCGGCAATGCACGCACGCAGATGGTTCAGGATCTGGTGGATGCGGCGCAGGCGGCAGGCCGGACGCCGGACCCGACCATGGCGGTCGAGGATGCCGCTCGTTCCGTTCTGCATATGGCCACCTTGCCACCCGAAGCGAATGTGCAGTTCATGACGGTCATGGCCACGACCATGCCCTATATCGGCAGGGGGTGAGTGTCAGTTTTCCCGCAACAGACGGAACGCTGTCGACGCGCCCCAACCTGCGGCAATCGCGATAACCAATGACATCAGCCCGTACCAAACGGGTTGCTGACGGGACATGTTGTACAGAAACCGCTCCAACCCGACTTTGCGGACATCGATTGTGGTTTCGTATTGCGATACGACCTCTCCTCCTCGGGTCAGGAAGATCCGGGCGGAATAATCCCCTTCGGTGAGGTCCGCGGGCATGTCGATTGACGTCCGGAACAAGGTTTGTTCGTCGACGGCCACAGTGTTCTCGCGGATGGAATACAGATGTTCGGATTCACGGATACGGATTACGGCATCTGCAAAATCCTGAGCACCACGGATGTGCATTGCCGCTCCCACCGACCGGATCGCGCGTTCAATCGAAATGCGGTGACGCAGGTCTTCGGTATCGGTCAGAATTTGATCCAACGGATCGCTGGTGGCAACCGCGTAAAAGCTTGGTGCCAGGTCGACCAGAACGCTATCGGTGTTAACCCATATCCCCAGCTTTCGCTCTTTGCGGCGAACCGTAACCGGCTCGGACGGGCCTGCAACTGCGACGATAACCGCGACCGGTGGGCCTGGGGGAATAGGGGTTTCCCGTTTGATGGCCCCGAAAATGAGGATCTCGGACCCGTCAAAGTCGGCAGTGATCGCAACACGATCCTGGCTAAGGCCCAGGACGACCTGCTCTTCATCGGCAGCGGCTGGCAGGCTGAACAGGCACAAAGCGGCAAAGACATAGCGCAGCATTCTCAATGCCCCCCGCTGTTGCCAAGCGAATAAAGCTCGGATGGTTCAAGAAGCAAATCAAGGGCCAGCTTGCCGCAGACGACCAGAACCAGCGCCGCTAACAGAACGCGCAGCTGTTCAGCCGGCATGCGCGATCCGATTACGGTTCCGATCTGAGCGCCAACGACGCCTCCGACCAGCAGCAAAACCGCCAGGACGATGTCCACTGTATAGTTGGTGGTCGCGTGCAGCATTGTTGTAAATGCAGTTACAAAGATGATCTGAAACAACGATGTGCCGACAACGACTTTGGTAGGCATCCCCAGCAGGTAGATCATCGCCGGGACCATGATGAAACCGCCACCGACACCCATGATCGCGGACAAGACCCCGACGCTTAGACCAACCACAGCCGGTGGAATGACCGAGATATAAAGACCTGATGTGCGAAAGCGCATCTTGAAGGGCATTGAATGAACCCAGCCACGTTGGCGGCGCTTGGCTGGCGCTGCCCCGCCTTTTTTGGCTTTGCGCAGCGCCCTCAGGCTTTCGATGAACATCAGACTGCCAATGATACCAAGGAAGACCACGTAACAAAGGGTTACCAGAAGGTCGACCTGGCCCAGGCTTTTTAGGTAGTTAAAGACAACAACACCCAACGCAGCCCCGATCAGACCACCTGTTAACAATACCGTACCCATCTTGAGGTCTACGGTCTTTCGTCGAAAATGGGCCAGCACCCCGGAAAAGGACGAGGCAACAATCTGATTGGCCTCGGTCGCAACCGCAACAGCCGGTGGTATGCCAATGAAGAACAGCAGCGGCGTCATGAGGAACCCGCCGCCGACCCCGAACATCCCCGACAGAATTCCAACCATTCCACCCAGACCAAGGAGTAGAAATGCATTTACCGAGACTTCGGCTATGGGCAGGTAAATATGCATGATACCGTCACTTTGCGCTGGGTCTTGGCTTGCCTTCTATCACACTCGAGTTCAAGAGCGGTAATTGTCGCGTGGCGCGGATCAATCAACATCATACCCCTCCCGGTTCTGCCAGAGAAAAGATCTCTATTGGCGGCAACAGAAGGTCAAATCCGATCTTTCCGGCAACACTCATGACAAGAAGCGCGAGTAGAATGCGCAGCTGTTCTGCTTTCAGACGCGCACCGATCTGCGTCCCCAACTGTGCGCCCAGAACTCCGCCGGTCAACAGGAACAGGGCAAGGACTATGTCGACGCTGAAATTTGTCGACGCATGTATCATGGTTGTGAAACCGGCGACGAAAATGATCTGGAACAGGGATGTTCCGATAACCACTTTGGTCGGGATGCCAAGAACATAGATCATCGCGGGCACCATGATGAACCCTCCACCGACACCCATGATCGCGGACAGGATGCCAACGCCAAACCCGACCAGCGCAGGTGGTATAACCGAGATATAAAGGCTTGATGCCCGAAACCGCATCTTGAAGGGCAGTGTGTGAACCCATGTACGCTGGCGTCGCTTGGGGGCAGATTGAGTACCGGACTTGCTGGCCTTTCGGATGGCGGCAAGACTTTCGATGAACATGAGGGTCCCGATGGCCCCCAGAAACACGACGTAGCAAATCTGTACAGCCAGATCGACCTGACCGAGGTGTTTGAGAAAATTGAAAACCAGCATACCCAGGGCCGCGCCAAACAACCCTCCGGTCAGCAGAACGCTTCCCATCTTTAGGTCCACGGTCTTGCGCCTGAGATGCGCCAGCAATCCCGAAATAGAAGAGGCGACAACCTGATTGGCCGATGTGGCCACGGCAACCGCCGGGGGAATGCCGATAAAAAACAGCAGCGGAGTGATCAAAAATCCTCCGCCGACCCCGAACATGCCAGATAAGACACCGACGACCCCACCGATCCCCAACAGCAGGAATGGGCTGACAGAAACTTCGGCTATGGGAAGGTATACGTGCATACCCTCTTAGAACGGTTGCGGCATGCAAAATCAACTCTGCATGCCGCCTTGCAGCGAACAGGACCGAAACTCATTTCGGAACTGGCCTTATCAGCGCTCCTTGATGTAGGGCTCTCCGCCTGCACGCGGTGGTACGGCCTTGCCAACAAACCCGGCCAGAATAACCACTGTCAGAATATAGGGCAGGGCATCCATCACCTGGACCGGAATCACTATGCCGCCAAGATCGATGTTCTGGAACCGAAGTGCTACGGCCTGAAGCAGGCCAAACAGCAAGCAGGCCCACATGGCGTGCCACGGGCGCCATTTGGCAAAGATCAGGGCAGCCAGTGCAATAAAGCCGCGACCAGCGGTCATTTCCTTGACGAACCCAGCCTGCAAAGCCGTTGCCAGGTAAGCACCTGCAATACCACAAAGTACACCACAGATCGCGACGGCTGCGAAACGTAGGCCAACCACGGACACGCCTGCTGTGTCGACCGCTGCCGGGTTTTCACCCACAGCTCGCAGGCGCAGGCCGAACCGTGTGCGGAAGAGCACCCACCATGTCGCTGGGACCATCAGGAATGCGACATAGACAAGGATGGAATGGCCTGAGAGCAGTTCGGAATAGATCGGGCCGACAATCGGAACCCCTCCGAGCGCGTCGGAAAATGGAAAATTGATAGGCTCGAACCGGCCGCCACCAAAGAGCGAGGGCGTGCGACCGCCCTGCTGGAACCAGCTTTGGGCGACAAGCACCGTCAGGCCCGATGCAAGAAAGTTGATGGCGACACCCGAGATCAGCTGGTTGCCCCGGAAGGTTATCGATGCCAACCCGTGTAGTCCTGACAGAACCAGTGACGATCCGATACCAGCCAGCAGGCCCAGCCAGACTGACCCTGTAACCGCCGCGACAGCCGCAGAAAAGAACGCAGCTACCAGCATCTTACCTTCCAGCCCGATGTCGAAAATGCCAGCCCGTTCCGAATACAGACCGGCCAAACAGGCCAGCAAAAGCGGCGTGGAAAGGCGGATGGTCGAATCCAGAACCTGGATGAGGGTTACAAAGAAGTCCATTACTCTGCCCTCTTCCGCATACCAAGGAACAGTTTCTCAAGCGGCATCCGTACCATGTTGTCCAGTGCCCCGGTGAACAGGATCACCAGCGCCTGAATGACCACGATCAGTTCACGCGGGATCGATGCCCACAGCGCCAGCTCGGCCCCGCCCTGATACAGGAACCCGAACAAAAGCGCGGCCAGCAAGACGCCGAAAGGATGTGACCGCCCCATAAGGGCCACCGCAATCCCGATGAACCCAGCGCCCTCGGTCGAGTTCAGGACAAGGCGCTCCGCCTCGCCCATAACGTTGTTGATGGCCATCAGACCTGCCAGCGCACCCGAGATCAGCATCGCAACAATGGTAATGCGAACCGGCGAGATGCCGGCATAGACCGCGCCGGTTTCTGAGTGGCCGTAAGCACGGATTTCATAGCCCAGCCGGGTCCGCCAGATCAGCGCCCAGACGACGACACAGGCCAGCAAAGCGATGAAGAACGTAATGTTTACCGGAGCCCCCCGGAACACCACGTTCTCTGCGGTTGAGAACATTGACTGGAACGTTGGCAGATGGACGGATTCGGGGAACCGTGCGGTTGCCGGGTCCTGCGACCCTTGCGGGCGCATGACATTGACCAGCATGTAGTTCAGAAAGGCAGCGGCGATAAAATTGAACATGATCGTGGTGATCACGATATGGCTGCCGCGCTTGGCCTGAAGATAGGCCGGGATAGCGGCCCAAAACGCGCCGAACAGCATTGATGCCGCGCAGGCCGCAAGCAATGCAATGCTCCAATGCGGCCAGTCGACGTAAAGGCAAACCATTGCCACCCCAAGACCGCCCAACATCGCCTGACCTTCGCCACCGATGTTGAACAAGCGGGCGTGGAATGCGACGGCGACCGCAAGGCCGGTAAACATGAAGTTTGTCGCGTAATAGAGCGTATAGCCCCAGCCATAGGTTGACCCCAACGCGCCCGAAACCATCAGCTTAACAGCTTCGACGGGGTTTTCTCCGATGGCGAGGATGACCAGCGCCGACAGGATAGCGGCCAGCATCAGACTGATCAGCGGGATCAGAACGACATCGGCCCATTTAGGCATTTTTTCCATCCTACGCGGCCTCTCCTGCAACACCGGCCATCAGCAGGCCGAGTTCTTTTTCATCTGTTTCATTGGGCAGCCGTTCACCCATGATATGCCCGTCGAACATCACTGCGATCCGGTCGGACAGCGAGAATATCTCTTCCAACTCAACCGAAACCAGCAGGATCGCCTTGCCTTGATCGCGCAGGGCTACGATCTGCTTGTGAATGAATTCGATCGCGCCGATGTCAACGCCGCGCGTCGGCTGGCCGACCAGCAGCAGGTCAGGGTTTCGCTCGATTTCGCGGGCAACGACGATTTTCTGCTGATTTCCACCCGAAAAGCTCTTGGCTGCAAGCCAAGGATCCGGTGGCCGGACATCGAATTTCTCGATCTTGGCTTCGGTATCAGCACGCAACGCGGCATTGTCCATGAACAGGCCCCGCTGATAAGCGGGGTCCCGGTGATAGCCAAAGGCCACGTTTTCCCACGCGTGGAAATCCATAATCAGGCCTTCACGCTGCCGATCTTCCGGCACATGCGCTATATGCTGTGCACGACGCGCCTGACCGTCAGATCCGGCTCCGCTTAGGGCCAGCGGTTCGCCGTTCAGCTTGATCGAGCCTTGTCCCGGACGCATCCCGCCCAGAACCTCCAGCAGTTCCGACTGCCCATTGCCCGCCACACCGGCAATACCGACGATCTCACCGGCACGAACGGTCAGGTCGATACCTTTGACCCGTTCAACACCGGCGGAATCGAAAACGCTCAGCTTTTCGATCTCAAGGATGGGTTTGCCCGGCGTCGCAGGCACCTTGTCGACTTGCAGCAAAACCTTGCGGCCTACCATCAGCTCGGCCAGTTCTTCAGGGCTGGTGTCCAAAGTTTTCACCGTAGCTGTCATCTGCCCACGGCGCATGACCGAGACGGTATCGGTGTTTTCCATGATTTCGCGCAGCTTGTGGGTGATCACGATGATCGTTTTCCCTTCGGCCCGCAGACGATCCAGAATACGGAACAGCTGGTCAGCCTCAGCCGGGGTCAGAACACCAGTCGGTTCATCCAGAATCAGAATCTCGGCCTTGCGATACAATGCCTTCAAAATTTCGACACGCTGCTGCATCCCCACACCGATCTCATCAATGCGTTTGTCGGGGTCAACGAACAGTTCGTATTCTTCTTCCAGTTCTTTCAGCTCTTTGCGGGCCTTGGCCAGAGACGGAGCCAGAAGGCCGCCATCTTCAGCACCCAGAACGATGTTTTCCAGAACCGTGAAATTCTCCACCAGCTTGAAATGCTGAAACACCATCCCAATGCCCGAGGCGATAGCCGCCTGGCTGTCAGGGATTTCGGTCTTTGTTCCGTTGATCCAAATTTCACCTTTGTCGGCTTTGTAAAAGCCGTAGAGGATGCTCATCAGCGTGGATTTGCCCGCACCGTTTTCACCGATGATCCCATGGATCGTACCGGGGGCGACGCTGATTGAGATGTCTTTGTTGGCCTGAACCGGCCCAAAGGATTTGGAAATCCCTTTGAGCTCAATGGCGGGGACGGTCATGTCTTACCCTCAACTGCCGAAAAGCCCATCCGGCAGGTGGCACGGATGGCAGAGTGGATGGCAGGGCGGAAGGGTTCCTTCCGCCCCGCGCGGTATCAGAACTGCAGTGCGGGGCAGCTGTCGTTCTCGTAATAGCTGACAACGGTGATATCGCCGTTGATGATGGCTTTGCGGGCTTCTTCCACCGCATCGTTCATTTGGGCCGAAACAAGCTCTTTGTTGTTATCGTCCATGGCGACGCCAACACCTTCCTCGGCCAGACCCATTGTGAACACGCCGGTTTCTACGGCGTCACCTGCTTTCATCGCGTCATACACCGCGACGTCCACACGCTTCAGCATCGACGTCAGGACCTTGCCCGGATGCAGGTGGTTCTGGTTGCTGTCCACGCCGATCGACAGGATGCCTTCGTCAGCTGCCGTTTGCAGAACGCCTACACCTGTACCACCAGCCGCGGCATAGATCACGTCAGCACCCTGGCTGATCTGAGCTTTTGTAAGTTCCGAACCTTTTACAGGATCGTTCCACGCGGCAGGGGTGGTGCCGGTCATGTTGGCGACAACATTGATGTCCGGGTTCACGGCTTTGGCGCCTTGTGCGTATCCGCAGCCAAAGTGGCGGATCAGCGGAATGTCCATACCGCCGATAAAGCCAACGGTGCCCGATTTCGATGCCATCGCTGCCATCATGCCAACCAGGTACGATCCTTCATGCTCGGCAAAGCCGATCTGGCGGATGTTGGGGATGTCCAGCCAGTTCACGTCGACAGCCACGAATTTGGTTTCAGGATAGTCGCCTGCAACGGCCGACAATGGATCAGCCATACCAAAGCCCATGGTGATGATCGGGTTGGCACCTGATTCTGCGAAACGGCGCAGAGCCTGTTCGCGCTGTGCTTCCGACTGGATCTCGATCTCGCGGTATTCGCCGCCGGTCTCATCGGCCCAACGCTGTGCGCCATTATATGCGGCTTCGTTGAAAGATTTGTCGAACTTGCCGCCCAGGTCAAAGATCAGCGCCGGTTCAGCGAAAGCTGCACCTGCGGTCAGAGCGACAGCAGCGGCAGCACCCATCAAGGATTTCATCAGGGTCATTTAAGTCTCCCATTTTTTTTGTTGGCACGAAGTCAGATTAGCCCCGTTTACCCACTTTTAGCGAGCATAAGTGTTGTGATGGCGGGAATTAAGGACGTTTGCAACCGTCATGGTCAATTGATTTCTGACCAAATGGTCTAAAAAATCTTTGGTTGCCGTTAGGGCAGTGGGCGTTCCATCACAAGAGCATCGATATTTGGGCCTGTTTTTCTGGAATAATAACCCTTGCGCTGACCGCACTGGCGATACCCGCATCGCCCATACAGCGCGATTGCTGCAACATTGTCGGCTGCGACGTCCAGAAAAGCGCGGTTTGCCTGCAAAGTGACTGCCCGGTCGTGCCAGTTGCGCATGGTCTGAAACCCCAGACCTTGTCTTTGAAACGCGGGGTGAGTCGCAATCGTCAGCAACTCTGCCTCACCCGCGATCACCTGAAACAGGGCAAAGCAACGGTCATCCCCGACGCAGTCAGTGAACCGGTTCTCCAAAAGGCTGGCGAATTCATCGGCAGTCCATGGGCGTGACTGGGTGAATGCCGCTGCATGTGTCGCTGCCATCTCGTAAGGCGTCATTGGTCCAGCAACACAGGTGGCACATCTCGGGACGGGGCTGCGTCCGCAGGTCTGACATATAGCGGGGCCGGAGGTGCACTGACCTTGCGCCATCGTCTTGCGGCAAGTCTGGCAACGGCTTGTACCTGCAATGCGGGGTCGGAGCAGACATACAAAGGCCCATGCTGTTCGGCCTCGTCCCTGGGCAAAAGGCAAGGGCCGGTTCCGGGAAGTTGTACATACACCTGTTCGCGCGGCGCAGGGATGGCTGGTAGCTGTCCCTCTTCTGCCAGTTCAATCAGAGCATCGAATCCAGAAACGCCCACCGCCGGGACGCCAAGGCCCAAGGCAAGGCCCCGGGCGGCAGAGACCGAGATGCGTATACCCGTGAAATTTCCTGGCCCAATCCCAACACCGATAGCGTCCAGATCGGCCCATACGCAACCGGCCTCGGTCAGCACTTCTTGCAGCAAGGGCATCAATCGTTCGGCTTGACCCCGCGACATGCCTTCGACACGGGATACTGCGATCACACCGCCACGCAACAAAGCGGCCGCGCAATGCGCGGCCGATGTATCAAATGCCAGGATCGTCGAGTCAGACGGCAACTGGTCGAACCTCGGTCACTTCGGGGATGTAATGGCGCAGCAGGTTTTCGATACCCATCTTCAGTGTCAGGGTTGATGACGGGCACCCCGCGCAGGCACCTTGCATGTGCAGGTAGACGATGCCGCGATCAAAACCATGAAAGGTGATGTCGCCACCATCCTGTGCTACGGCCGGGCGCACGCGGCTGTCCAGCAGGTCTTTGATCTGATTGACGATCTCTGCATCTTCTCCGGTATGTTCGGCATGACCCGAGGCCGCTGCCGCGTCGGCACCCATGACGGGTTGACCGGATTGATAATGCTCCATCACTGCGCCAAGAATTGCAGGTTTGATGTGATCCCACTGAACATCGTCGGATTTGGTCACCGTGACAAAGTCGTTTCCAAAGAACACACCGGTCACGCCGTTTACGGCAAAGATTCGTTTGGCCAGTGGGGACTTATCACCAGCCTCGGCTGTCGGGAAATCCGCGGTTCCAGCCTCAAGAACCGTTTGGCCGGGCAGAAATTTCAACGTGGCCGGGTTTGGGGTGGATTCGGTCTGGATGAACATGAGGCAGCTCCGTCTGAGGTGTTCCTGATATGCGCTCAGGGGTCGGAGAAGTCAATATTTGGAACGATTCTAAATTGTGACCGCGTAACGAATCGCGTCATCCAGCCGGTCATCTCCCCAAAACAACTCTGTCCCTGCCACAAAACTGGGTGCGCCGAACAGGCCAAGTGCTTTTGCGCGCGCGGATTGCTCGAACAGCGCAGCCTTGATGCTCGGATCTTTTGCACGATTCATCACTGCCGCAGGCAGACCCGCCATCTTCAGGCAATCCTCAAGCACGTCTTCGTCAGAAATGTCCCTCCCGCCCCCGAATTCAGCGCTGAAGACAGCCTTTGCGAAGGCAACCCGTTCTTCGCCATGCTCAAGGGCCAGAGCCAGGCGTGCTGCGGTGAGGGAGTTTTGCGGGAATGGGTCAGGCCGAACCAACGGCAGCCCGCGTGCGCCGCATAAACGTTCCATGTCGCGCCACATATAGCGCCCTTTGGCCGGATACAGGTTGAACGGCGACGTGCGCCATCCCTGATCCGCGAAAATCGGACCCAACAGAAAAGGCTGCCATTCGACCGAGACGCCTTTGTCCTGCGCAGCCTGTTCGATCCGCATCGCGCTGAGATAGGAATAGGTCGAGGCGAAGTCGAACCAGAACTGCAACGTCTTCGCCATGTTCGATCCTCAGGTGATTTCTTCCAGCTTTTCCTTGCTCAGATCACCTGGAACAATCGTGATCGGGATCGGTAGGCTGCCAGAGTTTTTTGTGAGCTGGGTTACCAGCGGGCCGGGGCCTTTCTTGTCAGTCCCCGCCCCAAGAACAAGAACGCCGATCTCAGGGTCAGACTGAACGTGTTCGATGATCTGCGGCACCGGATCACCTTCGCGAATGGCCAGTTCAGGTTCTACATTCTGTTTGTCGCGCATCCATTTGGCGAAGACTTCGAAATGGGCATGGATACGTTCCCGGGCTTCTTCGCGCATGGTTTCGGCAACACCGATCCAGTGATTGAACTCGTCCGGCGGAATAACAGACAAGATCGTCACTCCGCCACCTGTATGCGCGGCACGCATCGCGGCGAACCGCATTGCGTTCAGGCATTCACGGCTGTCATCCAGAACAACTAAGAACTTACGCATGGGTGTCCTCTTCAATTTTAAGGGATCATGCCCGAGCGTTTGCGTACTGGCAACTCGGACACGTTCATGTCGATGTACTAGCGTTCGCTTGCAGCCCAGTCCCAGTAAAGTGCGCGGGCACGGCGGGCAATGGGACCAACCTGAAACTGTGTGTCCTCCAGCGCAGTCACCGGTGTGATCTTGCTCATATTGCCGGACATGAAAACCTCGTCCGCCTGGTGAAAATCCTCGAAACCCAAGACCGTTTCATGAACTGTAACACCATCCTCGCGCAGATTCTTGATATGTCGCGCCCGCGTGATCCCTGCCAAAAATGTCCCGTTGGGGATCGGAGTAAAGACCTCGCCATCCTTTACCATGAAGATGTTGGCCGTTGCCGTTTCGGCCACATTGCCCATCGCGTCAGCGACCAGAGCGTTCGAGAATCCTTTGGAGCGTGCCTCTTGCAACATGCGCGCATTGTTGGGGTAGAGGCACCCGGCCTTGGCATTGACCACAGCCGATTCCAGTACCGGGCGACGGAATCGCGTGGTCGCCAGCGTGGCCGAAGCCGTTTCAGGTGCCATTGGGATTTCTTCCAGACAGATGGCAAACCCTGTGCTGTTTTCCTGCGGAACGATTGCCGTGCTATCGCCGTCAATGCCCCAATACATCGGGCGGATATAGACAGCCGTGTCAGGGCTGTAGGCTTGCAACCCTTCATGCACCAATTCGACCATCTGCTCGGTTGTCATGGTCGGTGTCAGCATCAGGGCTTCGGCGGACCGGTTCACCCGGGCGCAATGCGCGTGCAGATCAGGGGCCAACCCGTCGAAATAACGGGCGCCGTCAAAGACCGAAGACCCTAGCCACGACCCGTGATCCGCTGCGCGCATGATGGGAGTATCCCCGTCATGCCATTGGCCCTGAAAATAGGTCCGGATGTTTTTGCCGGTTGCCATGACGCCCTCCTGTGGTTCAGGCAGACCCTAGGAGGGCGTCAGGCGAAGGTCCAGTGCATTCAGCGTGATGCTGATCCGACCATACCGACGATTTCATAGGTCTTTTGCAGGATCGGAGCGGCGATCTGACGCGCGCGCTCGGCTCCGTGAGCCAGAATCCGGTCAATCTCGGTCTGTTCTCCCATAAGGCGCGACATCTCAGTCGAGATTGGAGCCAGCTTGGCGACTGCCAGATCAGCCAACATTGGTTTGAAATCACCGAACTGCTTGCCCCCAACTTCGGCCAGAACCTGCGCTATGCTCTGTTCGCTGAGTGCTGCATAGATATTGACCAGATTGCGCGCTTCCGGGCGGCCCTCCAGACCTTCAACATCCGACGGCAAAGCGTCAGGGTCGGTCTTGGCCTTGCGGATTTTCTTTGCGATCGCATCGGCATCATCGGTCAGGTTGATCCGGCTCATGTCCGAGGGATCGGAGGACGACATTTTGCGCGAACCGTCCCTCAGGTTCATCACGCGCGGGGCAGGGCCGCCAATCACGGGCTCAGTCACGGGAAAGAAGTCGACGCCGTAGTCGTGGTTGAACTTGATCGCGATATCGCGGGTCAATTCCAGGTGCTGCTTCTGGTCTTCACCCACAGGAACATGTGTCGCGTGGTAGACAAGAATATCGGCTGCCATCAGGGCAGGGTACGCAAACAGGCCAAGCGAGGCATTTTGCGCATTTTTGCCCGCCTTGTCCTTGAACTGCGTCATCCGTTGCATCCAGCCCATTCGGGCGACGCAGTTGAAAATCCAGGCCAGCTGAGTGTGTTCGGGCACCTGGCTTTGGTTGAACAGGATTGATTTTTCTGGATCAAGACCCGCCGCGATAAAGCCCGCGCAAACCTCGCGTGTTTTTTCGCGCAGACGATCCGGGTCCTGCCATACGGTGATGGCGTGCAAATCGACCATGCAATAGACGGTTTCGAATTCGGGACCCTGCATATCGACAAAACGCTTGAGTGCACCAAGGTAGTTCCCAAGGTGCAGGTTTCCCGAAGGCTGGATGCCGGAAAACACGCGTGGCGTGAATTGGGTCTCAGTCATCAAAGGGAACTCCTGTCTGGAAAAATCAGCCCCCGTCGCTTACCCATGAGGCAAAGGGACGTCAACAGCCGCGAAAGGCCAGCCCAATGAGCAGTGAGCATTACACACCGCCTGTGAACCCTCTGCCACCTGCTGTGGTGGCGCTGGTTCTGTTCATCATCGGGATAGAAATTGCCTTCACGCTGGGATCACGCGGGCTGGTCGGAGGGCCAACAGCGGTGGGCTGGCGGCTGGATGCGATCCAGCATTATGCGTTCTCTGCCGATATTTTCGACTGGATGGTTCTGAACGGGCGCTGGCCATTCGAACATGTCATACGCTTCGTGACCTACCCCTTTGTATCCGCCAATTTCACGCAGGCGATTTTCGTCTGTGTTTTCGTGCTGGCGATGGGCAAAATGGTTGGCGAAGTGTTCGGCGGTTTCCCGATGCTGCTGATTTTTGTCGTGTCGGGCATTGGCGGCGCATTAGCCTACGCCGTGTTACTGGACCCGCGCTATCCGCTGATCGGAGGGTTCCCGCCGGTGTACGGTCTGATCGGCGCATTCACGTGGTTGTTGTGGCGCAAACTGTCACTTGTAGGTGCAAACCAAGCACGGGCATTTCAATTGATTGCCGTCCTTATGGGCATACAATTTCTTTTCGGCCTGATCTTTGGTGGCAACTGGGAATGGGTTGCTGATCTGGGTGGGTTTGCCACCGGTTTTGGCTTGTCTTTTCTTGTTGCACCGGGCGCGTGGTCCCGGATCGTCGGCCGCATTCGCCGGGATTGATCAGGACCGGCGCAGGGCGTGTTTGAACTCCGACAGTTTGAAAGCGCCGAAGATATGGCCCAAAAGGAAATATGAGACGGCAGCGACCATGATCAGGACCAGCAGTGCCAGATAGCGCCAGCCGGGAACATCCAATGCCCACCCGAACAGGTAGAGCGCCGCGTATAAGATCGCGCCCATCCCAAGCGAAGCCGCCACAATCCGGCCCGCGCGCTTTTTGAACCGGACATCAAAGCGCGCCTCTTCACCCATACGTCGTGCGCCGAAAGCCAGTAGCACCACCATCGCCCACCCCGCAGTCGATGCGGCAATTGCTGGCGCGATCCAGCCCACCAGTGGAAACAGACCAAACGCCAGAGCTGCGTTCACGATCATCGCAACAACCGCGTAGTGAAACGGGGAACGCGTATCCTCGCGCGCAAAAAACAGCGGTTGCAGCAATTTTTGCAACATGAAAGCCGGAAGCCCGACCCCGTAGATGGCAACCGCAAGGGCCGTGGCAGCCGTATCCTCGGGGCCGAACTGCCCACGTTCGAACAGCACCGATACGAGAGGGTATGGCATAACCACGAAGGCCACAGTCGAAGGCAGCGTTAGCAGAAGTGTGAACTCACCGGCCCGGGAAAAGGCATTGCGTGCGCCCTCTTTGTCCTCCGCACGCAAACGGCGGGACAGGTCCGGCAACAAGACTATGCCGACAGCAATGCCCACAACACCCAAAGGCAACTGGTAGAGCCTGTCTGCGGCAAAAAGCCAGCTGACGGCATTTTCGGTTTTCGATGCAACCAATTGCCCGACAACGAGATTGACCTGTGTGACCCCCATCGCCAGCGCGGCCGGGACCGCGATACTTACCATCCGTCGCATTTCGGGCGTCAGGCGCGGCATGCTGGGGCGGATGTGGATGTCGGCGCGTTCGGTTGCGATCCAGACCAGCGCCAGCTGCGCGACACCGGCGACCGGAATGACTGGGATCAACCACCGGATCACCTCGCCGCCGGACATGGCACCGGCGATCAGGGCGGTGCAGGCGAAAATGTTCAGCAGAACAGGTGCGGCTGCCGCCGCCGCGAACCGTCCGGTTGCATTCAGAACACCTGAAAACAAGGCAGCCAGAGACATGAACAGGATGTATGGAAACACAACATATCCATAGTCCACCGCCAGATCGAACCGTTCATCGCCGTAAAACCCTTCGGCGGTCAGCCACACCAGACCGGGCATGAAAACCATGGCCAGCCCGACCAGCGCAAGAACAGCCACGGCCAAAAGATTGAACGCGTCCTGCGCAAAACCCTGAGGGTCTTCGTCTGCTTCCAGTCGTTTGGAAAACATCGGCACAAAGGCCGCGTTAAATGCCCCCTCGGCGAAAAAGCGGCGGAACATGTTGGGCAGGCGAAAGGCAGCAACAAAGGCATCCATCACTGGGCCCGGTCCGATATAGGCCGTCAGCAGTATTTCCCGCAGAAACCCCAGAATTCGGCTGGCGAGCGTCCAGAAGCCGACCGTGAACAAGCCCGAGAACAAGCGTATTTGCTTCATGAGGCCGCACGCTCGGCGCCTTCGGTGATTGCCGTGCGCAGCTTCGCCTCAAGTCCGCGCTGCTTGCTTTCCGAGTAATACTTCAAGCCGAACATGTCCTTGACGTAGAACGTATCGACCACCTGCTCGCCATAGGTCGCAATTACGGCATTGGCGATATACACATTCGCCGCGGCCAGGGTCCGGGTCAGGTCAAACAGCAGGCCGGGGCGGTCGCGTGTGTCTACTTCGATGATCGTGTAGATTTCAGAGCCCTCATTGTCGAACGTGATATGTGTTGGCACGTTGAAAGCGCGTTCGCGTTTCTTGATCTTGTCACGTGACTTCAGTGCTTCCTTGGCGACGACTTCACCGCGCAGGGTCTTGTGAATCATCTGCGTCAGGCGTGGAAGGCGCGATGCCTCGAACGGGTGCCCCTCGGCATCCTGTATCCAGAACGCGTCCGTTACGTAGCCGTCTTTGGTGGTATAGCTGCGGGCATCGACGACATTCGCGCCAACCAGAGCCAGTGCCCCGGCGATGCGGGCAAAAATACCGGGGTGATCGCCCATCGCGAAACAGGCCCGCGTCGCATCACGGTCTTCATCAGGTTGCAGGCGAATTTCCATCGCGCCTGGATCGCCGCTTTGTTCCAGCGCGTGCAGCATCTCGGCAAATTCGATATGCGTCGCAAGATTCAGGCCCTGCCAATACGGGGCGTAGTGGCGCCCGGTCTCGACCTTGAGGTCAGCCTTGGACCAGTTGTCCAAAGCGCGGCGCAGCGCTGTTTTGGCCTCGGCCCCCCGATTTGCCCGGTTCAGATCTTCCATACCGGTTTCCAGTGCACGCTTTGTTTCAGCATGCAGGGCGCGCAGCAGAGTGGCCTTCCAGTTGTTCCAGGTGGTCGGGCCAACGCCACGAATGTCGCAAACCGTCAGAACCGTCAGCAGATCCAGCCGTTTGGTTGTCTGAACGGCCTTGGCAAAATCGCGCACTGTCCGAGGGTCGGAGATATCGCGTTTTTGGGCCATATCGGACATAAGCAAGTGATAGCGCACCAGCCATTCAACGGTTTCGGAATCCGATTTGTTCAGGCCGAGCCGAGGCGCCACCTTGCGCGCGATCTGCGCCCCGAGAATCGAGTGGTCTTCGGGGCGACCTTTCGCAATGTCATGCAGAAGAAGCGCGACATACAGCACCTTGCGATTGACCCCGCCTTTCAGAATCGAAGAGGCCAGAGGCAGAGATTCGACCAGCTCTCCGCGTTCGATCTGGGCAAGATTGACGATGCACTGGATCGTATGCTCGTCCACCGTATAGCTGTGATACATATTGAACTGCATCATTGCCACGATGTGCTCGAACTCGGGCAGGAAAGCGGACAGCACGCCCAACTCGTTCATCCGTCGCAATGCGCGTTCCGGGTTGCCGTGTTTCAACATCAGATCCAGGAAAATGCGCTGAGCTTCCTTGTCGCCGCGCATTTCGTCATCGATCAGATGCAGGTTCGCGCTCACCAGCCGCATGGCATCAGGATGGATCAGCATACCTGTCCGCAAACCTTCTTCGAACAGGCGCAGCAGGTTCATTTTGTCGGAGAGAAATTTCTCAGGTTCCACCAGATCCAGACGACCGTGAACCACCTTGTACCCTGCCTTGACCCGTCGGCGCCTGCGGAAAATGCGTTCCAGCAGCGGCGCACCTTTCATGTGCAGCGCTTCGAGTTTGGTCAGGAAGATGCGCGTCAACTCACCCACGCGGGTGGCTTCGCGGAAATACCGCTGCATGAACACTTCGACCGCGCGACGCCCGGCGCGGTCCTCGTACCCCATGCGTGCGGCGACCTCGACCTGCATGTCAAAGGTAAGCTGCTCGGTCGCGCGGCCGGTGACCAGATGCAGGTGCGAGCGTACAGCCCAAAGGAACTCTTCGGCCTGAACGAAGGTCTTGAACTCTTCGGGGGTGAACAAGCCCAAAGGCACCAGTTCGGCCACGTCCTGAACGCCATAGATATATTTCGCGATCCAGTAGAGGGATTGCAGGTCGCGCAGGCCGCCTTTGCCTTCCTTCACGTTGGGTTCGACCATGTAACGCTCGCCTTGTTTATGGTGGCGTTCGTCACGTTCGTGCAACTTGGCTTCGATGAACTCGCGTTCGGTTCCCTTGAACAGTTCGTCTTTCAGCCTTCGGTCCAACCCGTCCGCCAGTGCCTTGTCACCGGCCAGATAGCGTTGCTCCAACATCGCTGTGCGGATCGTGAAATCCTCGGCACCCAACCGCAGACAATCTTTGATCGTGCGTGACGAATGCCCGACCTTAAGCCGCAAATCCCACAGGATATAAAGCATCGACTCGATGACGCTCTCGGCCCAGGCGGTGATCTTGTAGGGGGTGAGGAACAGCAGGTCGACATCTGAAAACGGTGCCATTTCCCCGCGTCCGTAACCGCCAACAGCCAGAACGGCGATCTTTTCTCCTTGGGTGGGCGTTGCAAGCGGATGCAGGCGTGTGCTTGAGACCAGCATCGCCGTCCCAACCAGTTGATCCGTCAGGTATGTATATGAGCGCGTGAGTGCACGCGCGTCGAAAGGACGTTCGCCAAATGCCTCTGCAATGGCCGCGCGGCCAGACTTTTGAGCCTCGCGCAGAATGCGCACCGTCTCGGACCGCATTTTGGTGTTGTCCGGGCAGACCTCAAAGGCCTGAGCCAGCGCATCATTGACTGCAGTGCTGTCGAAGATGTCCCCAGCGGGGCAGATCAACGCGCTTTCGCGCACGTTGATCGCGCCCGTCAGATCAGAAACCGGCACCAGAGAAGCTTTGTGGGGCAGGGTCAATCACAACCACCTGTTTGTTCTGGATCGTGGCAACCGCCAGACCGCGTTCGTTGGTGCCGTCCGGGCGCAGACGGAAGATGCCGCCAACGCCCTGGAAACCGGCGTTCTGTGTCAGGGCCGAAGCGGTCAGGGCGTCTGATTTGCCCTGGCTGACCAAGGCGCCAATTGCGGCGATACCGTCGTAGGCCAAACCGCTGATCGGGTGCGGTGCTTCGCCGTAGGTTGCGTTGTAACGCTGACGGTAGGCTTGTGCCTTGGACGGGTCAGGCAGCGCAAACCACCCCCCCTGAACCCCCGGAAGCTCCAGAGTTTGCGGCGGGATATCCCAACGTGTCAGGCCAATGAATTGCGTGGTTGCCGGAGAAACACCGGCCTCTGGCAGCAATTGCGAGAACAGCGGCAATGCCCCCGCCGTGGTCGCCGTCAGGAAGATCGAATCCGCGCCTGTCGAATCGACAGTGGCCTTGATCGTGGGAACCGTATTGATGACGCCCTGTTGCGACCGGTCGTATGCGACGGTCCCTGCATTGTTGACCCGGCTGTTCGCTATGGCATTGGCGATTGCGGACCGGCCCAACTGTCCTGCGGCGTCGTTGCTGTGCACGACCACTGTGTTGACCTTGCCTTGGCTGCCCGCATAATTCACCAGCCGGTTGGCCGTGTTGTCAAAGGTCGGGCCTAAGACAAAGACGTTGCCGCCTGCAATGCTGGCGTTGTTTGAAAACGAAAGAACATTGATGTTCTTGCTCAGCACCGCCAATCCGGCAGCATTCGCTGCCTGGGCATATACCGGACCAATGATGATTTTTGCCCCGTCCGCAACAGCCTGTTGTGCAACGGCTGTCGCCGTGTTCGGGTTTCCGGCCGTGTCGTAAACGCGTAAGTCGATCTGGACATTTGGCAAATCCGACATCGCAAGCCGCGCGGCATTCTCAAGGCTTTGCGCCAGCGCTGCATCACCAGATTGCGCAGATCCTCTGGGAACCAGCAAGGCGACAGGAACCGGCTTTGCGGTATTGATCGAGGGACCTCCGCCAAGACCACCTGGTTCACAGGCAGCAAGAAACGCTGCGGTCGTCAGGGCAGCGGCGACTTTCGCCAGCTTGCTTACGGGCTTGCAAACGGTAAACATCTAAATGAAAACTCCCTGATCCGGCGGCTGCGAATGCTTCTGTTCTGTTGAGCCGCGATAATAAACGTCACGCTGTGAGGGTCCAGCTTTGAATTTCCAAAAGATCAAGTTGGCTGCGGGCCTGTATTTTGTTGCCACTCCGATTGGAACAGCACGCGACATTACGCTCAGGGCCTTGGATGTTTTGGCCTCAGCCGATGTGATTGCGGCAGAAGACACCCGCAGTTTACGTCGCTTGATGGAAATACATGGCATCCCGCTGGAAGGCCGACGAATCCAAGCTTATCACGACCACAGCGGCGCAGGCGCACGCGGCAAGATCATGGAGGCGCTGGCGCAAGGGCAATCGGTGGCCTACGCGTCCGAAGCAGGAATGCCGCTAATTGCCGATCCGGGCTATGATTTGGGCAAGCAGGCCGCCGAAGCCGGGTATACCGTGACCTGCGCCCCGGGCGCGTCTGCCGTTGTAACGGCCCTGACGTTGGCGGGGCTTCCCACGGACGCCTTCTTTTTTGCAGGCTTCCTTCCCAACGCATCCAAAGCACGCCGCACCCGTATCGAGGCGTTGAAGGACATCCCCGGCACATTGGTGTTCTACGAATCTCCGAAACGCGTTGCCGCCTGTCTGTCGGACCTGGCTGAATGCCTGGGGCCTGAACGGCAGGCTGCGCTTTGTCGAGAGCTGACGAAAAAGTTTGAGGAGGTCCGTCGCAGCAGCCTGTCCGAACTGGCAGAGGAGTATCGGGGCAAGACGGTCAAAGGCGAGATCGTCCTGCTGGTGGACCGCGGTCATTCGCAAAGTGTTAACGAATCCGATCTAGAAGAAGCTTTGAAACGGGCTTTGGAAAATCACTCGGTTCGGGATGCAGCGGATCTTGTATCGGAAATGTACGACCTGCCGCGTCGACCGATTTATCAGAAAGCATTGAAATTGGGCAAGGGATGACATGGGGCGGCGTGAACGACAGGGTTCGATCTCTTACCACGCCGGACAGGCCGCAGAGTCACAGGTCGCCGCAGATTACGAGCGTCGGGGCTTTGCCATAGCGCATCGTCGCTGGCGGGGCGCTGGCGGAGAGATCGACCTGATTGCACGCGACGGCGACGGGCTTGTGTTCATCGAAGTTAAAAGAAGCACCAGCTTTGAAAAGGCCGCTGCCCGGATCAGCCGCAGGCAGATCGAACGGATTTACGCCTCTGCCGCGCAGTTCTTGGAAAACGAGCCGGACGGGGAGCTGACAAACGTGCGCTTTGACGCGGCGCTTGTGGATTGTTCTGGCGCGGTTCAAATCATCGAAAACGCCTTTGGTTTTGGCTAAGCCCCATTGAACCCACAGGCGTGCTGGTCCATGTATCTGGCGGGAAACTGAGGGACATGCCATGAAAATCGCCTTTCAAATGGACCCGATCGGGGCCGTGGATATCAATGCCGACAGTTCGTTCCGTCTGGCGGAAGAGGCACAGGCGCGCGGGCATTCTTTGTTTTTCTATGGTCCGGATCATTTGGCCTATCAGCAGGGTCGGATCACCGCGCGAGGTCACGACATGACTGTGCAAAGGGTTGCCGGAGATCCTGCGGTTCTGGGTCCCGAACGTGAGGTGGATCTTGCCGATTTCGATGTCGTCTGGCTGCGTCAGGACCCGCCATTTGACATGCATTACATCACGTCCACGCATTTGCTGGACCGTCTCAAGGGTCAGACGCTGGTCGTCAACGATCCGTTCTGGGTGCGCAACTACCCGGAAAAGCTGCTGGTACTGGATTTCCCCGACCTGACCCCGCCAACAACGATTGCGCGTGATTTGCAGACGATCAAGGCGTTCAAGGAAAAGCACGGCGATATCATCCTCAAGCCACTTTACGGGAATGGTGGCGCGGGTGTGTTCCGGCTTGACGCCAATGACCGCAACCTGACTTCCTTGCATGAGCTGTTCACCGGATTCTCGCGCGAACCTTTGATCGTGCAGAAATTCCTACCGGATGTCAGCAATGGCGACAAACGGGTGATCCTGGTGGATGGAGAAGCGGTTGGTGCGATTAACCGGGTACCCGCCAAAGGCGAAACGCGGTCGAACATGCATGTTGGCGGACGTCCGGAAAAGATCGGCTTGTCTGACCGCGATCTTGAGATCTGCGCGGCGATTGGGCCTTTGCTGAAGGAAAAGGGTCAGGTCTTTGTCGGAATTGACGTTATTGGCGACTATCTGACCGAGATTAACGTGACTTCACCGACCGGCATTCAGGAGCTGGAACGGTTTGAGGGCATTAATATTGCTGAAAAGATCTGGCAGGCCATCGAGGCTAAGCTTTAGGCCATAACCCGGGCAGAGATCCGAAAACTCAGCGCTTCAGCCACGTGTGGGCGGCGGATATCGGTCGCGCCGTCCAGATCGGCGATGGTGCGCGCCACCCTCAGGATTCTATGGAAAGCCCGGGCTGACAGGCCGAAACGATCTGCGGCTTTCAACAGCAGCTCTTTTCCTTCGGCATCGGGCGTGGCGATCTCTTCCAGTATTTTACCTTCTGCATCAGCGTTTTGTCGTAACTCCGGCGTGTCACAAAACCGGTCTGCCTGAATGGCACGCGCCCTTTCGACACGTGCTGCAACCGTCGCCGAACTGTCGCCCGAAGGGGGCAGATCGAGGTCGGTAAAGCCCACGGGCGGAACTTCGATCCGCAGGTCGAACCTGTCCATCAACGGGCCCGAGATTCGGTTCAGGTAATCTTCGCCACATCCCGGTGCCCGCGAACAGGCACGGGACGGATCGGTCAGATAGCCACATTTGCAAGGGTTGGCGGCGGCGACCAGCATGAAACGACAGGGGTATTTCACATGGGCGTTCGCGCGCGCCACCATGACTTCGCCGGTTTCAATGGGTTGCCGCAGGGTTTCCAGAACGGTGCGTGGAAATTCGGGGAATTCATCCATGAACAGCACACCATTATGGGCCAATGAGATTTCGCCCGGTTTGGCCCCTTTCCCGCCACCAACTATGGCCGCCATCGAGGCCGTGTGGTGCGGTTCGCGGAACGGGCGAGTGCGGTTTATTCCGCCTTCATCCAGTAACCCACATAGCGATTGGATCATCGACGTCTCCAGGGCTTCCACGGCAGTAAGCGGCGGTAAAATTCCGGGAAGCCGCGCCGCCAGCATGGATTTGCCCGATCCCGGCGTGCCGATCATGATCAAGTGGTGACGTCCGGCGGCGGCGATTTCCAGGGCGCGTTTGGCGCGCTCCTGCCCTTTCACATCGCGCAGGTCGCGGTTGGACGGTGTCAGGTTCACTTCGCCAGCTTGCGCCGCTGGCAAAGGGGATTGGCCCGAGAAATGGCGCACGACCTCTCCAAGTGATCCGGCGCCGATCACTTGAGTGGCATCTACCCAGGCCGCCTCGGCGCTGGAGGCGCGCAGACAAAGCAATGCGCGGTCTTCTGAAGCTGCCGTCATGGCGGCAGGCAAGGCACCGACAACCGGAACCAGAGAACCGTCGAGCGACAACTCTCCCAATGCAACGGTGCTTTCTGCGGCATCGGCTGGGATGATATCGAGCGCGGACAAAAGCGCCACCGCAATGGGCAGGTCGAAATGGCTGCCTTCTTTGGGAAGGTCAGCAGGGGACAGGTTGATGGTGATCCGCTTGGACGGCAGCGCGATGGCCATCGCGTTCAGCGCGCTGCGGACGCGGTCACGCGCCTCGGACACGGCTTTGTCGGGCAGGCCCACGATGGAAAAGGCTGGCAGTCCGGGTGAGACCGCGCATTGCACCTCGACCGGGCGGGCATCGACCCCTTGAAAAGCAACGGTGTGGGCGCGGGCGACCATGGCAGTCCTGTTTTGGTTAACAGGACGTTGCTGCCACGGTTCTGGTTTAAGAGTCGTTAACGGCTGCGCGCATGGCCGCGAATTTGGGCCATGCTTCGGGGTCGGCCACAGTTTTGTTCCGGCAGAATGGGTTGCAGAACCCCCAGCATTGCCCGTCAAGCTCCAGGAAATCGGTGACAGGCTGGCCGGAATACGGGCAGGCGGCGTTGATTGACGGACCACCTGAAACCGGCTTCGCAGCAGAAACACCCCCGACTGGCCAAGGGCTGGACGGCAAATCCTGCGCGTAGGGGAAGGTGTCGTACTCAACGGTCAATCCCATGGCGCGCCACTGTCTGACGATGGGATCAGAGAGCAATTCCATGCAATAAGCCCGGTTCACCTCTGACACCGGCAGCCCATATCCGACGATCCGCGCTGCGACAGGTGTGTAGAAGACGTCTGCCAGTGAATAGGTACCAAATAACGGGCCTTGGTCTGCCCCTGACACGCTCCGCGCATGTGCCCAGAGTGTTTCAACCCGCTCAAGGTCTGACAAAGTCGCCTCAGACGGCGTAAAACCTTGCCACACGTTGCGCAGCTGCATGGCGCATTCTCCACGCAGGGCGCTGAATCCGGCTACCATTTCGGCGCATAGCCAGCGGGCGGTAGCCCGGGCAGCGGCATCCGAAGGCCACAACCCGGCATCGGGGTGGCGTTCGGCCAGGGTTTCGGCCATTGCCAGGCTTTCCCCCACAACCGTTCCATCCGGCAGCCGCAAGGCGGGAACAAGGCGAGCAGGGGCCAGCGGTTCCATGTCTTGCGCCATAGTGCCGGAATAGAGGCCGATCATGTGGCTGCGATAGGGCAGGTTGAATTTCTCAAGCATCAACCAGCCGCGCATTGACCAGCTGGAGAAGAGGCGATCGCCGATATAAAGGTCATAAGTCATGCGCGGACGATGCCTCAGCTTTGCGGACCGGTAAATCAGTGATTTGTGTTGGACCTGTTCACGGAAGGTGATTGATCGACCCGACAGTCCACGCCCCGCCGTTGACAGCGATATCCGTCACCGAAAGGTTGTCGATCCGATGCGCAAAGGTCTGCTGCCCGTCCAGACCAAGGGCGCGCTGCACTTGTGTCAGGATCACGCCGAAATGCGCGACGATCACCAGATCGCGGCCCGTATGCGCGGACATAAGCGCGTCGATCGCGGAATCGACCCGGTCGCGAACCTCATTCCAGCTTTCACCTTGCGGTGGGCGGACATCACCGGGGTTGTCCCAATAGGCAAAAGCCAGCTCGGGGTCTTCGGCTTCAATATCGGCAAACCCGCGAAGCTCCCACTGACCGAAATGGATTTCCCGCAGGTCTGGATGATGTGGCAGACGGTGACGCTGGCCCTGAATGGCCGAAGCAGTGTCAATCGCGCGCGACAGGTCGGACGAAATCACAAGTGCATCGGATGGCAAATGGTCGTGCAGGCGCTTCAGCGCCGCTGTATCGCTTAGATCAGCAGGCAGATCGGACCAGCCAACCATCGTCTTTGCATGCGTGGGCCCGTGGCGAACAAGATGCAGTCGTGTCACGGTAGCTGCCCTTTCAGGATCAACGGCAACCCGGCGGTCACTTGCACCACCAGATCAGCCTGCGCCGCAAGTGCGATGTTCAGCCGACCCTGCGCTTCGCGAAAGCGGCGGGCAAGCGCGTTATCCGGAACAATACCGTGCCCGACTTCGTTCGACACGATCACAATCTGCGCGGGGCATGCACGCAGGGCCTTTAGCAGGTCAGTTTGGACTGCGCCCAGATCGGTTTCGGCCAGCAAGTGATTGCTGAGCCACATGGTGGCGCAATCGACCAGACACACCTGATCCGAGGAGAGGCTGGACAGCACCGGCCTCAGGTCAAGGGGCTCTTCAATCGTGGTCCAACCGCCGCCCCGCTGTTCCAGATGGCGATCAACCTTCTGCCGCATCTCGTCATCAAACACTTGTGATGTCGCTAAATAAACTCGATTTTTCCCTGTGGAAACAACGAGGTCCTCGGCAAATGCCGACTTGCCCGAAGCAGCTCCGCCCAGAATTAAGGTTAAATCTGACGCCACAGTACTTACCTAAAGATGATCCAATTGGTGCTGTTTTGCGTATCGATCATAGGTCGGCATGGCAAGCCCGGCCAACGCCTGCAAATCAGGGGAGAGGTTTATGGCACTGGACAACGCGACAGATTTTTCGATGTCCCGGCAAGCGATGAAGGCCGAGTTGCTGGATGCGGAAACGGAACTGAGGCTGGCCTATGCCTGGCGTGACCAGCGTGATGAACAGGCGCTGCACCGCCTGATCACAGCGTATATGCGGCTGGCAATTTCGATGGCGGCCAAGTTCAAACGCTATGGCGCGCCGATGAATGACCTTATCCAGGAGGCCGGTCTGGGTTTGATGAAGGCCGCAGACAAGTTCGACCCTGATCGCGGCGTGCGGTTTTCGACTTATGCAGTGTGGTGGATTAAGGCGAGCATCCAGGACTATGTGATGCGGAACTGGTCCATGGTGCGAACGGGGTCCACCTCGGCGCAGAAATCGCTGTTTTTTAACATGCGTCGGGTTCAGGCCCGGCTGGAACGCGAGGCCGCGACCGAAGGTCTTGAACTGGATCGCCACCAGTTGCATCAGATGATCGCCACAGAGATTGGCGTTCCTCTGCGCGATGTGGAACTGATGGAAGGTCGGCTGTCAGGGTCGGATTTTTCCCTGAACGCGGTGCAATCCGCCGACGAAGACGGGCGTGAATGGATCGATGCGCTGGAAGATGAACGCGAACAGGCCGCCGAAGCAGTTGAACACACCCACGACACCGAACAGTTGCGCCAGTGGTTGCTGATCGCGATGAACGCACTGAATGACCGCGAGCGGTTCATTGTGCGCGAACGCAAACTGCGCGAGCCTGCGCGGACACTGGAGAGTCTCGGCGTCGAGTTGGGACTGTCCAAGGAGCGGGTGCGACAGCTTGAGGCCGCAGCGTTCGCAAAAATGCGCAAGAACCTTGAAGCCCAGTCGAACGAGGTGCAACACTTCATCGCATGAAACAGCTTGCGATTCTTGCGTGTGTTCTGGGCCTTACGGTTACAGCGGCGCGACCCGGACTGGCGGAAGGTCTTATTTCCGATGATGCGGCTCTCGCGATGCGGGATGCAGATGTGGTAATTCTGGGAGAGGTTCACGACAATCCCCGCCACCACCTCATTCAAGCCGAAGCGATAAAGGAAATCTCACCCTCGGCCGTTGTCTGGGAGATGGTCACCGAAGAAGGCGCGCAACGGCTGGCGCAAAAAGCCGTCTCCAACCCGGAAGAGTTGAGCCGTATTCTGCAATGGGCAGAAAGCGGTTGGCCACCGCTCAGGCTGTATTATCCGGTGTTCAAAGCCTCAGGCGCGCCGGTTTACGGGGCCATGGTGCCGCGTGCTGCCGCCCGGGCCGCGATGGAACGCGGGGCCGCCACGGCGCTGGGTGCAGACGCGGCGCGCTATGGTTTGACTGTGCCGCTGACGCCCGAGGAGCAGGCGGCGCGCGAGGCGGATCAAATGGCCGCGCATTGCGATGCTCTCCCGCCGGAAATGTTACCCCAGATGGTCGCGATCCAGCGTTTGCGCGATGCGGTTCTGGCCCGTGCGGTGATGCGCGCGATGGAAGAAACCGGCGGCCCGGTTGCCGTGATCACTGGGAACGGACATGCGCGCAAAGACCGAGGTATCCCGACATTTCTTGAACGCCTTCAACCCGGGTGGAAGGTGGTCTCGGTCGGACAGTCCGAGGACGACATCATCGACGGTGACTTTGATATCGTAATCGATAGTCCCACAGTTGAGCGTGAAGACCCCTGTGCGGCGTTTCAGGTTCAGAATTAATCGCTGGAACAACCTGATGGCCTTGCCTAATGTCGGGGCCGACCGGGACAGGAAGGGCTGAACATGCTGTCATCCAAACGCATTCTGCTGATCATCGGCGGCGGCATCGCGGCCTACAAGTCGCTGGACCTGATCCGCAGGCTGCGTGAACGCGGCGCAGCTGTGACGCCTGTGCTGACGCGTGCGGCAGAGGAATTTGTAACACCTCTGTCCGTGTCTGCCCTTGCCTCAGAAAAGGTCTATGGCGATCTGTTCGATCTGACCGCCGAGGCCGAGATGGGTCATATCCAGCTGTCACGCTCTGCCGATCTGATCGTCGTGGCCCCCGCAACGGCGGACCTGTTGGGCAAGATGGCCGGGGGGTTGGCAAATGATCTGGCATCGACCCTTCTCATGGCGACAGACACGCCTGTTCTGTGTGCGCCCGCGATGAATGTACGCATGTGGGAACACCCGGCGACACAACGCAACCTGATGCAGCTTCAAGCGGATGGCGTACGCTTTGTTGGCCCAAACGAAGGTGATATGGCCTGCGGTGAATATGGGCCGGGACGCATGTCGGAACCGCTGGAAATCGTCGCGGCGGTTGAGGCGCAGCTTGCGGCAGGACCCTTGGTGGGAAAGCGCGTGCTGGTAACTTCGGGCCCGACGCATGAGCCGATTGATCCGGTCCGGTATATCGCGAACCGCTCTTCCGGGGCGCAGGGCTCGGCCGTGGCACAGGCGCTTGCGGATTTGGGGGCCGAGGTGATCTTTGTCACGGGCCCCGCAGGCGTACCGCCTCCGGCGGGTGTGCAGGTCGTGCCGGTCGAGACCGCGCAACAGATGTCGGACGCGGTTGATGCGGCGCTTCCCGTCGACGCGGGCGTGTTTGCGGCTGCGGTGGCAGATTGGCGCGTGGCCAGTGCGTCGGACAAGAAACTGAAGAAAAGCCGCGACGGTCTGCCGGTTCTGGAATTTGCCGAGAACCCCGACATTCTCAAACGCGTCTCGCGGATGGAAAATGGGCGCCCACCTTTGGTTGTCGGCTTTGCGGCCGAGACCGATGACGTGATTGAACACGCCACCACCAAGCGACTGCGCAAAGGCTGTGACTGGATTGTCGCCAACGATGTCAGCCCTTCCACCGGGATCATGGGCGGGTCCGAGAATGCGGTTATCCTGATCTCGGACAGCGGAGCCGAGGAATGGCCGCGTATGGGCAAGACCGAGGTTGCGCGGCGGTTGGCAAGCAGGATCGCAGACGCGTTGGCGGGCTGAAGGAAAGGCAAAACCATGGTTGCAATTCGAGTGATCCGCGAAGACGGGGCAGACCCCGCCGTGGCGCTTCCGTCCTACGAAACTGCGGGTGCTGCTGGCGCGGACGTGCGTGCCAACTTGCCCGAGGGGGCTTCGATCATGCTGGAGCCCGGACAGCGGGCGCTTGTGCCGACCGGACTGCGCATTGAAATCCCGCAGGGATACGAGGTTCAGGTTCGGCCCCGCTCGGGCCTTGCACTGAAACACGGGATCACGCTGCCCAATACGCCGGGCACTATTGACAGTGACTATCGCGGACCTCTGGGGGTGATCGTGATGAATGCCGGTCAGGAACGGTTCGAGATTGCCCATGGTGATCGTATCGCGCAGCTGGTAGTTGCCCCTGTCGTGCAGGCGGCATTCGAACTGGCTGAGGCATTGGGTGAAACAGATCGCGGGGCTGGCGGTTTCGGCTCGACCGGGCGCGGCTGATGCTGCTGGTTCTTGTTCTGGCAGCGGGGTTATGGGGCGTTGGCTATATCGCCGGCACGTCTAAATCGGCGCGCGTGGTGTCGGTGAGTGTGTTGTTGGTCGGGGTGATCCTGTCTCATCTGATCTTGCCGGATGGGCACCCCCTGCGCGAAGCAACCGGTGGGTCTGCGGCGCTGTGGCTGATCCTTGCGGGATTCGCGGCCATCGTTTTGCTGTATGGCCGTGTGTTGAAGGTCCTGCGCAACCGAGCGGTGCAGGCCTCCAAACCGGAAACCACCATGCCCTCTGACCGTTTCACCGAAACCGAACTGAACCGGTACGCCCGTCACATTGTGCTGCGCGAATTGGGCGGGCCGGGTCAGAAAAAGTTGAAACAAGCCCGTGTTCTGGTGATCGGCGCGGGAGGTTTGGGCGCCCCGGCGCTGCAATATCTGGCGGCCGCAGGTGTGGGTACAATCGGGGTCATTGACGACGACATAGTCGAGAATGCGAACCTGCAGCGGCAGGTGATCCACCGCGATGCAGATATTGATATGCCCAAGGTCTTTTCCGCCCAGCAAGCGATGGAGGCGCAGAACCCGAATGTGGTAGTTCGGCCCTTTCATCGCAGATTGAGCGATGAAATCGCGGCAGAACTTTTTGCCGACTTCGATCTGATCCTTGACGGTACGGACAATTTTGAGACCCGCTATCTGGCCAACCGGACTGCCGCCGCGCTGGGCAAGCCACTGATTTCGGGGGCCTTGTCGCAGTGGGAAGGGCAGCTCAGCGTGTTTGACCCAGTCAATGGCAGCCCGTGCTACCAGTGTATCTTTCCCGAAGCCCCAGCCCCCGGTCTGGCCCCGTCCTGTTCCGAGGCAGGTGTGATTGGCCCGTTGCCGGGTGTTGTTGGATCGATGATGGCGGTTGAGGCGATAAAGGTGATCACGGGCGCTGGCATGGCGCTGCGGGGCGAGATGCTGATCTACGACGCCCTATACGGTGAAAGCCGCAAGATCACGCTGACCCGCCGTGCCGATTGCCCCATTTGCGGTGCCGCAAGCAATTAACCTTTCTTAACGTGGGCTGGGGGTTCTGGAACACCCGGCCATGGCGAACTAGCTATTGGGTCAAAGGAGATCCGCATGACCAACCCGATCCTGTCCAACTGGACCACCCCATTCGAAATAGCCCCTTTCGCCGATATTTCGGACGAAGATTTTGCACCGGCTTTGGATCAGGCGATGACTGCGCATAACGCGCAGATCGACGCGATTGCAGCAAATGCAGAGGCCCCTACTTTCGCTAACACGGTCGAAGCCCTTGAGGCTGCGGGCGAGCAGCTGGACAAGGTTCTGTCGGTCTTCTTCACTGTTGCAGGCGCAGACAGCAACCCCAAGCGGGAAGAGTTGCAGCGCACGTTTTCCCCCAAGCTGTCGGCGCATTTCTCGGGAATTTCTTCGAACAAGGCGCTGTTTGAACGCGTTGCAAACCTTTGGGCGCGGCGCGAAAACCTGAACCTGACCGAGGAGCAGGCACGCGTTCTGATGCTGACCCATCGGGGTTTTGTTCGTGCAGGCGCGGCGTTGGACGGGGACGAAGACGCTCGTATGCAAGAAATCAAGTCGCGCCTCGCCTCGTTGGGGACGTCCTTTACCCAGAACCTGCTGGCGGATGAGCGGGATTGGTTCATGGATCTGACCGAACAAGATCTGCAGGGCCTGCCGGATTTCGTTGTGAATGCGGCACGGGCTGCTGGTGCGGAAAAGGGCGCCTTGGGGCCGGTTGTTACCCTCTCCCGGTCGCTGATCGTGCCGTTTCTTCAGTTTTCACCCCGTAGGGATCTGCGCGAAAAAGCCTATCGCGCCTGGGCTGCCCGCGGGGCGAATGGTGGCGAGACCGACAATCGCGACATCGCGGCTGAGATTCTGGGTTTGCGTGAGGAACGCGCCAAGCTGTTGGGCTATGACAACTTCGCCGATTACAAGCTGGAAACTGAAATGGCTCGTACTCCGGACCGGGTACGTGAGTTGTTGATGCAGGTGTGGGAACCTGCCAAGGCCCGCGCCGATGCGGACGCGGAAATCCTGACCCGGATGATGCAGAAAGACGGTGTCAACGGCCCGCTGGAAGCATGGGACTGGCGCTATTACGCTGAAAAGCGGCGCAAGGCGGAACATGATCTGGATGAGGCGGAACTGAAACCCTACCTGCAACTGGACCGGATGATCGAGGCATCGTTTGCTTGTGCAAACCGCCTGTTCGGGCTGGAATTCAAGCCTTTGAACGTGCCGCTTTATCACCCGGATTGCCGCGCGTGGGAAGTTACGCGCAACGGTCGGCATGTCGCCGTGTTCATCGGTGACTACTTTGCACGGGGGTCAAAGCGATCAGGTGCCTGGTGCAGCGCGATGCGGGCACAGGCCAGATTCCCGAAAGAACAGGCACCGATTGTCATCAATGTCTGCAACTTCGCCAAGGGTGATCCGGCGCTGCTGTCTTATGACGATGCACGCACCCTGTTCCACGAGTTTGGCCACGCCTTGCACCAGATGCTGTCCAACGTGACCTATGAAAGCATCTCGGGGACTTCGGTTGCGCGCGATTTTGTCGAACTGCCCAGCCAGCTTTATGAACACTGGTTGGAAGTGCCCGAAGTTCTGGCCGAGTTTGCCACCCATGCCGAAACGGGCGAACCGATGCCGCAGGTGATGCTTGAAAAAGTGCTGAATGCCGCCAATTTCGACCAGGGATTCCAGACGGTTGAATATGTCGCCTCGGCCCTTGTTGATCTGGCCTTCCACGATGGCGACGCCCCGGCAGACCCGATGGCAAAACAGGCCGAGGTTCTGGCCGGGTTGGGGATGCCGCAAGCCATTGGAATGCGCCACGCCACGCCCCACTTTGCGCATGTTTTCGCAGGCGATGGCTATAGCTCGGGCTACTACAGCTATATGTGGTCCGAGGTGATGGATGCTGACGCCTTTGCGGCCTTCGAAGAAGCAGGTGGTGCCTTTGATCCTGAACGGGCCAAAGCGCTGGAAGACAATATCTTGTCCACCGGCGGTTCGCGCGAGGCAGAGGATTTGTATCTGGCGTTCCGGGGGCGATTGCCGGGCGTGGATGCCCTGTTGAAAGGCCGCGATCTGATTGCGGCGTGACGTCAGTAGCCCAGCGTGCGGTCGACAAGGTGCACAAAGGGCTCGCCGGATTCCCCGCGCCGGATGTTTTCGCAAATGACCTGTGCGGCAGTGATCGGGCGGGTCTCGGACGCGATATGCGGGGTCACGGTGACATTCGGATGCGCCCAATAGGGGTGATCGGTGGGCAAGGGCTCGACACGGAACACATCCAGCGTTGCGTGGCCCACCTGGCCCGAGTTCAGGGCATCCAATAGCGCATCATCATCAATCAGCGGCCCGCGTCCCGGGTTGATGATACGCGCACCTTTGGGAAGCAGGGCCAGCGTTTCCGCATTCAGCGCGTTTTCAGTGGCAGGTGTATCGGGCAGCAACAAGACTACGATTTCGGCGTGAGAAAGCGCCTGGCGCAGCCCTTCGGCACCATGCAGGCAGGTTACGCCGGGGATGTTCTTGGCTGTACGGCTCCAGCCAGAGACCCGAAACTCAAGCGCGGTCAGCGCGCGGGCCACGGCTTCGCCCAATGCTCCAAGCCCCAGAATACAAACGTTGCGCTCTTGCGCCAGCGGTGGGATATCTGGGGTCCAGACACCGTCCTGTACCGTGATGTGCCGGTCCATCCCCAGATGGTAGCGCAACACGTGGCCAACCACCCACTCGATCATGCCTTGCGTCAGGCCGTGATCCACCATCCGCGCCAATGGAACGGTCAGTGTTTCGTTACCCACGATTTTTTCGACCCCGGCCCAAAGGCTCAGCACCGCTTTTAGGCGCGTGAAAGGTCTGAAATCCTGTACCCCTCCGTTTGGGGCATAAACAACATAATCGACCTGATCCGGCGCGAACTCGGTTCCAAGCTGGACGTCCAGACCCGCCTCATCAAGATATTGTGTCAGCAGCGGCTGATACACCGGCCAAAGGGCAGGGCGTGCGGAAAACAGGACGTTCACAGACATCAGAGCCCTTTCAGATCAACGGGGGCGGTGAATATGGGCGCTTTGGACGATGCCAAAGGCTGCCATCAGAACCAGCATGGCCGAGCCACCATAGCTGACCATTGGCAGTGGTACACCCACGACAGGGGCCATACCCATTACCATCGACATGTTGACGGCGAAAAACAGGAAGAAGTTCAACGCGATACCCAGCGTGACCAGAGATGAAAACCGGTCCTTGGTTGCCAGGGCCGTGACCATGCAGAAAACCAGAATCAAGGCATAAAGGGTCAACAGGGTCGTTCCCCCGACAAATCCGAACTCTTCGGCCAACGTCGTGAAAATGAAATCGGTATGCTTCTCGGGCAGGAAGTTCAGGCGGGACTGCGTGCCTTGCATGAAACCACGCCCGTTCCATCCCCCGGACCCCAAGGCAATCTTGGACTGGGTAATGTGGTATCCGGCCCCCAATGGGTCGGTGGACGGGTCCAGAAAGGTGTCGATGCGCCGAAACTGATAGTCCTTCAATAATTGCCAGTCGGTCCCACGGCTGTTGAACACAGCGGCGATCAGGCCCACGACAGCAGCAATAACGGCGGCAAAATAGGCCCAGTGAACCCCTGCCAGAAACATCAAACCACCTCCTGCGGCCAGAAGCAGGATGGATGTGCCAAGATCGGGCTGTTTCAGAACCAGCAAGGTAGGCAGGATGATCAGGACAACCGGGATAAGAACCCAAAGCGGACGAGACGTTTTGTGCGAGGGAAGCCAGTCGTAATAAGCTGCAAGCAACATGACCAGCGTGACTTTCATGACCTCTGAGGGTTGCAGGCGCATAAACCCAAGGTCGATCCAGCGCTGCGCACCCATGCCGATGGTGCCGAACAGTTCAACAAATACCAGCAAAGCCACCGAGCCGAGATAGGCCAGCACCGACATGTTGCGCCAGAACCAGATCGGAACCAGTGCGATGATGAACATCACTGTCAGGCCAAGCCCGAAACGTTCCATTTGCGGCTCGGCCCAGGGCGTCCACGAACCGCCCGCAACAGAATACAGCATCAGAAAGCCCGCGCTGGCGGTGCTGATCAGCAGCAACGTCAGCGGCCAGTTCATATACAGGAACTTGCGAAACCCCGACGGCGTGGATTTGACGGCATATTCAAGATAGCTCATGCACGGTCCTTTCCATCCGGTCGCGCTTTGGGGCGCTTGTCACCCTCCAGCCGTTTTTGCTGTTCCTTGATGCGTTCGCGGTCGGCAACCGGGTATGCCTCAAGCGGCGGAGTGCCGTCATAAAGAGCTTGCAGCATGATGTCGCGTGCAACCGGGGCTGCGGCTGTGGACCCGCCGCCGCCATGCTCAACAACCACGGCCACGGCATATTTTGGGTTGTCATACGGTGCGAAGCAAACGAACAGCGCGTGGTCGCGACGCTCCCACGGCAAGTCCTCGTTTCGGATCACGCCTGCGGCCCGTTCTGCTTTGGTGATGTTTCGAACCTGGCTGGTTCCGGTTTTCCCCGCCATCCGGAACTCATCCGCGATGATGCGGCTTCGATATGCCGTTCCCCGCCTGTCATTCGAGACCGAGAACATAGCCTTGCGGACCTGTTCCAGATTGTAGGAATTAAGGCCCAGTGGTTCTCCGGCGCCCGAGGGTTGTTCAACACCGTCGATCGAGCGCACCAGGCGCGGCGTAACCGCGCGACCAGTGGCGATGCGGGCGGCCATCACAGAAAGCTGCAGCGGTGAAGCCAGCATGAATCCCTGGCCGATGGACGCGTTTGCCGTATCGCCAACAAGCCACTCCTGACCGTGCGCGCGCTGCTTCCATTCCTGATTGGGGGCCAGCCCATCCGCCACCGCCGACATCGGGATGTCATGCTTGACCCCCAGTCCCAAAGTGCGGGCCATGTCAGAGATCTTGTCGATGCCAACCCGCAGAGCCACTTCATAGTAATAGACATCGCAGCTGCGTTTCAGCGAAAGGTTGAGGTCGACCGTCCCGTGTCCGCCACGCTTCCAGCAATGGAAGCGACGGCTGCCGACCTTCAGGTGTCCGGGGCAGTACACGGTGTTGCCGGGAGAGACTACGCCAGCTTCCAACGCGGCCAGCGCGGTGACCATCTTGAAGGTCGATCCCGGAGGATAAGTTCCTTGCACGGATTTATTCGCCAGCGGACGGTACTTGTCTTCTGTCAATGCCCGGTAATCGGCGACCGAAATGCCACGAACAAACAGGTTCGGATCAAAACTGGGTGCCGAGGCGACCGCACGCAAGTCACCGGTTTCGCAGTCTATGACAACTGCGGCTGCACTTTCGCCCGCCAGTCGCGCCTGTGCATATTGTTGCAGATCAGCGTCGATGGACAGTTGCAGGTCTGCGCCGGGTTGTCCTTCCTGCCGGTCAAGCTCGCGCATGACGCGGCCCGTCGCGTTGACCTCGACCCGCTTTGCACCGGCCTTGCCGCGCAGTTCGATTTCCTGCTTGGCCTCAAGGCCAACCTTTCCAATCTGGAACCTTGGAATGCGCAATACCGGCTCAGGGTCTTCTATCTTGCTGAGGTCATAGTCACTGACCGGGCCAACATAGCCGACGATATGTGCGAAATCCTCGTATCGTGGGTATTGCCGTGTCAGGCCGACCTCGGGCGTTACGCCCGGCAGCGCCGGAGCATTGACCGCAACCTTCGAGATATCCTCCCATGTGACCTGATCCGCCAGCGTCACCGGCAGAAACGGCGCCGAGCGGCGCATTTCAGTCCTGGCGCGCTCGATCTCATCTTCGTTCAGAGGGATCAGCTCTGACAGTTTGGCGATGACTTTTTCCACGTCATTGGCGTCTTCACGAACGATGACGATGCGATAGGAAGGTGAGTTCTGGCCGATGATCTGGCCGTTCCGGTCATAGATACGCCCACGGGTCGGCGGGATAAGCCGGATGTTGATACGATTTTCTTCGGCCAACAGGCGGTATTCGTCGGCCTGTTCGACCTGCATGAACCGCATTCGTGCGGCCAAACCGCCTATGAACACCGCCTGTAGACCACCCAGCAACAGCGCTCTGCGTGGCAGGCGCTTATAGGCAAGGCCCTGGGATTTGGGTTTAAGCTGTTTCATGCCCGGCTTCCCAAAGCGCTGACATCAGCAGCGGATATGCGGCGAACCCCCAACGCGCTTTGGCTAAGCATCACGACCAACGGGTAGACAGCGACCGTCAGCACAAGCTGAATCACAACCGGCCCCAATGCGGCCTGTTGCACGGACATCACCGATAGTACGACCCTGTTCATCAAAATGACCGCCGTGATCACAATGCCGACAGACATCCATTCTCCGGCAAATCCCGCATCCCTCATACCCAACGCCGCTGACCGCAGATAGGCTGACCCGACTACGGTCAGCGCGGCCAAAAGGCCCGGTGGACGTTGCAGTAGAAAGTCGGCCATCAGCATGACAAGCGCAACCAATACAGTCGGGACGTAATCGGGCCGCCGCAGCACCCAGGCAAAAGTCAGGGCAATCAGTACGTCGGGAAAAGGCCAGCGATCGGGTTGAGCGTCCAACGGCAACAGATGCAGAAACAGCACAGCAAAAGCCAGCAAGGCATAAAGGCTGCGCATGGCCCAGATTTGCGAGGCCGGTCTATCCATCGCTGACCTCATCCGGGGTCAGCGCCGCCTCTGGGCGGGTGGGCCCGACTATACTGCCCGGATCCTGAATGGGCGGAGCCGAGTGAAACCGCAGAACCCTGAGAAATTCGAGCCTTTCGAAATCTGCCGACAGGCGGACCCGCAGGCGCCCTCCGGGATCTGCCGCGATTTGACCGATCAACAGGCCCGCAGGAAACACGCCACCATCACCCGAAGTGATCACCCGGTCGCCGGGGCGAACCAGCTCGCGGTTTTCAAGAAACTCCACCGCGGGCGCGGGGTTGTTGTCGCCTTTGATCAGCGCGGTCTGGCCAGAAGGTTGAATGGTTGCGGGAATCGCGCTGGTGGCATCCGTCACAAGGATCACGCGTGCTGTGTCAGGGCCAACACCTGATATCCTGCCGACCAGGCCAATGCCGTCCATCGTGGCCCATCCATCCACGATCCCGTCACGCTCTCCGACATTCAGCAGAACGGATTGCCGGAATGGCGACCCGCTGTCGGCCATGACAACGCCGGTGATATAAGTCAGACGCGGGTCAAGGCGGACATTGTTCAAATCCAGCAGTCGCGCGTTTTCCTGTTCAAGCTGCAAAGCAGCCTCTTTCCAGGCGCGCATCAGGCGCAGTTCGCTACGCAGTTCCCGGTTCTGCTCGCTCAGGCGCTGATAGCTTTGGAAGTCACGCACCAGATTGACGGCGGCAGTCACGGGGACCATGGCCCATTCCATCGACGGTACAACCGTATCCACGATCCGCGCGCGGAACCGTTCTACGCGCGGGCTGTCGATGCGCCACAGAAGGAAGATACCAAGCAGGCACAGCACAACGATCCCCAGCAACAAGCGTCGCAGTGGGGTCGTGTACTCATCGCGCTGTGATCGGTCTTTTGCCACAGGTTACCTTCCCGTGCTGCTCGCGCCGACATAACCCTATCTTCCGAGGGTGCGCGCCTTAGCTTTCGTAGTCAATCGCGTGGCGCAGCTGTTTTTCATATTCCAGTGCTTTGCCGGTGCCCAAAGCCACACAATTCAGGCTTTCGTCCGCAATGGATACCGCCAGGCCGGTCTGTTCGCGTAGGGCCAGGTCCAAATCGCCCAGCAGCGCGCCGCCGCCGGTCAGCATCACACCACGGTCGACAATGTCCGCAGCCAAATCGGGGGGCGTTGTCTCAAGCGCGGTCATAACCGCCTCGCAGATCTGTTGCACGGGCTCTGACAGCGCTTCGGCCACCTGGGCCTGGCTGATCTCGATTTCCTTGGGCACGCCGTTCAACAGATCGCGCCCCCGGATATGCATCGACTGACCGCGCCCGTCGTCGGGCATGCGGGCGGTACCAATGGTTGTCTTGATGCGTTCAGCCGTGGATTCACCAACCAGAAGGTTCTGTTGGCGACGCAGGTAGGAAATGATGGCCTCGTCCATCCGGTCACCACCAACGCGGACCGAACGGGCATATACGATGTCACCCAGCGACAGAACAGCAACCTCGGTGGTGCCACCGCCAATATCGACAACCATGTTGCCGGTCGGGTCGGTGATCGGCATGCCGGCCCCGATCGCGGCTGCAATCGGTTCGGCAATCAGGCCCGCGCGACGGGCACCTGCTGACAGGACCGACTGCCGAATTGCACGTTTTTCGACCGGGGTTGCGCCATGAGGAACGCAGACAATGATCTTGGGTTTCGAGAAGGTCGAGCGTTTGTGCACCTTGCGGATGAAGTGCTTGATCATTTCTTCGGCAGTATCAAAATCCGCGATCACACCTTCGCGCATGGGGCGGATGGCTTCGATCGAACCGGGCGTCCGACCCAGCATCAGCTTGGCATCTTCGCCAACTGCCAGAACTTTCTTCACACCGTCCTTGACGTGATAGGCCACAACCGAAGGTTCAGACAGGATGACACCGCGCCCCTTGACGTAAACCAGCGTGTTTGCTGTTCCAAGGTCGATAGCCATGTCCGCTGTGAACAGGCCGCCCAGATTGCCAAAGATCCCCATGTTTTCCCTGATCCTGTAATGTCGGTTTTCTACTGCCCGCGACTCGACGGTTCCGGGACGGATGACTTATAGGGTGCCATCACGCCCGGTAAAAGGGCTGATTCCGCGACAATCAGCACCTTTCCGCCTTATTGAATGGGACTTTAGAAGGCAAAATGCTCTCTTATCAACACATTTACCACGCCGGGAATCTGGCGGATGTCCAAAAGCACGCTTTACTGGCGTGGGTGCTGGATTATCTGACACGCAAGGACAAGCCGCTCAGCTATATCGAAACGCATTCCGGGCGTGGGTTGTACCGGTTGGATGCAGACGAATCCATTCGGACAGGAGAGGCAGAGGCAGGGATCGGTCGCGCACAGCGGGAAGGGTGGTTCGGGCCCGACCACCCGATGGCGCAGGTCCTGAAGCAAGTACAGGCCCGGTACGGCGACATGGCCTATCCGGGATCGCCGATGATTGCTGCGACTATGTTGCGGGAACAGGACAGTTTGCACCTCGCGGAACTGCACCCACAGGAATTTGCGGCCCTGTCGTTGGCGATGTCGCCGTTTGGGGCGAAAGTCTATCAGCAGGATGGGTTCGATCTGGCGCAGTCCTTGCTGCCTCCGGCCCCGCGCCGGGGTATGGTGCTGATTGACCCCAGTTACGAGGTGAAAGCCGATTACGACCGCTTGCCCGGCATTATCGCCAAGTTGCACCGCAAATGGAATGTGGGCGTGATTGCCCTTTGGTACCCGATCCTGACGGACAATCGACATGCTGGGATGACTGCGGCTCTCAAATCGCGAAACTACCCCAAAGCCATTTGCCACGAAGTGACATTCCCGCCTGCGCGTGAGGGGCACCGGATGATTGGGTCAGGTATGTTTGTTGTGAACGCGCCGTTCGGTATCGGCGACGAAATGAACCGCCTTTCCAAGCTTTTCGCGCAGCTTTAGCAGCAGACGAGACGCTGGTCGGGATAAAGCACCCAATCCATCACCGTGGGTCGTGTTGGATTTTCCGGGCAACCAAACTTGCGGTTGCCCGGATGATTTATCCAATCACGTCAGGTCTTTATAGCTGATCTCGCGCGCATCCGCGCCTGGTCCAGCTTTTTCACGGCGCACAATCAGGCGGTTGAGAGCGTGGATATAAGCCTTTGCTGACGCCACGACGGTGTCGGTGTTTGCCGACTGGCCGGTTGCGATCATGCCATCCTCTTCCAGGCGCACGGAAACCGTCGCCTGTGCGTCCGTGCCCTCGGTTACGGCATGAACCTGATAAAGCTGAAGGCGTGCCGTGTTGGGATAAATCGCACGGATCGCCTTAAAGGTCGCATCCACCGGGCCGTCGCCATGTTCGGTGGCGGTTTTGTCCACGCCTTCAACCTCCAGCTCGACCGTCGATTCCGCCTGACCACCCGTGCCGCAAGTCACCTTCATCGAAACCAGTTGCAGGTGGTCGTCAGCCTCGTCCAGCGTCATCAGTGCAATGAGATCGTCGTCGAACACCTCTTTCTTGCGATCTGCCAGATCCTTGAACCGGACGAAGATATCCTTGAGCTGGTTGTCGCCCACCTCAAACCCCAGCGTTTCGAGCTTGTCGCGCAAGGCTGCGCGGCCCGAATGTTTGCCAAGCGGCAAGGATGTTCCCGAAAGACCAATGTCCTCAGGACGCATGATTTCAAAGTTTTCGCGGTTTTTCAGCATCCCGTCCTGATGGATGCCACTTTCATGGGCAAAAGCGTTCTTGCCGACAATTGCCTTGTTGAACTGCACCGGAAAGCCCGAGACCGTCGCAACCCGACGCGAGATGTGCATGATCTTGGTGGTGTCGATGCCAGTGTGCCACGGCATGATATCGTTGCGCGTGCGCAGTGCCATGACAACTTCTTCCAGCGCCGTGTTGCCAGCGCGTTCGCCCAGACCGTTGATGGTGCATTCAATCTGGCGGGCACCGCCTGCGACAGCGGCCAGCGAATTCGCGGTCGCCATGCCAAGGTCGTTGTGGCAGTGGGTGGCAAAGATGACGTCATCCGCCCCCGGCACCGTTTCGATAAGACGCTTGATCAGGTCCGCGCTTTCCACCGGAGCGGTATAGCCCACCGTATCCGGGATGTTGATCGTGGTTGCCCCGGCCTTGATTGCGATCTCGATCACACGGCAAAGGTAATCCCATTCGGTTCGCGTCGCGTCCATCGGAGACCACTGCACGTTTTCGCACAGGTTGCGCGCGTGGCTGACCGTTTCGTGGATCTTGTCGGCCATCTCGTCCATGGTCAGGTTCGGGATGGCGCGGTGCAGCGGCGAAGTGCCGATGAACGTGTGAATGCGGTTCTTCTCGGCGTGTTTTACCGCCTCCCAGCAGCGGTCGATATCGGCAAAATTTGCACGGGCCAGACCGCAGATGCGGCTGTTTTTCGACCGCTGTGCAATTTCGGTCACAGCCTTGAAATCGCCTTCGGACGCGATGGGGAAACCGGCCTCGATAATATCGACGCCCATGTCGTCCAGCAGCTCGGCGATTTCGAGCTTTTCGTCATGGGTCATGGTGGCGCCGGGGCTCTGCTCGCCGTCGCGCAAAGTGGTATCGAAGATCAAGACGCGGTCTTGGTCGGTCACGTTGGTCATGGGGTTCTCTTTCTTCTTCTGTCCTAAAGCCTATGGCGCGCTGGCGTCCTCCTCTGAGCGGGCGCGCCGGATGGCACGCTCAGAGGCGGATTAGGATCAGTAGGCCACGCAGCGACGCACCGCGAAGGGCGGTGTCGACACAAGGGATATCTGCGCGGTTGATCATGGGATTGAGGTTATACAGAGCCCGCCGGGAATGAAAAGAACCAATTTGCAATACGCGAACTTCTGGCAACTGCCCTTATTTCGACCGCCTTGATTGTTTGTACTGCGCCGCTAGCTGATCATGGATGGAAACTGCATTGATAATTGGTGCTTCTGGCGGGATAGGCGCAGCTGTTACCAGGCGGCTGGTTGAGCAGGGCGTTTCGGTCACGCGGTTGTCCCGGTCGGAGGACGGCTTTGACCTGACCGATCCGGACGGGGTGATGCTGAAGCTTGAAAACCTACCAGGTCAGTTTGATCTGATTCTGGTGGCTTCGGGCGCCTTGGAGATAAACGGCGCAGTGCCAGAAAAAACTCTTCGGGCGATTTCAGCCAAAGCCATGATGGATCAGTTTGCGTTGAATGCCGTTGGTCCGGCATTGGTGCTAAGCCGCGCGTATCAGCTGTTGCCGCGACATAGACGATCTGTATTCGCGGTGCTGTCGGCGCGGGTGGGATCAATCGGGGATAATCGGATAGGTGGTTGGATCAGCTACCGTGCGGCCAAGGCAGCGGTTAATCAGGTCGTCCATACCGCCGCAATTGAATTGGCCCGAACACATAAACAGGCGATTTGCGTCGCCCTTCACCCCGGCACGGTAAAAACAGAGTTCACGAACAAATACCTGGGTCGACATCCTGCCGTCGAACCTGAAGCAGCCGCCAGCAACCTGTTGAACGTGATACGCGGGTTAACGCTCGCTGATACCGGAGGGTTCTATGATTGGGCCGGTAAGCCAGTCCCGTGGTGAGCCTTCACCCGTCCGAGGTTCCGGTTGCCTCGGAGTTCGCATCTGGGGCGGGTTGCGGGGCGACGGTGTCAGCGTCACTCTGCTGGTCCGAGGTCTGATCCGGCAACACGCCGTTTTCCCAGACACCGCTTTCCTTCTGGCCATTGGCATAGCGCATCGTTCCACTGCCCTGCCGTTTGTTGTCGACAAAGCTGCCCTCATACACATCCCCGTTCGAGTAGGTGGCGGTACCCACGCCGTTGATTTTTCCGTCCGACCAGTCGCCCGTATACTTGAACCCGGCAGGGGTTACGATTTCCCCTTTGCCGTGCCGTTTTCCGTTCAGGAAATCACCGGTGTAGACCGTGCCATCGGAATAGGTCGCCTTGCCTTTGCCCTGACGCACGCCTTCAACCCAGTCGCCGTCATATACCGAGCCATCTGCGCGCGTAACCACACCCTTGCCGTGGCTTTGCGCGTTTTTGAATTGGCCTTTGTAAATCATACCATTGGTATAGGTGGCCGTGCCCTGACCCTCGATAACACCCGCGATCCATTCGCCTTCATAGGTCGATCCGTCCGGATAGGTGATGCTGCCGTTTCCTTCGGCCAGATCGGCAACAAAATCGCCGACATAGACAGAGCCATCCGGATAGGTCACTTCGCCAAGACCTTCAATCTGCCCGGCGTTCCAGTCGCCGGTATACACAAAGCCGTCCGTTCCGGTGAACGTTCCTTTGCCGTGGCGACGGTCGTCGACAAAATCGCCTTCGTACACATCCCCTTGGGCGTGGGTCACTTTGCCCTTGCCGTGGCGGCGCCCTTCTTGAAGTTCGCCTTCGTATACATCGCCATTGGAATAGGTCAGGCTGCCCGTCCCGGTGATCTGGTCCCCGGACCAATCCCCTGAATACACCATTCCGTCGGGCGTCGTCTGCGTGCCGGTGCCATCGCGCATGCCTGCGCTGACGTCGCCCTCGTAAACGCTGCCATCGCCATAGGTGATCCTTGCTTTGCCCTGCCGCTCACCGTCGACCCAGTCGCCGTCATAGATATATCCGTCGGGAAAACTCAGCACGCCCTTGCCATGTCGCTGGGCGTTCCTGAATTCACCCTCATAGCGCGTGCCGTTCGTGAATTCAGCGATGCCGGTGCCGTTGATTGACCCGTTGGACCAATCGCCCTCGTAGCTGCTGCCATTGGCATAGATAATCTTGCCGCGCCCTTCGGGCTGACCCTTGGCGAACATGCCTTCGTAGACTGACCCGTCGGGGTAGTGTGTCGTACCCTGACCCTGAATCTCGCCTTCTACCCACTGCCCCGTGTACTCAAACCCATTCGGCAGCCGATACGTTCCTGTCCCGTGCCGCAACCCGTTCTCGTAAGTGCCTTCATAGACACCGCCAACTTCATCATCCTTGACGATGACGGTCCCGTCCTGCGCGAAAGCAGTGGCAGCTGTCAGGCTCATCCCCGCCGCCAAAATAGAGTTTCGGATCACGTTCATTTCTGGTCCTGTCTGCCCGGTCGTCGCTGGTGATATCTCTTTCGCAAAACTAAGGTACCGTTGCGGGCAGAGCAACGGCTTTTGCCGCATTGGTCTTTTACTCGCGCAGTGATCTGCTAAATGGCAATAGGACTTACGAGGCAAGAGGGCAGCATGGCCGACCGTTTCCGCATCACTCTGGCGCAACTGAACCCGACCGTTGGCGATATCGAAGGCAACGCGGCCAAGGCCGTTGCGGCATGGGAACAAGGCAAGGCAGCGGGCGCGGATCTGGTGGCCTTCCCAGAGATGTTCATCACCGGCTACAACACGCAGGATCTGGTTCTCAAACCGGTATTCCACCGCGCAGCCATGGCTGCGGTCGAAGCGCTGGCCGCAAAATGCGCTGAAGGTCCTGCAATTGCCATTGGTGGTCCCTGGGTCGACGATGGAAAGCTGTACAACGCCTACCTGATCCTGAAGGGTGGCCGGATCACCAGCAAGGTTCTGAAGCACCACTTGCCGAATGAGACGGTGTTCGACGAAGTGCGCTTGTATGATGCGGGTCCATTGGGTGGGCCGTATTCGGTAGGGAATTTCCGGATTGGCAGCCCGATCTGCGAAGACAGCTGGCACCCGGACGTGGCAGAAACGCTGGAGGAAACCGGGGCCGAGTTTTTGTTGATCCCAAACGGGTCGCCCTATTTTCGGGATAAATACGATGTGCGACTGAACCATATGGTCGCGCGCGTGGTCGAAACCGGCTTGCCGCTGATCTACTTGAATATGGTTGGCGGGCAGGATGATCAGGTCTTTGACGGTGCCAGCTTTGGCCTGAACCCGGGCGGGGAACTGGCGTTCCGGATGCCTGTTTTTGACGAGCTGCTCTCGCAAGTCGATCTTGAGCGCGGCGAAGACGGTTGGCGGATCGCATCAGGTGAAATCGTGCCCCAACCGGATGAGTGGGAGCAGGATTATCGCGCAATGGTGCAGTCCCTTCGCGACTATATGGGAAAAACCGGTTTCAAGAAGGCGCTGCTGGGCTTGTCCGGTGGGGTCGATTCTGCGCTGGTTGCGACCATTGCGGTCGATGCCATCGGGGCCGAAAATGTCCGCTGCGTGATGCTGCCGTCGGAATACACCAGTCAGGCCTCGCTTGACGATGCCGAGGCGGTCGCCAAAGCGCTGGGCGTGCATTATGACTACGTGCCGATCTCGGATAGCCGCGCAGCCGTCACCAGCACTTTGGCACCGCTGTTTGCAGGGCTGGATGAAGGGTTGACCGAAGAAAACATTCAATCCCGCCTGCGCGGGTTGCTGTTGATGGCGATCTCGAACAAGTTCGGCGAAATGCTGTTGACCACCGGCAACAAATCCGAGGTCGCCGTGGGCTATGCCACGATCTATGGCGACATGAACGGCGGCTATAATCCGATCAAGGATCTGTACAAGACCCGTGTGTTCGAAACCTGCCGCTGGCGCAATGCCAATCACCGAGACTGGATGATGGGCCCTGCAGGCGAAGTGATCCGTCCCTCTGTCATCGACAAACCGCCCAGTGCGGAACTGCGCGAAGATCAGAAAGACAGCGATAGCCTGCCGGATTACCCGGTGCTGGACGGAATACTTGAGATCCTGGTCGATCAGGACGGATCGATCGCAGACTGTGTCGCCGCCGGGTACAACGAAGCAGATGCTCAGCGGGTCGAACATCTGGTTTATATCAGCGAGTATAAACGGTTTCAGTCCGCCCCCGGCACGCGCCTGAGCAACCGCGCGTTCTGGCTGGACCGGCGGTATCCGATTGTGAATCGCTGGCGTGATCGCCCTTGATTGCCGCAATTCGTGCGCTGACTTGGAAACAGTAAAGTTTCCCTCCCTTTGATTGTTTTCCGATTTCTCGTTATGGGCCTGCCACGGGCGCTAAAACCGGCCTCTGACTTGTTGTGACGCCAACTTTCTGCCACATTTTAGCTTGAAAATTGCCCTATGTGGGGCGGGTGCGACGCAATTCTCAAAGTCGCGAATTGATTTTGAAGAAGTGTGACGCATCCGGGGTTGGATGTCTGAGTAAATGGTTTGGTTTTGACATGTATGAGGAATATCAAGGATCGCATCATGCTCTTTTGAAACGGCGGACGATGGAATCTCCGCCGCAGGAGCTGGATGAGGAAAAGCTGGAAGCGGCGATTGCCGGTGTCCTGAATGAACAGCGCCTGTCCGACGAACAGGCAGCAGCGTCGCTTCGGGCTGAGTTTCCAAGCTTGTTGCCGCAGAAGGACGTAACCGCGCAGACCGTGCAAAAAGACACCGGATTGACCGCGAAGCTGCGTCAGAAATGGGCGGAACTGTCCGGCGCAGCGTGATGTGCTGAGGATTTTCGTTGCCATTGGCGTCTGGGCCACAGGCGTAAAAATAGTGCCGACGTTGTGACAATTCGTGTTGCCAAACTTCTGGGTCTTGGTCCCCATACGGGTTCAGGCGACAGAGTATTGCGTATTTATGACGGCACCAAAACCGAACCCCGTAGAATCCGATCTTGCCCTTCCCAAATCTGTTGATGTTGTCGTTGTTGGCGGCGGCATAATCGGCGTTTCAACCGCGCTGGAACTGGCTGAACGCGGCGCTTCCGTCCTTTTGTGCGAAAAGGGGCAGATTGCAGCTGAACAAAGCTCGCGCAATTGGGGGTGGGTGCGTTTGGGCATGCGTGACCCCCGCGAAATTCCCCTGATGCAAGAGGCGTTGCGGATCTGGCAGACCCTTGATGCCCGCCTGGATGGCAATACCGGCTATGCGCAATCCGGCATTCTTTTCGGCGCGTCCGGCAAGCGAGGAGAAGTCAACCTGAAGCGTTGGATGCGCCATGTGGAAGGATTGCAGACCGGAGCAAAAATGGTGTCGGGACGCGAGTTGGCAGAGTTGTTGCACGGGCACGAAACCGGCCTGACATCTGCCCTGTACATGCCGCAGGACGGGCGGGCTGAACCGCAATGGGCCGCCCCGGCCATCGCCGAAGCCGCACGTCGTCTAGGTGCTGTGATCATGACAGGCTGTGCTGTGCGAAGTGTGGACATTCAGGATGGGCGTATTGCTGGTGTATTCACCGAACGCGGCAAGGTCGCCTGCGGGCGCGTGGTTTTGGCGGGGGGTGCGTGGTCGCGTCTGTTTGCGGGTAATGCAGGTATCAACCTGCCGCAGCTTAAGGTTCTGAACACAGTTCTGCGGACCTCTCCGGTGAAAGATGGGCCCGAAACTGCGCTATGGTCGGATGATTTTGCGATCCGAAAGCGCGAAGATGGCGGGCACACCATCGCGTCCGGGCATCAGAACACGGTCGATATCGTGCCAGACAGTTTCCGGCTGGGGTTGCAGTTTCGTTTTGCCTTTGCGCATGAATGGAAATCCCTGCGTTTTCGCTGGTCAAAACAGTGGGCTATCGAGGCCCGTCAGAACAGAAAATGGTTGCCGACCGACGTGACCCCGTTCGAGCTGTGCCGGGTTTTGGATCCTGAACCTTCGCAGAAGTTTTTGCGACAAGCCTGGGCCAGTGCACGAAAAGGATTTCCTGCCTTGCAGGACAGTGAAATCGTCCAAAGTTGGGCGGGTATGATTGATGTCACCCCCGACGCCATTCCCGTAATCTCGGGCGTGGATGACATGCCGGGTATGTATATCGCCACGGGCTTTTCCGGCCACGGCTTTGGCATCGGGCCAGGCGCCGGTCGCCTGACAGCTGACCTTGTCACTGATTCAACCCCTTGTGTGGACCCGACCGCGTTCCGCCTATCTCGGTTCACCGACGGCTCAAAGGTGCGACCGGATCCGGGTTACTAGGGGCTTAGCCCATCATCTGATAGCTGACCGGAACAAAGCGGAAGCCCTCGCCCCGTGTCTCGACAAAGCCCGCGGCAGGGAAGGGCATGTGATAGCCGACCATCGGCATCTTGTCGGCTGCCAGCATGCCAAGAACTTTACGGCGCGCGGCTGTTGCGGCGGCCTTGTCCATGTCAAACCGAACCTCCCATTCCGGATGGGCAAAGGACCACACGTAATGGTTGGCCAAATCCGCTGTCAGCAAAAGGCGCTGTCCGTTGCTTTCCAGATGATAGACCGTATGGCCCGGAGTATGGCCGTGGGCCGCAACCGCAGTTATGCCCGACGCCACTTGCTCTCCATCACCGATAAAGCTCATCTTCTCGGCCAGCGGCGTGACTTTTGCGGCCACAAGATCACCGACATTGTTTCCGGCCTCTTGCGCGGACCAGAAATCGTATTCCGTTGCCGAGGTCACATAGCGTGCGTTGGCAAAGGTCGGTGCGCCATCCGTTGTCATGCCGCCTATATGGTCTGGATGCATATGGGTCAGCACGACAACGTCGATCTGATCCGGGCTGACACCTGCATCGGCCAAAGCGGCTTGAATGCCGCCTTGCCCCAGACCGGTGTCGAACAACACCAGTTCCGATCCGGTGTTGACCAGTGAGGGGGTAAAGAAGAACTGGGCAGTGTCGGCGGGAATAAAGTTCTCAGCCGAAACCTTTGCAAAGTCTTCATCAGACGCGCCACCGCCAAAGATATCCTTGGCGCCGTCACGCGGCAGGCTGCCATCCAGCAGGGTCGTGACGGTAAAGTCGCCGACCTTGAAGGATTTGGCGATGGTCGAGTTGGCCTTGGCGTCAGAGCCTGCGGCCAATACCGGCGCTGCTGCCGTGGCAAACGGCAAGGCGGCAGCAGTTCCCAAAGCGGCGCGGCGCGTAAGTTTGATCGTCATTATCGTTCTCCCTGTCAGAACACCTTAGAAAAAACTAGAACGGTTTGAGATTCTGACCAGATGTTACGACATCCACGTAGGGTGCATGGATGAACAATACGTGTTAATTTTTGTTCATGCCGCGATCGCAGAACAAAACCGTTCCAACGGATCAAAGTGTAGAAGATTTCCTTAATTCGGTCCAATCAGAACGTCGGGCCGAGGAGGCGCGCGCTCTGGATGAACTGTTTCGGGCCACCACCGGGTTTGATCCGGTCATGTGGGGCCCGTCGATGGTCGGGTATGGCCGTTATCACTATCGCTACGCCTCGGGCCGAGAGGGCGATTTTCTTGCAACCGGATTTTCCCCGCGCACGTCGGCGCTGGTGATCTATATCATGCCGGGTTACGCGGATTTTAGCGGCATTCTGGCCCGGTTGGGCAAGCACAAGCTGGGAAAGTCCTGCCTGTATGTGAACACGCTGGCGGATATCGACATGCAGGTTCTGTCGGAACTCATCCGCGCCGGGTTGGACGACCTTGGCAGGATATGGCCCGTGGAACCGCGTTGAATCACCTGAGGGATCAAGCGGCGGCTGGACAAAAACGCGCCCATGTGACAAGAGCCGCGCCAACAGGAGACACCCATGACAACCACCCGTTTCGCCCCGTCGCCCACCGGTTACATCCATGTGGGCAACCTGCGCACCGCCCTAATGAACTATCTGATCGCCCGCAAGGCGGGTGGTACGTTCATCCTGCGCATCGATGACACCGACCCCGAACGCTCGAAAGAGGAATATGTCGATGCCATCAAACAGGATCTTGAATGGCTGGGTTTGCACTGGGATCGTGTCGAGCGTCAATCCGAGCGTTTGGACCGCTACGCCGAAGCGGCTGACAAGTTGCGCGCGATGGGGCGGTTCTATGAAGCGTTTGAGACGCCGACCGAGCTGGACCTGAAGCGCAAGAAACAGCTGAACATGGGCAAGCCACCGGTTTATGACCGCGCCGCGCTGACCCTGTCGGATGCCGAGAAGGATGCCCTGCGCGCGGAACGTGGCAACGGTGTCTGGCGTTTCAAGCTGGATCACGAACGGATCGAGTGGACCGACGGAATTCTGGGCGACATTTCGATCGATGCGGCCTCGGTCTCTGATCCGGTGCTGATCCGAGGTGATGGGCAGGTTCTTTATACGATTGCGTCGGTGGTGGATGACACCGAAATGGGCGTGACAGATGTCGTGCGCGGCTCGGACCACGTGACCAACACTGCGACCCAGATTCAGATCATCAATGCACTGGGCGGGGATTGCCCGCGCTTTGCGCATCACTCGCTGCTGACCGGCCCGCAGGGCGAAGCACTGTCGAAACGCCTTGGTACGCTGGCCCTGCGCGATCTGCGTGAACAGGGTGTGCAGCCGATGGCACTGCTGAGCCTGATGGCGCGTCTGGGTTCGTCCGTTCCGGTCGAGCTGCGCTCGGATATGGCCGAGTTGATCGACGGCTTTGACGTGAGCCGGTTTGGTGCCGCGCCGACCAAGTTCGACGTGCAGGACCTGTTCCCGCTGACCGCCAAATACCTGCAATCTCTGCCGCTGGCGAATGTGGCCGGTGCTGTCGCGGATGCCGGGGTGCCTGCTGAGTTGGCCGAGCCGTTCTGGGCCATGGCGCGGGAAAACATCACCACTTTGGCCGACCTCAAAGGGTGGTGGGATCTGTGCCGTGATGGTGCTGAGCCGTTGGTTGCGGATGAAGATCGCGAGTTCATCGCTCAGGCCATGTCGCTGCTGCCCGAAGGCCCGTTTGATGGCGACACCTGGGGGGCCTGGACCAATGCCGTGAAAGAGGCAACAGGCCGCAAAGGGAAAGGTCTGTTCATGCCGCTGCGCAAGGCGTTGACCGGTGCAGAGCGTGGCCCGGAAATGGCTGCGTTGCTGCCGTTGCTGCAGGTGATCCGCGCGCGCGGGTAAATCGATACTATTCCAGCAAAAAGGGTCGTGCCCAGGCGTGGCCCTTTTTATTCCGGCTGTTCATTCCGGGCCGACAAACTGGTCAGGCGGTCATCGACAAAATCACGCTCAGCAGGTTTGAGTTGCTGGTGGCGCGGATAGCGCGGTTCGGCGCGATCATTCAAGATCGGGGCGTTCCAGCCGGTCGTGGTCTCAAAGAAACGATCCGCTCCGTCTTCTCCGAACGCCCGCAAGTAACCCTGAACAACAACATCGATGTAGCTGAGTAGCAGGGGGTGGTGGTTGCTGGGCTCGTTATGCCGATCCTGTGGGACGGCGTAGACCGCAATTTCAACTTCATGTGTCAGTGGATGTGAAATCGAATGCGTCGCAGGAATTCGGTCGTACGCCCATTCCCGTTCATCCAGTGCGGCCCAGTCGTTCCTTGGGACATGCGCGATCATTCCCTCAATTTCAGACTCCGGGTCCGGGACAGCTGTCAGGAACGCGACCGGACGCAGATCGGTATGACGCCATGCGCGTTTCCAACCCTTCAGCTTTGCCGGGCGGGGGTCGGGGAAATCATGTGTGGCGAGGTTCACAAGGCTTCCATAGCCAAAGAAATAGGGGTCGGCCATGCGAGAGGTGTCCTTTGGGTCGATTGATGTATGTCAAACCGCTTTTTTCCGCGACATGCAATAAGGCTTCATCTTTTATTCAGGGAGGCCCTCATGCGGATTACCAAACGGACGAATATCGCTGTGCGCCTGTTGATGTATTGCGCCGCACACCCGGACCGGCTGGTCACCAAAGCCGAGATCGCCGAAGTCTGCAACATCTCGGAAAACCATCTGGCTCAGGTGATCAACCAGTTAAGCCAGTTGAATTACCTGAGCACTCAGCGCGGCCGCAACGGCGGTATGTCGTTGGCACGCCCGGCAAGCCAAATCCGGATCGGCGCGGTGTTTCGGCATGTCGAAGGGGCCTTGCCCATCGCCGAGTGTTTTGCGGATGCGGATAACACCTGTCCTTTGACCGATGCCTGTAGGCTGCGGCTGGCATTACAGGATGCGGCGGAAGTTTTTTATGCGTCTCTGGACGAAGTGTCGTTGGATGCGCTGGTTTGTGACAACGACCCGTTGCTGAAGCTGTTGCAGCCGGTGGCCTGCGTACGCTGACCTTAGTCGCTGGCCCGCAAAATGCGGGCTGGCCGGGCAGAGAGAGGGCGCAGTGCGAAGGCGAAACCTGCGCAGAGCGTAACGCCGATACCGGCCAGAACAATGCCAAAGGCCGAAGACCAGATCACAGTAAAACCTGTGTCGAAGATGTACGTGGCCACAGCCCAGCCGCCCAGGATGCCGACCAGCAAGGCGACGCAGCCCGCCGCGGCGCCCAGCAAGACCGAGCGCAGCCCAAAACTGCGCAAGATGCGGCTACGGTCAGCCCCCAACGTCTTGAGGATTGCCGCCTCGTATCTGCGGGCGGGTTCACCGGCGGCTGCCGCCCCGATCAGAACCAGAAATCCGGTCAATAACGATACGCCCGCGCCGTACGAGGTTGCGGCGGCGATCCCTGCCAAAAGGCCCGAAACCCGGTCAATGGCATCGCGCACTCGGATGGCCGTGATGTTGGGGAACTGGCCTGCAAGATCTCGCAGAATGGCGGCCTCGGCCTGTTCTTCTGCATATACCGTCGCAATAAAGCTGTGTGGCGCGCCCGCCAGTGCCGACGGGTTCATCGACATGACAAAACCCATACCCGCTGTGGAAAAATCCACCTCTCGGGTTGAGGTCAGCTCTGCGGTGATATCCCGCCCCAGGATGTTGACAGTTATCTGATCACCGAGTTTCAGACCCATCTCTTCGGCTTCTTCGGCTGCAAAGCTGATCTGTGGTGCACCAGAATAATCCTCTGCCCACCATTCCCCCGCTGTCACCCGCGTATTTTTCGGGGGGAGGGCTGAATAGGTGACGCCGCGATCGCCCTCCAGTACCCAATGATCTCCGGCTACCTCGCGCGCGGGGCGGCCGTTTATCTGAGTGATGATCCCTCGCAGCATTGGTGCGCTTTCAATGCGGCTGACAGCCGGATCGGTTTGCAGCCGTTCGGTAAAACCCGGCATCTGGTCTTTTTGAATATCGACAAAGAAGTATGAGGGCGCGACATCAGGCAGATTGCCGGAGATCGCATTGCGCAGCGTGCCGTCGATCTGCCCAACCGCTGCCAGCACTGACAAACCCAGACCAAGTGACAAAACCACCGACCCCGCGCCTTCACGCGGATCAGAGATGGCGGACAAGGCCCATCGCAGGGCAGGGCGGCCCCGCACCAAAGGTGTTCCGGCCCGTGCCAGTTTGCGAATAGCATAGGCTGCGAGCGCCAGCAGGATCAGTGCGCCCGCCAGTCCGCCACTGGTCCACAGGGTTAGGCGAGTTGACCCGCTGAACCAGGACGCAATCGCGATCAGGGACGCCAATCCAATCCCGGTTGCCACGACGTAAACCGCGCGTGGGATGGGACGAGCTGCGCTCAGCGCATCGCGAAACAGGGTTGCGGCGCGCACATCTTCGGTTCTGGCCAGCGGCCAGAGCGTGAACAGAAATGCTGTCAGCAAGCCATAAAGTGCGGCCTCGATCAGTGGTCGCGGATAGAGCGAGAACACCGCCGGAACCGGCAACCGGTATTCCAGCAGCGGCGCCAGCAAAAGCGGAGCCACCCCGCCCAGCACCAGCCCAATTACAATGCCGGTCAGGGACAGCACTCCGATCTGAACCAGGTAAGTTTGAAAAATGGTAGCGCGATCCGCACCCAATGTCCGCAATGTCGCAATGGTTTCCGTTTTCTGGCTCAGATAGGCCCGCACGGCGGCGGACACACCGATGCCACCGACGGCAAGCCCTGACAACCCGACAAGGACCAGAAAGGCACTCAGGCGGTTGACGAATTCCGATATGCCCGGCGCGCCGTTGCGTGCATCGCTCCAGCGCATCCCCGAGCCCTCAAGCGCCGCGCTGGCACGTGCGGCTACCTCCGACAGGTTCGCGTTTTGGGGCAAGGTCAGTCGGTACCTGGTCGAAAAAAGCGTTCCGGGTTCCAACAGGCCAGATGCCTGCAACGCTTGGGTACGCACCATTGTACGAGGCCCCAAGGCAAAACCAGCCGCGGCGCTGTCGGGTTCATTCCGAAGTGCGGCCATCAGAATGAACTCTTGCGTGCCTAGCGCGAAGTGATCACCGACCGACAAACCAAGCCGGTCTATCAGAACGGGTTCCATGACGGCACCGGGCAATCCGGCCCTGCCGTTCAGGGCGTCGTCCAGCGTGATGTCCGGCTCCAGCTTGACCGATCCGACCAGCGGGTAAGCCTTATCCACAGATTTGACCTGGGTCAGTGCACGTTCGGGTCCAGCCGCTCGGGGCACAACCGCCATCGAGCGGAAATCGACGATCTCGGAAACCTGCTCGGATGCCTGTTGCATCCAGAGGCGCTCGGCCTCAGTGGCAAAACGATAAGTGAACTCAAGCTCGGCATCGCCGCCCAGCAGGGATGCCCCTTCGCGGGTCAGCCCGGTCTGAATCGCCTGACGCACCGATCCGACGGCTGCGATGGCTGCGACGCCCAAGGCCAGACAAGCCAGAAAGATGCGAAACCCGCGCAGGCCCCCGCGCAGCTCTCGACGGGCCAGCCGCGCGGCGAGCCGAAGGCTCATTCTGCGGCCTCCTGCCGGGTCTCGTCGGCAATCCTGCCGTCGCGCAGCCGGATCACACGGTCACATCGTTCAGCCAGCGAACGGCTGTGCGTTACAAGAACCAGCGTCGCATCATATTTGCGCCGAAGCCCGAACAGCAGATCGACAATCGCGGCACCGTTTGTTTCGTCCAGATTCCCGGTTGGTTCGTCCGCCAGCAAGATCTTGGGGCGTGGTGCCGATGCACGCGCCAAAGCAACTCGTTGCTGCTCGCCACCCGACAACTGTGCTGGGTAATGATCGCGGCGATGCGATAATCCCACGGCATTCAGTTCAGTTTCGGCCCGGTCGAACGCATCTTTGTGCCCTGCCAGTTCCAGCGGTGTCGCCACGTTTTCCAGCGCAGTCATCGTCGGGATCAGGTGGAAATTCTGAAACACGACGCCCATGTTGTCGCGCCGAAACCGCGCCAGGGCGTCCTCGTCCATGCTTGTCAAATTCTGATCCAAGGCCAAGATTTGACCGCTTGTTGCCTGTTCCAATCCACCCATCAGCATCAACAATGACGATTTTCCCGACCCCGATGGCCCGATCAGCCCCAGCGTTTCCCCCCTGTTCACGTTCAACGTAATGTCATGCAAAATATCGACCCGCCCGGCATTGCCATCCAGCGATAAAGCGGCATTTTGAAGAGCGAGAACAGCAGGCGTCATGGGTCTTCCCGGTAAAGGAGCGGTTTTTTGGGATATGGAGTGATCACCGTATTGCGCAAGGTTTTGATGGCAAGCCCATTTGTGTTCTGCGGTTTTGCGGCCACAGCCGATCAGGTGGCGATTGCAGCCCTTGGGGACTCGCTGACACAGGGCTACGGGCTGGTGGAAGAGAATGGGTTTGTTCCCCAGCTTGACCGTTGGCTACAGGCGCAGGGCGCAGATGTTCGCGTAATCAACGCCGGTGTCTCGGGTGATACAACGGCGGGTGGTGCCGCGCGGGTGGAATGGACCCTGACACCCGATGTGGACGGAATGATTGTTGCCTTAGGCGGGAACGACGTGTTGCGCGGGATCGATCCTGCTGTTTCGCAAGCCAATCTGCGCAAGATCCTTGAGGTTGCGCGAAAAGCGAAGGTTCCGGTCTTGTTGATCGGAATGCAGGCGCCGGGCAACTACGGCGCTGAATACAAGCAGGCATTCGATGGCATGTACCCCGCACTGGCGCAGGAGTTCGAAGTTCTGTTTTTCAGCAGTTTCTTCGAGGGGCTTGCAGCGGAGGGTGATCCCGCAGCCGTATCGCAATTCATGCAATCGGACGGCATTCATCCAAATGCGGCAGGGGTGGCGAAGATCGTCCAAGCTGTGGGTCCGTCCGTGTTGCAACTCGTGACGCAGGCGGGCGGGGAAGGTTAGCCATCCCCGTGATAGCGATCAGACGACCGTAACTACCGTTCCGATGGGGACCCTGTTATACAGATCGATGACATGTTCATTCAGCATCCGGATGCACCCGTTTGACACCGCCCTGCCTATGGTTTGTGGTTGGGTCGTGCCATGGATTCGGAAATAGGTATCGACACCGTTCTGGAACAAGTACATCGCGCGCGCGCCGAGGGGATTATCCCCACCTCCTGGCTGCACATAGTCATTGTCCTTGAATTTTGCATAGGCCACCGGATCGCGCTGGATCATCTCTTGGGTCGGGCGCCAGGTCGGCCATTCCTTTTTCACATCAATGGTAGCGGTGCCGGTGAATTCCAGACCAGCCTTGCCGACGCCGCAGCCATAGCGGATCGCTTTGCGTGGTTCGGTGACATAGTAAAGATAGAATGAACGGGGGGCGACCAGCAGCTGTCCGGGCAGGAACTGCTTTTTGATGCGCACGAATTGCGGTGTCGGATCATACTCGACCGCTTTCTTGGCGTTGGCAATGCCCGGCAGCAGCGTGGCCGCTGTTCCGGCCAGAAAAACTCGGCGTGTAAACATCGAAACCCTCATCAATTGACCAATGAAACCTAAGAGCCAGTTTCATCATGATATGTTATTTGGTCAATTCTGGGGCAAGCATCACGCATCCGTGATGTGATCAAACAGCCACCGAAACGGCAGCGGTTGAACAAAAGGGTGAGGGATTTCCCTCACCCTTTCAACAGCTTATGCAAGCTGGATGTTGTCGGCGCTTTCGCGGCCGTCACGACCCGAACGCAGTTCGTACGTGACTTTCTGGTTGTCGGCCAGACCGGTCAGGCCCGAGCGTTCGACGGACGAGATGTGGACGAAGATGTCCTTGCCGCCATCTTCGGGCGCGATAAAGCCGTAGCCTTTGGTGGTGTTGAACCATTTTACGGTGCCTGCTGGCATATCCGTGTCTCCTGTTTGGTGCTGCCCACGGAGTTGCGGCAGCCTGGCGTCGTAGGTCTGGATCGATAGACTGAGCGCCGTAGAAGGAGACAGTAGGTCGAAATAGAAAAACGTTAGCACCTTGCATATGGCATTGAGGTAAGCCTGTGGCAAGAGTGGTTTGTACGGATTGTACAGGGGCCAGAAGGCAGAAAGCCCAATTTGTACAAGAATCCGCTGATGGGTTTCAGGCGGATTTGGCGGTGATTGACAGCGTCCCGAGCGCTCTGACCACCCTGTCTGTTGATACGCGCGACGGCGGTGAAAAACCCGGACCCACACGTTCCCGGTCAGCCATCCAGAGCGGTCACCACGGGCCACGCCTGCGCTCTGGAGGGCGACACTTTTTGGTTGCAGGCACGTGTTCAGAACCAGTGTTGCTCTGACCGGTTGAGCGGGGGGTCTTCTCACAACTGACGGTTATTATTCATCAATCACTATGTTTGGAAAATCTGCGATCCGGTGCTATACTTTCAGGCAGCCGTGGGGGCGGATATGAAAGTTGTCTGTACGATAACCTTGTTGTGCTGGGCCGGAGCCGCGCAGGCCCTGACTGTTCCGTTTGGGACAGAGGGTTCGATGCCGGGCGCGCGTGAAGGCGGGCTCAAATTCGGCAGCATGTTCGAATTTGAACACGAGTTGAAGACACCTGTCTTCGCGAAAGAGAATCCGCGCCGTAAGGAAAGACGTCCTCGTTTGGCTGAACGTGGAAGGCCGAAGCATTGGCTGGAGGTTTTGGCTGAACGGACGGAGGTCGAGGAGGAATCCGGGCCAGAATTCTGCGAGCAGTGGTGCAATGAGCCCGGGTCCGAAGAAACGCCGGTGGACGTGAACGTCTCGGCTGTGCCGCTTCCGGCCAGTTGGCTGCTGCTGGTTGGGGCGCTGACAGGGCTGTTCGGCGTCGGGCGGCTGCGTGGCAACCGGTTCGGATAAGCGCTGCACCTGCAATCATCCTTGAATGCTGTGATATGGGACACCGAAGGTTGGTGGGACTGCCGACCTGCGGCAATGGCCTGCAAAGGCGTGTTTGTTAACCACTTGGTAGTCATACCTGCGCCACCTTGCGCGCATGAGTGATTATCGCCGCGTCCGCATTCCCGGAGCCAGATATTTCTTTACGGTTTCGCTGGCCGACCGGTCATCGGACCTGTTGATCCGCGAGGTTGCACATCTGCGCGCGGCTTTTGCCGAAGCGCAGCGGGAGCGTCCGTTTTGGTGCGATGCGCTTGTGGTGTTGCCCGATCATCTGCACGCGGTGTGGACCTTGCCGCCGGGCGATGCGGATTATTCCACGCGGTGGGGTGCGATCAAGGCGCGGTTTACCATGCGCGTGAACAAGACAAACCGTAGGCCGGGCTTCAGCCCGGCACCCGTACCAGAACATCTACCTGTTGTGACATCCGGCAGATATGCCGGGCTGAAGCCCGGCCTACGGGCCAACAAACGCGAAGGGGCGGTTTGGCAGCGTCGGTTTTGGAAGCATACCATTCGGGACGAACGGGATTATCGTAATCATATGGCGTATTGTTGGAGGAACCCGGTCAAGCACGGGTTGGTGGAGCATCCAACCGATTGGCCGTATTCGTCGATTCATCGTGATATCCGCGCAGGCCGGGTTGATCCGGAATGGAGCGGCGGTGTGACAGACGGCGCGTTCGGAGAGCCGTAGGGTCAAGGAACACCCCCCGTAGGCCGGGCTTCAGCCCGGCATTCACCATTCCCCTCAGAGCGATTGAAGGGTTTTGAGGCCATTCATCGGCGGATGTTGGTAAAGATGTGGGTGTTTCGAGTGGTGCCGGGCTGAAGCCCGGCCTACCAGTTGGCGTGAAGGGAGCGAGCACTCAACTTTCGCTTGCTAAGCTTGTTTGGATTTGTCGGTTCTCAGTAAAGTTTGGTCACCCCAATAGGTAACCTTGGCCACTGAGCCTACTTCCAACTCGAACCAACAGTCGGTGTATTCCGCGCCAGGAACGCTGAATGCAAATCCATGCAACTGCAGCAATTCTCCATTTGTTTTGACAATTTCCACGATCCAATCTTCGGTTCGGCTGTCATCCGCGAAAAGCAGCTTGTTGGGCGAGAGAGGTCGAAGTGTCAACGAATATTCGTATTCGCCTATGACGAAATCAATCGTTCTCTCGCCGTCCAGAAAGGGGACGTCTTCAGGTATTCTTTCCCAAGTTCTTGACAAAGTTTACCGCGCGAACTTCTTATGCTTCAACCGCTTGGGCTCAAGCGCGTCCGGTCCGAGCCTCCGCTTTTTGTCCTCTTCGTAATCCTCGAAGTTGCCTTCGAACCATTCCACATGCGCGTCGCCTTCAAACGCCAGAATATGCGTGCAAATCCGGTCGAGGAAGAAGCGGTCGTGTGAGATGACGACGGCGCAGCCGGCGAAATCGACCAGCGCGTCTTCCAGTGCGCGCAGGGTTTCGACGTCGAGGTCGTTTGTGGGTTCGTCGAGCAGCAGGACGTTGCCGCCCTCTTTCAGCAGGCGGGCCATGTGGACGCGGTTGCGCTCGCCCCCTGATAGCAGCGAGACCTTTTTCTGCTGGTCGCCGCCCTTGAAGTTGAAGGACGAACAATAGGCGCGGGAATTGACCTGCGCGTCGCCCAGCTGGATGATCTCGGCACCGCCGGTGATCGCCTCCCACACTGTGTCGTTGTCTTTCAGGTCGTCGCGGGACTGGTCGACATAAGACAGCTCGACCGTGTCGCCCAGCGTGATGGTGCCGCTGTCGGGCTGTTCCTGACCGGTGAGCATCTTGAACAGCGTCGATTTACCGGCACCGTTGGGGCCGATGACGCCGACGATGCCGCCGGGGGGCAGGGCGAAGTCCAGCCCTTCGATCAGTTGCTTGTCGCCCATGTGTTTCGACAGGCCTTCGACCTCGATCACCTTGCCGCCAAGGCGCTGGCCGTTGGGGATGACGATCTGGGCGCGGGTCAGCTTTTCGCGTTCGGACTGTTCGGCCAGCTCGTTATAGGCGTTGATCCTGGCTTTGGATTTGGCCTGACGGGCCTTCTGGCCCTGACGCATCCATTCCAGTTCGCGCTGCAGGGTCTTCTGCTTGGACTTGTCCTCGCGGGCTTCCTGTTCCAGCCGTTTAGCCTTTTGTTCCAGCCATGCGGAGTAGTTGCCCTCGTACGGAATGCCGCGGCCGCGGTCGAGTTCGAGGATCCAGCCGGTGATGTCATCCAGGAAGTAACGGTCGTGGGTGACGATCAGGATGGTGCCCTTGTAGTCGATCAGGTGCTGTTGCAGCCATGCGATGGTTTCGGCGTCCAGGTGGTTGGTCGGTTCGTCCAGGAGCAGCATGTCGGGCGCTTCGAGCAGCAGCTTGCAGAGCGCCACGCGGCGTTTCTCACCCCCCGAGAGGTTGGCGATATTGGCATCATCCGGCGGGCAGCGCAGCGCCTCCATGCTGACGTCGATCTGGCTGTCGAGGTCCCAGAGGTTTTCCGCGTCGATCGCGTCTTGCAGGGTGGTCATTTCCTCCATCAGCTCGTCCGAATAGTTCTCGGCGATCTCCATGGCGATCTCGTTGAAGCGGTCAACCTTGGCCTTTTTCGCGGCCACGCCCAGCATCACGTTTTCTCGGACGGTGAGCGTTTCATCCAGCTGCGGTTCCTGCGGCAGGTAGCCGACCTTGGCACCTTGGGCGGCCCAAGCCTCGCCGGTGAAATCGGTGTCGAGGCCGGCCATGATCTTCATCAGCGTCGATTTACCCGCGCCGTTGACGCCGACAACACCGATTTTCACGCCGGGCAAAAAGCTGAGGTGGATGTTTTCAAAGCACTTCTTGCCACCGGGATAGGTCTTGGAGACACCCTGCATGTGGTAGACATATTGATAGGCGGCCATGTCGCGTCCTCTGGGTCGGGAAATTGGGTTGGAACGCTGGATATCCGAGCGGGGCGGGCGGGGCAAGCTGGTGGTTTTGTGAATTTCGTCCCGTATCTGCATGGGCTAGGTTTGCCGGGCTGTATGAGGGGCATGAAGTGGTGGCACTAGCGGAACTGATATCAGGCTGGGCGCAGCCAGGACGTGTCGAATGGATAGGCGTCCGGCCCGAGCGGCGGGTTGGGGTGGAGGTTGTGAGGGAGGCGGTGGTCTCCCCCAATGGCCTCGACGGCGACCGGGGCCGTGCGGGCAAGCGGGCGGTTTCTCTGATCCAGCAGGAGCATCTGGCGGCGATTGGGTCCTATCTGGGGCGGGGGCCGGTTGCGCCCGAAATCCTGCGGCGCAATCTGGTGGTTTCGGGGATCAACCTTGCCGCGCTCAAGGGGCGTGAGGTGCAGGTGGGCGAGGCCGTTTTGCGCTTTACCGTGATCTGTGCGCCGTGCAGTCGGATGGAGGAGGCGCTGGGCAAGGGCGGCTATTCTGCCGTGCGGGGGCATGGGGGATGGTGTGCCGAAGTTGTCAGGCCGGGGCGGGTTGCGCTGGGTGACGCCTTGCAACCGATTGATTGACAACGCGGCCCGGTTCTGAACATCAGCAGGTTATGGAGCGGTACGACATCCCATACGCGCGGCCCGGGCAGGTCGTTGGGCTGTTCGGCGGGTCATTCGATCCGCCGCATCGGGGCCATGTGCATGTAACGCGTGAGGCGATGAAGGCCTTTGGTCTGGATCGGGTGTGGTGGCTGGTGTCACCCGGCAATCCGTTGAAAGAGCGGGGGCCTGCACCGATCGCGCGGCGGATGGCGGCGGCGCGTCAGGTGATGCAGCATCCGAAGGTGGATGTGACGGATATCGAGGCGCTGGTCGGTACGCGGGCGACGGCGGACACTCTGACAGCGCTCAGGCGGCTTTACCCGCAGGTACGGTTTGTCTGGCTGATGGGCGCGGATAATCTGGCGCAGTTTCATCGCTGGAAAGACTGGCGGCTGATCATGGACACTGTGCCGGTGGGCGTGGTGGCGCGGCCGGGCGAGCGGATCTCGGCCCGGATGTCGCCTGCGGCGCGGGTTTATGCGAAGTACCGGATCGACGGGCAGGCGCGGCATCTTCTGGGGCAGGCACAGGCCCCGGCGTGGTGTTTCGTGAACGTGCCGATGATCGATGTCAGTTCGACCGAACTCCGGACGCGCGGCGAATGGGGCGCAGAAGTGTTGCCGGAATAGCCCCAACGGGCGCATAATCTAACACAGTGGTTGTGTGCTTTTGATCTGTGGGATTTTAATTCGGCTATGGCTGGTCGTTTTTCACGTCGTTTGTTTCTGGGGGGATTGGGGGCGTCCCTGATCCCGGCAGCGGGCCTTGCGCAGGCACCGCTTGTATCGCTGAGGCCGCAGGCGCGTGGGGTCATATTAAGCGGTGCCGAGCGATTGGTGGCCGCAGCAGGCCTGAAAGGCGAAGTTGTGTTTGCGGTTGCGGATGTGGCGACCGGGGCGCAGCTGGAAGTGTTTGGCGACGGCGCAAGTCTGCCCCCGGCCAGCGTTGGAAAGGCAATGACCGCGCTTTATGCGCTGGATGTTCTGGGGCCGGAACACTGGTTCGAGACTCGGCTGGTGGCGGATGGCCGGGTCGAGAAGGGCGTTCTGCACGGCGATTTGATTCTGGTTGGGGGCGGCGACCCGCTGCTGGATACGGATGCGCTGGCCGCGATGGCGGCCAATTTGCGCGAGGCCGGGATTATCGAAGTGCGCGGCGCGTTCAAGGTTTATGACGGGGCGTTGCCTTATGTGTTCAGCATCGATCCCGAACAGCCGGATCATGTGGGCTATAGCCCGGCCGTCAGCGGCATTTCCCTGAACTTCAACCGCGTCCATTTCGAATGGAAACGCGCAGGCAATGGCTATGACATAACCATGGATGCCCGCAGTGAGCGTTATGTGCCTGCAGTGGATGTCTCGGCCATGCGGGTCGAGGATCGCAGCCTGCCGATCTATACCTATCAGGCAAGCGCGCGGCAGGATCGCTGGACCGTGGCCAAGGGCGCGCTGGGCAATGGCGGGGCCCGCTGGTTGCCGGTGCGCAAGCCCGCTTTGTACGCGGGCGATGTGTTTCGCACCTTGGCGCGGTCGAACGGGATCGTTTTGAAGCGTGTTCAGGTGACACGCCAGAGCGTACGGGGTGTTGATCTTGTGGTGCATCGCAGCGACAGCTTGGATCATGTCCTGCGTGGGATGCTGAAATACTCGACCAACCTGACGGCCGAGATGGTCGGGCTGGCCGCGACCAGGGCGCGCGGTGTTGACCCGCACACCCTGGCGGAATCGGCAGCCGAGATGAACCGGTGGGCCGCCAGTCGTTTCGGCGTGACCGGAATCGCCATGGTCGATCATTCGGGACTGAGCGATGCCTCGCGAATGTTACCGGCGGATTTGGTTGCGGCCCTTGTTGCAACACAGAAATCGGGGATGTTGCGACCCCTGATGAAACCTTTTGCACTGACCGACCGGGACGGGCGGCCCGTCAAGAACCACCCAATCAAGGTTGATGCCAAGACAGGGACATTGAATTTTGTATCCGGGTTGGGCGGTTTCCTGACAACTGCGGACGGGGTCGATCTGGCATTCGCGATATTCACCGCCGACGTGGACCATCGCGCAACGATCCCACGCGCGCAGCGTGAGCGCCCGGATGGCGCACGCAGCTGGAACAGCAGATCACGGAAATTGCAGCGCGCCTTGCTGGAGCGCTGGGGATCACTTTACGGAAGCTGAAACCTGAAACCGGCCTGAAGCGGGTGTCAGACGCTGTGGCGCGCCCGGGCCCCGCGCTCGATCGCGGCCGCGTGCAGGCGGTCGATGTTCAGCTCGTACCGGATTTCTTCCAGCAGGCGCAGTTCGGATTCGGCCAGCGTTCCGTCAGCGGCGGCGACGTCACAGGCCAGAGCATAGGCCGTTTCGTTCAGGCGTTCGGGCAGGTTGTCCCGGATCAGGCCAAACAGCGCATCCAGCCCGTCTTCCTGTTCGAACAGGTCAAACACGACCTGCGACACGTGGCGCATCCGGTCGATGTCGTACCCGGCGAAAACCGGCAACATGTTCACGGCGACCTCGATCTTTACCAGCTCGGCGGTTCGGATGGTTTCGTCGGAGGCCGAGATCGCAACCATGATCGCCACAAGGCAATCCTGTGGGGACATCGGGTGGGGAACTTGCTCGGTCATTCGGGGCATCCTGCTTGGGGTTCGTCAATGGCGCAGGATAGAAGGGGGGCAGGGCAGGTTCAACATCTTGTTTTGCACGCATTGTGCGGCAGGTTGAACCGGTCAGGTGTTCATAATCGCCATACCGCTGAGCAAAAGGCCCGCCCCGATCCAATAGCGCAGCCCCAGCGTTTCCCCGAAGAACAGCCACGAGGCGAGGGGAACCAGTACGAAGCTGAGCGCCATGAAGGGATAAGCCTGCGACAGCGGTACATGCCTGAGGACGTAAATCCAGAGTATCGTTGCTGTGCCGTAAATCGCCAGAGCGACGAGCAAGAAAGGATCGAGCAGGGTATGCAACACCCCCATCGCCCCGGTCGCGGTGCGGCCGTCGATCCGCCCGCCGGCAAGTTTGAACAGCACCTGTCCGAACGAAATCATGACAGGTGTCAGAAGCAGCCCGGTCCAGATCAGCGCTGTGGGTGCGGTTGCGCTCATGCAGCCTGATCCTTGAGGGGCTTTTCGGTGGGTTCCTCGGCCGGGCGATCCTCGCAGTAATAGATGTCACGCCCGATATCCTCGCAGGTGTGAAACCTGGGGCTAGGATGCACGGCGCGCAGAAAGCTGTGGGTGTAGGGAAAGAAATTGAAATGCGGGTTGAAGCTGTAGCGATATTCCCGTTCGCGCGGGACCACGATGATGACCCGCTTGCGCGCGACCCGGCGCAATTCAGCGATGGCGCGGCGGTAATCCAGCAGATGTTCGATCACATGGGTGCAGATGACCGTGTCGAAACTGTTGTCCTCAAAAGGCAGGTCTTCGATCCGGGCGGCAACATATCTGATGTTTTCGATGGCCTCAGCGTCATCGACAACGAAATCGACGCCGGTCATGGCCGTGATGTCCGGGCGAAGGGAGCGGATGCGTTGCAGCAGGGCCCCGGTGCCGCAGCCGACGTCGCAGATGCTGTCGCCAACAATGTCGCTGGCGATCCGGTCGATGCAAGCGTCGGAATTGTCGGTTCCGTCATGCACGCGCGGGTGTTCCCGGTAGAGCGTTTCGTATTCTTCGTCCGTCAGAAAAGGCGCGCGTTCGCGGAACGCCGCCAGCCGGGTAATGTGTTCCCCCCAGACACGGCGCGCAAGCCAGTGAAAGGCGGCGCTGTCGCGCAGGATCGGCGGAACGATATCCTCGAGCACAAAGCGGATCAGGTTGGTGGTTTCGCGTCGCATCTCGTTTCCTTTGGTCCGGGGAGGTTTCCCGGCGTCTTTCCATCGTAGCACCGCAGTGCAAACACGCGAAATATCCGGATCAGGTCAAAGCCTGTCGCCCGTGTCTTTTATGTTTCGCGCGCCAAATCCACCCCATGAGTGTGGCTGGAGTAAGGCCTGCGGATGGAAAAACCGGTGCGGGATGGCGGACGCAGGGGGCGTGGATCAGAGGCTGAGGGCGGGCAGAACAGTCAATTGGCGGCAAAACCCCGTGACAAGGTGGTTTTCCAGGGTTCCGGGCGGTGAAAACACCGGTGCTTTATTGACTCATGCTGCACTGGCACAATAGGAGGGGCCGGTCGGGTTGCGTGGTGCAGCCGCGACCGTTTCCCCAATGGAGCACATTGAAATGTCTGAACTGCGCGAAACCGCGATGTCGTCCAAGGCCTGGCCCTTTGAAGAGGCGCGCCGGTTGCTTAAACGCTATCAGAAAGGTGCTCCGGAAAAGGGGTATGTGCTGTTTGAAACCGGATATGGCCCGTCGGGCCTGCCGCATATCGGCACGTTCGGTGAGGTGGCGCGGACCACGATGGTCAAGCGTGCCTTTGAGGCGCTGTCGGACATCCCGACCAAGCTGATCTGTTTCTCGGACGATCTGGACGGGATGCGCAAGGTGCCCAGCAACGTGCCGAACCCCGAGGCGTTGGAAGAGCATTTGCAGCGCCCGCTGACCTCGGTTCCTGATCCGTTTGGCGAGTATGACAGCTTTGGCGAGCACAACAACGCGATGCTGCGCCGGTTCCTTGATACCTTCGGGTTCGAATACGAGTTCTATTCGGCGCGCGACTTTTATCGCTCGGGCCAGTTCGACGAGATTCTGAAGCGTGCGGTTGAACGCTATAACGACGTGATGGCCATCATGTTGAAAAGCCTGCGGGAAGAACGCCAGCAGACCTATTCGATCTTCCTGCCGATCCATCCGGAAACCGGGCGGGTCCTGTATGTGCCGATGAAAAAGGTCTGCGCCGAGACCTATACCGTCACCTTCGATGATGAAGACGGTAAGGAATGGACCGTTCCCGTCACCGGCGGCAACGTGAAGCTGCAATGGAAGCCGGATTTCGGGGCACGCTGGGCGGCACTGGGCGTTGATTTCGAGATGTACGGCAAGGAACACGCGACCAACGAAAAGATCTATGACGGGATCTGCCGGGCCTTGGGTGGCCGCGCGCCCGAGCATTTCAGCTATGAGCTGTTTCTGGACGAGAACGGACAGAAGATTTCGAAATCGTCGGGCAATGGTGTCTCGATCGACGAATGGCTGACCTATGCGCCGACCGAGTCGCTGGCTTATTTCATGTACCAAAAGCCCAAGACGGCTAAGCGGATGCATTTCGACGTGATCCCGAAAGCCTATGATGAGTATCATCAGCAGCTGCGCGCCTATCCGGGGCAGGACCTGAAGGCACAGTTGAACAACCCGGTCTGGCATATCCACGGCGGCGACGTGCCGGAATCGACCCTGATCGTTCCCTTTGCGATGCTGCTGAATCTGGCATCGGTATCCGGTGCCGAAGACAAGGAGGCGCTGTGGGGCTTTATTCGCCGCTATGCGCCCGAGGCAACGGCAGAGAGCCATCCCGATCTGGACAAGGCAGCCGGTTTTGCCGTGCGGTACTTCAACGATTTCGTCAAGCCGACGCGCAACCATCGCGCGCCGACGGATCAGGAGCGCGAGGCGCTGGAAGCGCTGAAGGCGGCGCTTGAGGCGTATGATGGCCCGACCGAGGATGAAGCGTTGCAATCGGTGGTCTATGCCATCGGACGCGAGCGGTTTGATCCGATGAAAGGGTGGTTCTCGGCGCTTTATGAGGTGTTGCTGGGGGCCTCGCAAGGGCCGCGTTTCGGGGGCTTTATCGCGCTTTACGGCGTGCCCGAGACCATCGCGCTGATCGACAAGGCACTGGCCGGAGAGCTGGTCTGATTTGACCTGAACCGGCATGGGGCTATCCTTGGAACAGGAGGTGGCCCCATGCGTCGACTACTGCTTGCATTATCCCTGAGCGCCGGGCTGGCGTCGGGCGCATTTGCGCAGAGTGCCGAGATCGAGGCCAATATCGCGGCGCAGATACAGGCCTTCCGGGCGGATGATTTTGCGACCGCCTTCACCTTTGCCAGCCCCAACATCCAGCGTCTGTTCCGAAACCCCGACAATTTCGGCGCGATGGTGCGCAATGGCTATCCCATGGTCTGGCGTCCCGCCGATGTGCGTTTTCTGGAACTGCGCGAGGTCGATGGCGCGCTGTGGCAGAAGGTGATGATTACGGACAGTAACGGGCGGGTGCATCTTCTGGACTATCAGATGATCCCGCTGACGGAAGGCTGGAAGATCAACGGGGTGCAACTGTTGGGTGCCGCTGACCCTGCGGCCTGAGGCAACACCACCGTCACGGTGAGATGAGCCGTGGTTAATTCCTTTTCGATATCCAGACTGTCGCGTTCGGGGCGGACCTGAACACGGGGTTTGAACGCGTCGCCGGATTTGCGCGGCGCGATTGGGAAAGGGTTTTCAATGAACAAGGCAATCACCGACGGCATCGTGTTCATGCCGCCTCAATTCGCGAATGGTCTGACGGTCTGGTCTGCGGGGGACGGAACGCCCGGGTCGCCCACATATGGCGGGTCCGGCACCGGGGTGTTTGTTCCGGCGGATGCGGATTTTGCCGGTTGCCTTGAAATCCTGAAGGTCAACACAACGCAGCAACTGCGTTACATGGGGCAAACGCCGATCCTGCCCGGTTGCTATTTGCAGATCAAAGCCCGGGTCAAGGCGATCAGTGGCCCGTTGCCGTCGGTACGCATTGCAGCCTGGGCCGGTGGCGCGGGCGATGTGCATGTGGCCGGTCTTGTGGAACAGGGGCCTGCCACCCAGCTGTCGGGCTATGGCACGGTTCAGGAGATCACCGCGATTGTCGGCACCGGCCAGCGCCCGGGCGTGGACATGCCCTGGGGGCTGGCCGCCCTTTACGGGCATTTCGGCCTGGATATCGAAGGGGCCAACGGCGCGCTGGTGCGTGTCGATGATCTTGAGATCACCGATGTCACCGGGTTTTTTCTGCGCGAGATGATCAGCCTGGTCGATGTGCGCGACTTTGGTGCTGTTGGTGATGGTGTGACGGATGACTCGGTTGCGTTTGAGGCGGCGGATCAGGCGGCCGGTGGCCGCCGGGTCTTTGTTCCGCAAGGCATCTATCACCTTGCGGAAAACACCAGCATCGATGCGGAGATTGAATTCGAAGGCACCGTCACCATGCCGGATGACAAGATGCTGTTGCTGACCAAGGATTTCCATCTGCCCGCATATATTGAGGCGTTCGGAGATGAGGAGTTGGCCTTCAAGAAGGCGTTTCAGGCGCTGCTGAACAACTCGGACCATGACTCGCTGGATCTTGGCGGGCGCAAGATTTCCGTTTCCGCGCCGATCGACATGGCCGCTGCGGTTCCCAACAAGCAAAGCGGCTTTTCCACGCGCCGCGTGATCCGCAACGGGCAGTTCGATGTCAAAAGCGGTACCGCCTGGGACACCGAAACCTTCACCTCTGTCGCTACTTATGACCCCTTGGACAAGACACGCCTGACCAATGTCGCCAATGTGGCCAATATTCCGGTAGGATCGCTGGTTGAGGGCAGTGGTGTCGGGCGTGAGGTTTACGTGCGCTCGAAAAACATAGGTGCCGGTGAGATGACCCTGAGCGCGCCCATCTATGACGCCGCCGGTACCCAGACCTTTACCTTTCAGTCGTTCAAATACCTGCTGGATTTCAGCGGTTTCGATACGCTGCGGAAATTCGGCATGGAACAGATCGAGTTTCAGTGCAACAGCCGGTGCAGCGGTATTCGTCTGGCGGCCTCGGGCAGTACGTTTTCGTTGAAAGACTGTTTTATCAGTCGCCCGAAGGATCGGGGCCTGACCTCGACCGCGACGGGGTGCAAGGGGCTGCTGATCGATAATTGCCAGTTCCTGTCCTCAGAAGAAGCGCTTGACGTGACGGACCGGAATTCCATCGGGCTGAACACCAACTCGAACGATGTGAAGCTGCGTCACAATCGGGCGGTGCGGTTCAAGCATTTTGCCGTTCTGGGCGGTGGCACCAATTTGGTTCTGGGCAACCATTTCTTCCAGGGCGACGGCATCCCGCAAGGGGTCCGTACCGCGGGGCTGATCATGATCGGCACCTACAACACCTCGACCATTGCCGAGAACTATGTCGACAACTGCTTTATCGAATGGACCAATGAACGCGATGCGGCACCCACCTATACCAGCGGGTTTTCGTTCAGCTCGATGAGCATCACGGACAATATCTTTTTCTCGAGCGATGCGCCGGCCTGGTTCAGCTATATCATCATCCGCCCCTATGGCGCTGGCCATTACCTGAATGGTGTGACGGTGACCGGGAACAAGTTCCGCGCCACCAGCGGTTCGATCGACCGGGCGGAACGGGTCGATACGTCTTTTGCCGATCTGGACAATAACAGGCATTCGAACGTGACCTACGAGAACAATACCTATCACGGGATTGGCAAGAGATCCTCGAACCCGCTGCGCATCCGCAGCCAGCAGAACTCGGTCGCGAATGTCTGGACCGTTTCGGCAAACGGCGAATTGCCATTTGGCGGCAAGGCGCGTGGCTGCGACGGGGTCACTGCCATCGGGTCGCTGACCGGGGTGTTCAACAACCTTGTCTATTCGGCCCCTCATGTTCTGACGGAACAGGGGGCCAGTGGCGACAGTCTTATTCTGCGCTGGCCGGATCACCTGAAAGGCGAAGTCTCGGTCACGATGCGCATGGAGCGTTGAAACAGCGGCTGGCCGCCCATACCGGGTTGCCAGCCGTCTGACAAACGGGCGCAGAAAAGCGCCGATTGGCGCAGCGGTAAGGAAATAGGCGACGTTTCAATCTGATGTGCTAGGCTTGGGGAAAGAAATGGAGAATCCCGATGCCGAAAATCGCCAAAAACGCCAGTGTTCAGACAGTTATCACCACGTTTGAAATGACGCCCGGCACCTGTCAGGACCTTTTGGAGGCGCTGACCGACGCCTATTCAGAGTTCATCTCGAAGCAGCCCGGCTTTGTTTCCGCGGGGCTTCATGTGAATGATGCGCAAACCCGGATCGCCAACTATTCGCAATGGCAACGCCGCGAGGATTTCCTGGCCATGCTGCGGACCCCCGAGATGCGCGACCGCAACCGCAAGATCAACGAGCTATGCAAGAGCTTTGAGCCGGTCATGTATGACGTTGCAGAGACATTTGGCTCTACCTGACCTGAATCAAAGCCTGCCGTGCATGTCTGTTTCAAAGTAAGTCTGCAAAACGGAGGCGCATGCTATGTATCACAACATTCTCGTTCCGATCTCTTTCGATGCTGAAAGAGACACGTCCGGGCCGTTGAAACTGGCCCGGGTTCTGGCCACGCCGGACGCGCAGGTCACATTGCTGCATGTGGTTGAGCATATTCCGAATTATGCAATCTCGTACATGCCGGCGGAATATCTGTCCGAGGCCCGAAAGGCGATTCAGTCAGAGCTGGATACGCTGGCGTCGCAATTGCCGAATGCAACGGGCATGGTGGTCGAAGGGCATTCCGGCCGGACCATTCTGGACTGGGCCGAGGCACATCACCCGGACCTGATCATCGTGGCCTCGCACCGGCCGGGGATGCAGGATCTGCTGTTGGGGTCCACTGCGTCCCATATTGTGCGCCACGCCCCTTGTGCGGTGCATGTGGTCCGGTGACGGCCGGGCATCACTGGCAGTAAGCAAAATTGTGCCTGTGCGGGCGGTGGTTTCGGGCCGGGCCAGATTTTTTGAACCCGGTGGAACTGTGTTGCCTCGGCTTTGCCACATATTGCCCTTATGGGTCGGGGTATGTTGTTCAAGAAACCAACGCAGGAAGCACCTGATCTGAACCCGCGCTCGGCCAAACGGCATCTGCGCGCCGAGGCGGCGCGGCGGCAGGCGCTGTCCCCGCTGCGGATACTGATCATGGTTCTGCTGCTGCCGCTGACGACCGCGCTAATTGCCACGGGCGTCTTTCTGCGCACCTCGGGCTATGAGCGGGACGAGGCGGTGATCCACCTGATCGCGCTGGCGGGATGTGATGCGACACAGGCCATGGGGATCGGGCCATTCCGCGCAGGGCAGCCGGGCTATCATGAGCGCAACGACCCGGATGGTGACGGGGTGGCCTGCGGGTATGCCGAGCTGGAGCTGCCACGCGCGACCACCGTGCAGGCACAGGACCAGCCGAAGCCGCGCGAACGGTCAGTGGGAAGCGCCAAGTTCGTGCGCCCCTGAATTCTCGGGGCGGGAAAGGGCTAACCTTTCATCGCCTGTAGCAGTTCCAGCAACCCTTTGCGGTCGTCGTCACTGGCATAATCGCCGGTGGCCAGCCGTTCGGCGATACGCAGGCGCAGGCGTTCCTGTTGGGTGCGGACCTCTTCCCCGGCGGTTTCGGCCAGCGTCTTCATGATCACCGCCACGGCCTGTTGGCGCTTGGTGGTTGGGTTGGCGATGTAATCGACAAGGCTCTGCTGGCCGGAATCGAGGATGTTTTCGGCCAGTTCACGCAGTTGGTCGCCATTGGGCAGCAGCGGGGTGGGTGCATCCTCGGGCGGCAGGATTTCCGGCAGGTTGCGCGGGGTCTCGGCCAGGGCGTTCGCGCCATCGACAAAGGCTTCGGTGATCATCCGCGTGATCTTGATCGCGCGCGGATCCTTGAACAGGGCCGAGGCGATGGCCACGCCGTAATCGGTATAGACCCACGGATTGACCCTCCGCCCGCCGCGGCCTTTGGGTTTTGATATCACATTCTGTGATTGCAAATCGGCAACCTCGGCATCGGTCAGCTGAAAGCGGTAGCCTTCGAACAGGTCGGTGTTTCGCGAGACGGCCTGATTGAAGGCACTGACGGATTTTCCGTAGAACTGCGCCAGATCCTCGGCCAGCACCACACGGGTGCCGCGCACCCTGTGAATGGCGTTTTGCACCTCATGCGCGCTGGGCAGGTTTTTCGGGTTTGTCATGGCAACCGTTTGGAATCACAATTTGTGATTTCAAACGTGGAGGAGGGTGGGGCGGGGTGCAAGGGTGGAGTGTGGGGATCTCCCTGCCCTAAACCTGATAAACCGCGTGCTCAGCCGGGCGTATTGCGCAGATAGGCAAAGCGATAGGCAAGCGCGACGCCGCCTGCGCCGCCGACAATATTGCCGATCGTGACCCAGAACAGGTTGCCCATGGCCGCGCCCAAACCGAAATCGGCGCCGGCAAGCGCGCCCTGCGGCAGCAGGTACATATTGGCGACCGAATGTTCGAGCCCCAAAAGGACAAACGCCGCAATGGGCCAGAGTACTGCCATGATCTTGCCCGCCGCTGTTCTGGCCGCAAAGCTCAGCCAGACGGCAAGGCAGACCAACGCGTTGCACAGAACGCCGCGCGCAAACGCCTGGGTGGCCGAGAGGTCGATCTTGCCATTTGCGATTGCTGATGCGGTGGCCCCCATGGGCCCGTCCAGCAAGCCGGTTGCAGCGAAGGCCAGAGCCAGTGCGATGGCCCCGACCAAATTCCCAAGGTACACGAGGCCCCAGTTGCGCAGCAGGGCGCGCGGCGAGATTTTCCGATCCACCGCCGCGATGGTCATCAGGGCGTTTCCGGTGAACAGCTCGGCCCCGCCGACGACCACAAGGATCAAGCCCAGCGAGAACACGACGCCACCCAGAAACCGGGCCGGTCCGAATCCGGTGTCAACGCCGGTCATGACCATGGTGAAGGCGGCCCCGCCGAAGCCGATGAACACGCCCGCGAGTATCGCCAGAGTCAGCGTCTGACCGACCGTGAGATGTGCCTTGGCAACGCCAGCGGTTTCAACCAGCTCGGCGATCTGGGCGGGTTTGTAGGCGTCTATGCCGGTTGGGTTCTGTGTTTGCATGGGACCCACTTTGCCGACGCATTCGCGTTTCGACATTGATTGGGATCAAGCATCCATCGGTGCAAAAACAACCGCACTGGGGGCGAGGCTGCAACCCTGAAGGGACAGCCGCCCGGATGCAGTGCGGTGTATGGTTGAAAATCGGCGCAAATCGCCGGTATCAATGCGAGATTTCGGGCCGTCGTGCTAGGGTGCGCGCGGCGGGGCCGTTCCGGCCGTGTTACATGGCAATTACGCCAAACGACGGAGGAAAGTGATGTTTGCACGTATTACCCAATACAAAATGAAGCCCGGTACGCGCGAGGCGGCGACGGCGAAGATGAATGAATTGAAATCCGACATCATGGGTATGCCCGGCATGCACAGCTTTACCAACGTGATGAACGAGGATGGTTCAGGCTATGTGATTTCGGTGGTCGAAAGCGAAGCGACCTCGAACGCAAACGCGCCCAAAGTGGCCGAACTGTGGGGTCATTTCGCCGAATTCATGGAAGGCCCACCGACGCCGGTTGGGTACGACGTGATTGCCCATTGGGATAAGGGGTAACAGTTCGGGCGGGGGGTTCCCGCCCTCTTTTTCCGTTACAAAGCGGTGTAGGATGGGGTTATATCCCATCATGCGTTTAGGTGGCCAAAGGAGTGATGGGTTGGAAACCCATCCTACGCTTGTTCGCTAATGTGTGAAGTGTTCTATGAGTCTTTCTTGTCTAGTCTCATGAGAAATGTCATCCCGCAGTACGATATCGTCAGCCAATTGGTAACCGGACAGGGTTAGTTCGTTGTCGAATTCTCGTAGGTAATTCAGCTTCCTAAATTTATCTAAGATTCCCTTTAATTCCAACAATCGTCTGTGAGGCAAAATAAACTCGATGCCCCCGGCAATGAAGCGGTAACCCTCACTAATCTCAAAAACCCCGACAAATCCATTTCCATCTTTTGCAATAATGCAAATGAGATCGCGCTCTGCCACAGTCAGAGCGGTAAAGTTGGTCGCTGAGTTGTCAGTTGCTTGACGATCATCGATAATATTTTCAGCGAGGTTCTCGTCAACCTTCTGCGCCCGATCCAAGCGCTCTGCCGCAGCGATTTTTGCTTCTTCGCGAGTCTTATCGAGTTCGGCTCGCAGCTCCTCTTCTTTGATTTGATGACTTAATTGGTAAATCCGCTGGTTATGCAAAACATCGCTGTGGTGTTTTTTTAGTCGTTCAATCGGCTGTCTCGCCAAAATTGCCCCAGCCAACTGAATCCATGGCAAAGCAAGGGCTAAGCCGAGACCGAGCACAAGCGGGTACACGAACAGCGTCCAAAAGTTTGTATTACAATGGCTCTGTTGCACAAATCGGATTTTGAGCGCAGTTCCCCTTTCCCCGGACGGACTTATCCTACGGGCTCTGTGACAG
>NZ_JBXWTH010000033.1:0-6853 GCF_059613825.1 Ruegeria sp. SATB027
CACAGAGCCCGTAGGATAAGTCCGTCCGGGGAAAGGGGAACTGCGCTCAAAATCCGATTTGTGCAACAGAGCCGTTCCCAACTCTAAAGATTTCATTGTCAGCGACTCCGGCGCAAAACCGATTTGGCGCTGTAGGCGTCGTAAATAGTGACAGCCGCGTCAACTTCCAAACTTGGTGGAAAAAAACACCCATCATCAACTTACAGGGGCAACTGAAATTAAGTAGGATGGACTTCATTCGCACGATGCGAAATCAGGATGGTGGAGGGCATGTAGACCAAAATATAAAAGATAGAAATTATGAAATGCTGCTATTGGGAGCGTTTCCCAATATTAGATATTTCATCACGACGAGAGGTGTCAGGTTTGAAGTTCAGATGCCTCAAGGTGATGTCGGTTCGTTGCATGTTTTATCGAAAGAACCTCATATGCTAGAGATGTCACCCTCTGACATTTCGGGGCCACATGAGTTTAAAGACATTGAACTGGAAATTTGTTATCAGATTGCTTTGGAATTATTGTCGGTATTGAAACCACAAAAATCCTAAATCAAACATCCAGCTCCTCCACAAACCGCGCGTTCTCCTGAATGTACTGGAACCGCAGTTCGGGCTTCTTGCCCATCAGGCGCTCGACCAGATCGCCGGTCTCGCCGGGTTCGTCCTCGTCGATGGTGACCCGGATCAGTTTGCGGGATTTGGGGTCCATCGTGGTCTCTTTCAGGTCCTTGGCGTCCATTTCACCCAGACCCTTAAAGCGGGACACGTCGATCTTACCCTTGCCGCCCAGACCTTTTTTCAGCCATTCGTCGCGCTCGGCCTCGTCCAGACAGTAGACGCGTTTGGCACCCTGCGTCAGGCGGTACAGAGGCGGGCAGGCCAGGTACAGGTGGCCCGCGTCAATCATCGGGCGCATCTGGGTAAAGAAGAACGTCATCAGCAAGGACGCGATATGCGCCCCGTCCACATCCGCGTCGGTCATGATGATGACCTTGTCATAGCGTAGGTCGTCAACGTTGAACTTGGTGCCAAGCCCGACACCCAGCGCCTGCGTCAGATCGTTGATCTCGGCATTGGTGCCCAGCTTGGAACTGGCCGCGCCCAGAACGTTCAGGATCTTGCCGCGCAGGGGCAGCAGGGCCTGCGTTTTGCGGTCACGACCCATCTTGGCCGAGCCGCCCGCAGAATCGCCCTCGACGATGAATAATTCCGTGCCGTCGCGTGTTGAACTGGAACAGTCCACCAGCTTGCCGGGAAGACGAAGTTTCTTAGTGGCGGACTTGCGTTGTGTTTCCTTCTCGGCCCGACGGCGCAGGCGTTCTTCGGCCCTCAGGATGAGGAAGTCGAGGATCGCGCCGGCGGATTTCGTATCAGCCGCCAGCCAGTTGTCGAAATGGTCGCGGACCGCGTTTTCGACCAGCCGCTGCGCCTCGACCGTGGCCAGGCGGTCCTTGGTCTGGCCCACGAATTCCGGCTCGCGGATAAAGCACGACACCAGCGCGCAGCCACCTGTCAGCAGGTCGTCGCGGGTGATCTGCGCGGCCTTCTTATTGTTGATCAACTCGCCATAGGCCTTGATCCCCTTGAGGATCGCAGCCCAGAATCCCGCCACATGGGTGCCGCCTTCGGGGGTGGGAACGGTGTTACAATAGGACTGGATGAACCCGTCACGCGACGGTGTCCAGTTGATCGCCCATTCGACCTTGCCGGGGGTGCCGAATTTCTCGTTGAAATCGACGGTGCCCGCAAAGGGTTGCTCGGCATAGGTGGACGAGCCGTTCATCGTCTCTTTCAGGTAATCCGACAGGCCGCCCGGAAAGTGGAACGAGGCCTCAAGCGGGGTTTCACCGTCATCGATGGCGGTTTTCCAGCGGATTTCGACGCCCGAGAATAGATAGGCCTTGGAGCGGATGGATTTGAACAGCCGCGCGGGTTTGAACTTGTGATGGCCAAAGATGTCCGGGTCGGCGTGGAAGGTCACCGTTGTGCCGCGCCGGTTCGGGGCCGCGCCAACCTTTTCGACCGGGCCAAGCGGGACGCCGCGCGAGAAACGTTGTTCATATAGCTGCTTGTCCCGCGCCACCTGCACAACCATCGAATCAGACAGCGCGTTCACCACCGACGCACCAACCCCGTGCAAGCCGCCCGAGGTCTGATAGGCCTTGCCCGAGAACTTGCCACCCGCGTGCAAGGTACACAGGATCACCTCCAACGCGGACTTGCCCGGAAATTTCGGATGCGGGTCGATCGGGATACCGCGCCCGTTGTCACGGACGGTCAGGGCGTAGTCGGAATGCAGCTCGACCTCGATCCGGTTGGCAAAGCCTGCCACCGCCTCGTCCATCGAGTTGTCGAGGATCTCGGCCAACATATGGTGCAGCGCACGCTCATCCGTGCCGCCAATATACATGCCGGGGCGTTTGCGAACCGGTTCCAGCCCTTCGAGCACCTCGATCGAGGAGGCGTCATAGGTAGAAGTGGCGCTGGGCGTCAACAGATCTTCGGGCATGGGTGCTGCTCTTGTTTTTGGGTTTCCGCCATTATGGCAGGTGATGTGGTCCGGGGGAAGAGGGACGCGAGGTGTTGTGGATTTTCTGTCAAGCCGCTTGCAATCCGTGCAGATAACCAGTCCTTTGATCCCGGTAAAGCGGAGGTGAATAAATGAACTGGATCAGAACCGTTCCGTTCGAAGAAGCGACTGGAAAGTTGAGGAAACTCTACGAACGCGTGACCGGGCCGAACAATAACGTAGACAACATCATGATGGCACACAGCCTTCGCCCGCATTCGATGGAAGGCCATATGGCCATGTACAAGGCAGTGTTGCATCATTCGGGCAACAAGATACCGAAATGGTTTCTGGAAGTGCTGGGGGTTTGGGTCAGCTCACTGAACCGGTGCGGGTATTGCGTCGAGCATCACTTTGCAGGTCTTCAGCGCTTGCTGGGTGATACGGTGCGTGGCAACGCGATCAGGGCAGCGATTGAGGCGCGCGATCCCTCGGCTGCACCGCTGGATAAGGCGCAAATGGCTGCGATGGATTATGCCCGCAAGTTGACCGAAGCGCCGGGCGATCTGGTCGAAGCGGACGTCGCCGCCCTGCGCAACGCGGGGTGGGATGATGGCGAAATCCTCGAGATCAATCAGGTCTGCTCCTATTTTTCATATGCAAACCGGACGGTTCTGGGGCTTGGGTGCTCAACCGATGGTGATGAGTTGGGGTTGTCGCCGAACAACTCTGACAACCCTGACGACTGGGGGCACCGGTAAGGTGCTAAAGATATCGTTGGCGCTGCGACAAAAGCTGCTTGGCTTGCCGTTGCGCGCGGGCGGGGCCTGATTATGTCAGGCCAGTCCATTCCAGAATGGCCTGCGCCACGGCCCGCGGATTTTGATGATGCAACCAATGATCGGTCCCAGGGATCGTGACACGGGTGAGGTGGGTGGCAAACGCCTCCAGCCCCTCAGTGGCTTCCGGTAAAAGGGCTTTGTCATCCGGCCCCCAAATCAACAAGTGCGGACACCTGACATGCAACCGGTCGAGCGGCAGGTCGGGCAGGTCTGTCGCGGGGACACCGGGTTTGGCGACAACCAACGGAGAGGCTCTGTACCAGTTCAGCATCGCCTGCAGCCGACCGGGTCGGGCCCATTCAGTGCGGTAGTCGGCCATGCGAGCTTCGGTCAACCAGTCCAGCCCCATACCATGGCGAAAGAACTGTTCCAGCATCGCAAAGTTGTTTTCGGACAGTTTTTGTGCGGCATCGGGTGCTCGCAGCAGATTGATATATTGCGAGGCTGTGGATTGTGCGCCACCCAAGGCCATCGCGCGTTGAAACGGCACCGGATGTACGCCGTTTGCAATGATTAACCGATCAACGAGTTCCGGGCGGAACATGGCAACGCCATAAGCCACCGATGCGCCCCAGTCGTGACCCAGCAGCGCAACAGGCGCGCCGCTGGTTTCAATCAGTGCGGCCATGTCTGAGACCAGTTGCGACAGGGTATAGTTCTGCACCCCTTCGGGACACCAGCTTTGGCCATAACCGCGCTGGTCCGGAGCAATACAATAAAAGAGTTCTGCCAGATGAGGCGCAAGATCGGCCCAGGCACCGCTGTATTCGGGGAAACCATGCAGCATCAATAATGGTGGCGCGGCTTTGTCGCCCCATGTCCTGACGTGGAAAGAATGGCCGTTCAGCTTGAAAAAAGACGTCTGCATTGGAACAAGGGATCCGCGCTGGAAATCATGGGTTTTTAAGGCATCTATTTGACACCAATCAAAGCGCATTTCCGAGCTTTCTGCTAGCCACCCTTCAGGACAGTAGAAAAGGACAGGATGTATGGACGCCATTGCCACGACCAACGCAGAACCCACCCAGATCAAGACCACGCTCGCCAAAGACACCGACCCTTCAGCGCCCAGCCCCGAGAAAATCCGGCAGGCGTTTGAAAGTGGGAAATACCCCTATGGCCGCAAAATGGCCCGGTCGGTGTATGAGACGCAAAAAGCCAATCTGCAGGCCGAGCTTTTGAAGGTTCAGCTGTGGGCGCAGGAAACGGGGCAGCGGTTTGTCTTGTTGTTCGAAGGGCGCGATGCGGCAGGCAAAGGGGGTACGATCAAGCGGTTCATGGAGCACCTGAACCCGCGTCAGGCCCGTGTCGTTGCATTGAACAAACCCACCTGGGAAGAGAAAGGCCAGTGGTACTACCAGCGCTACATTCAGGAGATGCCGACCGTGGGCGAGATGGTGTTCTATGACCGGTCCTGGTACAACCGCGCGGGTGTGGAGCGGGTCATGGGGTTCTGCACGCCCAACGAATATCTTGAGTTCATGCGGCAAACGCCCGAGTTGGAACGGATGCTGGTGCGCTCGGGCATTCAGCTATACAAATACTGGTTCTCGGTTACACAGCAAGAGCAGCAACGCCGTTTCAAAAGCCGTGAAACCGACCCCTTGAAGCAATGGAAACTGTCGCCCATCGACAAGGCGAGCCTCAGCAAGTGGGATGATTATACCGAGGCGAAAGAAGCCATGTTCTTTTACACGGATACGGCTGACGCACCCTGGACGATCATCAAGTCAAATGACAAGAAACGCGCACGCCTGAACTGTATGCGTCACTTCCTGTCCTCGCTGGATTACCCCGGCAAGGATCACGATATCGTGGGCGAGCCTGATCCGCTGATCGTAGGGCAGGCGCATCACGTTATTCACCGGTCCGAGCATATTCTGGGTACGGCTCTGCACCCCGACGCCCGCTGATTGCAAAGATGCCCGGCCTCAGGAAATGGTCGGGCATAAAAGTCTCAATATGAAATATTGCCGATCCGCTCTTGTCCCGCGCCAATGGCGCGCATATGGCTGGAGCGATGACAAAGGTGATGACATATCCGGCCCATTTTCGGGCTATTGCCGTTCTCGGCCTGCCACTGGTTGGTGGTCATCTGGCGCAATACGCAATCGGCTTGACCGACACCATCATGCTGGGTTGGTACGGGGTCGAGGCGTTGGCGGCTGTTACCTTGGCCAACAGTTATTATTTCGTGTTGTTTTTGTTCGGTGCGGGATTTGGCTGGGCAGTCATGCCCATGGTGGCCACAGCGGCGGCGGAAGGGGACGAAACCAGCATTCGCCGCTCGACCCGGATGGGGCTATGGTTGTCGTTGCTGTATGCCGTGGTTGTCATGCCCTTGCTGTGGTGGTCCTATCCGATCCTGATCGCCATGAAGCAGGAACCGCAAATTGCTGAAACCGCAGCCGAATATCTGCGAGTTGCCGGTTGGGGATTGTTTCCGGCCCTCATTGTGATGGTGTTGAAAAGCTATCTGGCGGCATTGGAGCGAACGCAGATTGTTTTGTGGATCACAATTGCGGCGGCGGCTGTGAACGGGCTGACCAATTATGCGCTGATCTTCGGCAACTGGGGTGCCCCCGAACTGGGCGTGACAGGGGCGGCAATCGCTTCGATCACGACACAAGTTGTTTCGCTGATCGCGGTTGTTATCTATGTGATCCGGACGTTGCCAGAGCATAGCCTATTCCAGCGGTTCTGGCGACCGGATTGGGAAATGTTTGCCAGCGTATGGAAGTTGGGTGTACCCATCGGCTTGACCACATTGGCCGAAGTTTCACTGTTCGCGACTTCTGCGGTGATGATGGGCTGGCTGGGTCAGGTCCCGCTGGCTGCGCATGGGATCGCCCTGAATCTGGCTTCAGCCACTTTCATGGTTCACCTGGGGCTATCAAATGCGGCGACCATCCGGGCTGGCAATGCGCTGGGTCGTCGGGACAGGGCGCATCTGGAAAAGGGCGCAATTTCCGTAACTGGTATGTCGCTGGTCATGTCGGTGGCAACCATCATTCTGTTTCTGACCTGCGCCGAGCCTTTGATTTCCCTGTTCATGGAAACAGATGACCCGCAGCGGGGCCAAATCTTGACTATCGGTACCGGATTGCTTGCCATGGCGGCGTTGTTTCAGCTGGTCGACGGCGCGCAGGTGATTGCGCTGGGCCTGCTGCGCGGGTTGCAGGATGCCAAGATCCCAATGGTCATGGCGGCGCTCAGCTATTGGGTCGTAGGGATTCCCGCGTCGTATTATTTCGGCTTTGTCCGTCATATGGACGGCATCGGCGTCTGGCTGGGCTTGGTGCTTGGTCTCGCCTTCGCGGCCGTGCTTCTCATGACTCGGTTCTGGATGTATTCGGTACAGCAGATACAGGCATCGGCCGAGCCCGCTTAGTCTTTGTCCTGCCGATCTGCCTTTTTTCGCACCAATGGACTTCGTCCCTGTTTCCGGACAGTTTCACTATTGACCCTATGCGGCCATTTTCCAAGTCATATTGTTAAAGGCC